>JAQRMW010000262.1 GCA_028599075.1 Urechidicola sp. | reverse complement strand
GCAAAAAATGCTGAAGGAGAACCATTACAAAAAATGGATTTCTTAACTGAAGAAGAATATTTAGATATTCTTGAAACGTTCCCAATAGAGAATCAATATTTGGAAGATTCTGATCCAGATAAATTCATCGCTAAAATGGGTGCTGAGTGTTTAATTGATTTATTAGCACGTATCGATTTAGATGAATTATCTTACCAGTTAAGGCACAAAGCAAATACCGAAACTTCTAAGCAACGTAAAACTGAAGCATTAAAGCGTTTGAATGTTGTTGAGTCTTTCCGTGATGCAAATAAAAATAGAGAGAACAAACCTGAGTGGATGATTATAAAGGCGGTTCCGGTGATACCACCAGAATTACGTCCTTTAGTACCATTAGATGGTGGTCGTTTTGCCACTTCAGATTTAAATGATTTATACCGTAGAGTTATCATCCGTAACAATCGTTTAAAAAGATTGGTAGAGATTAAAGCTCCTGAGGTAATTCTTAGAAATGAGAAGCGTATGTTGCAAGAATCAGTAGATTCATTGTTTGACAACACACGTAAATCATCAGCAGTAAAAACGGAGTCTAATAGACCTTTAAAATCTTTATCAGATTCATTAAAAGGTAAGCAAGGGCGTTTCCGTCAAAACTTATTAGGAAAACGTGTTGATTATTCTGCACGTTCTGTAATTGTTGTTGGACCAACATTAAAATTATATGAATGTGGATTGCCAAAAGATATGGCAGCAGAATTATACAAGCCTTTTATCATCCGTAAATTGATTGAGAGAGGAATTGTAAAAACTGTAAAATCTGCAAAGAAAATTATAGACAAAAAAGAGCCAGTAGTATGGGATATTTTAGAGAATGTTTTAAAAGGACATCCTGTATTATTGAATCGTGCTCCTACTCTTCACCGTTTAGGTATTCAAGCTTTCCAACCAAAATTAATTGAAGGGAAAGCAATTCAGTTACACCCATTAGCGTGTACTGCATTTAATGCCGATTTTGATGGTGATCAAATGGCAGTGCATTTACCATTAGGGCCAGAAGCTATTTTAGAATGTCAATTGTTAATGTTGGCATCACATAGTGTATTGAATCCTGCAAATGGTGCTCCGATTACAGTACCATCACAAGATATGGTTTTGGGTCTGTATTATATGACCAAAGAAAGATTGAACACACCAACCTATACTGTAAAAGGTGAAGGCCTTACATTCTATTCTCCAGAAGAAGTAATCATTGCTTTTAATGAAAAAGTAGTTGAGCTGAATGCTGGAATTAAAGTAAGAACTCAAGATGTTGATGAGAATGGTGAGCAAGTTACTAGAGTAATTAAAACAACTGTTGGTAGAGTTCTATTTAACGAAGTTGTTCCTGCTGAGGCTGGATATATCAATGAAGTATTGACTAAGAAATCATTGAGAGATATTATTGGTAGCATCTTAAAAGTTACTGATATTCCTACCATTGGTAAATTCTTAGATGATATTAAAAACATGGGATACAAATTTGCATTCCAAGGTGGATTATCATTTAGTTTAGGAGATATTATTATCCCTAAAGAGAAAACAGAAATGATTGCTGAGGCTAACGAGCAAGTTGATAATATCCGTAATAATTATAACATGGGTATGTTAACGAATAAAGAGCGTTACAACCAAGTTATTGATATTTGGGGATCTGCGAATAACCGTTTGACTGAATTGTCAATGAAGCGTTTACGTGAAGATCAACAAGGGTTTAATTCAGTATTTATGATGCTAGATTCTGGTGCAAGGGGTTCTAAAGAACAAATTCGTCAGTTAACTGGTATGCGTGGATTGATGGCGAAACCTAAAAAATCGAGTGCAAGTGGAGGAGAGATTATCGAGAATCCAATTCTTTCTAACTTTAAGGAAGGACTTTCAATTCTAGAGTATTTTATTTCTACTCACGGTGCACGTAAAGGATTAGCAGATACGGCATTGAAAACTGCCGATGCAGGTTACTTAACACGTCGTTTGGTAGATGTATCTCAAGATGTTATTGTAAATGATGTTGATTGTGGTACGTTGAGAGGCTTAGATGTGAAGCCTTTGAAAAAGAATGATGAAGTTGTAGAAAGTTTAGCAGAGAGAATTGTAGGTCGTGTTTCTTTACACGATGTAATTGACCCTATTACAGGAGAAGTTTATGTTGCATCTGGCGAAGTAATCTCTACTGAGATAGCAGATAAAATTGAAACATCCCCATTAGATTCAGTAGAAGTGCGTTCAGCATTAACATGTGAGTCTAAAAGAGGTATCTGTTCTAAATGTTACGGATACAGTTTGTCTACAAGAAAAATGGTTCAAAAGGGTGAAGCTGTTGGTGTAATTGCTGCACAGTCAATTGGAGAACCTGGTACACAGTTAACATTGCGTACTTTCCACGTTGGTGGTGTTGCAGGTAATATTGGTGAGGACAACAAATTAATTGCAAAATTTGGTGGAGTTGCAACAATCGAAGACTTAAGAACTGTTAAAGGCGATGATGGTCAAGGCAACAATGTTGATATTGTAATTTCTAGAACATCAGAAATTAAAATTACTGATAAGAAAACAGGCATTGTTTTAAGTACAACTAATATTTCTTACGGTTCTCATATCTTTATTAAAGATGGAGCAACTGTTAAAAAAGGTGATGTTATTAGTCAATGGGATCCATTTAATGGTGTGATTGTTTCTGAATTTGCAGGTAAAGTAGTTTATGAAAATCTTGAAGAAGGTGTAAACTTCTCTGTTGAGATTGATGAGCAAACAGGTTTCCAAGAAAAAGTAATTACAGAATCTAAAAACAAAAAAATAATTCCAACTTTATTGATTGAAGGTAAAGGCGGCGAAGTTTTAAGATCCTACAGTTTACCGGTAGGTGCACACTTAATGGTGAGTGATGGTGATAAGATTAATACTGGTCAAACACTAGTTAAAATTCCTCGTAAATCTGGTAAAGCAGGTGATATTACAGGAGGTTTACCACGTGTAACTGAGTTGTTCGAAGCACGTAACCCATCAAACCCCGCAGTTGTGACTGCTATTGACGGAGTTGTATCATTCGGAAAAATTAAGAGAGGTAATAGAGAAATTATTATCGAATCTAAATATGGAGATATTAAGAAATACTTAGTAAAATTATCAAGTCAAATTCTTGTACAAGAAAATGATTTCGTAAAAGCTGGTATGCCACTTTCTGATGGAGCAATTACTCCAACAGATATCTTAAACATCTTAGGCCCAACTGCAGTTCAAGAATTTTTAGTAAACGAAGTACAAGAAGTATATCGATTACAAGGTGTAAAAATTAATGATAAACACTTTGAAGTTGTTGTACGTCAAATGATGCGTAAAGTAAAAATTATTGACTCTGGAGATAGCTTGTTCTTAGAAAATGATTTAATTCACAAGAATGATTTCATCCAACAAAATGATAAAATCTACGGGATGAAGGTTGTTGAAGAAGTTGGTGGATCTGAAACTATTAAAGCTGGACAAATTATTAGTCCAAGAGATTTAAGAGACGAAAACTCTAAGTTACGTAGAGAAGCTAAAGAATTAATTGTAGCACGTGATGCACATCCTGCAACTGCTGAGCAAATTTTGCAAGGTATTACAAGAGCATCATTACAAACGAAATCATTTATTTCGGCTGCATCGTTCCAAGAAACTACAAAAGTATTAAACGAAGCTGCTGTAAGTGGTAAGATTGATACCTTAGAAGGATTAAAAGAGAATGTTATTGTTGGTAAGCGTATCCCTGCTGGTACAGGTTTACGTGAGTATGACAATATCATCGTAGGTTCTAAAGAGGAAATGGAAAATTCTAATCTATAATTGATGGCTGAGCAACAAAAACCAAAAGACGGAAAACTGAATATCCAATTGGATGAAAAAACAGCTGAGGGAACTTATTCTAACTTAGCAATTATTAACCATTCGGTATCAGAGTTTATCGTTGATTTTATCAGTATAATGCCGGGGACACCAAAAGCAAATGTGAAATCTAGAATTATCTTGACACCACAGCATGCTAAAAGGTTAGCTAAAGCATTGGCAGATAATGTTACCAAGTTTGAGAAAGCTCATGGCGAAATTAAAGATTATGACCAACCTCCAATTCCAATAAACTTTGGACCGACTGGAGAAGCATAATACCGTTCAAAAATAAATAAGTAAAAAACACCGACTAGAGATAGTCGGTGTTTTTTTTTGGTTAATGTTAAAGTTTATTTTTAATGGATAATCTTTTTTAAATTTACACACTAACCTAACATTATGTACTACTTTACAAAAGATTACTTGCAATTTTTTAAGGATCTCGCAGCAAACAATAACAAAGATTGGTTTGATAAAAACCGTAAGCGTTATGAAAATATTGTTCGTGAACCTTTTAAAATTTTTATTACCGATTTGATTGATGAGCTTTCTAAGGAGGATGCTGAAATACAAATCACACAAAAAGAAGCCATTTTTAGAATCAATCGTGATATTCGATTTTCTAAAGACAAGACACCTTATAAGTTAAACAACTCTGCGATTATTTCTAAAGGAGGGCGAAAAGATAAATCATATCCAGGTATATATGTAGAACTCGGTCCAGAAAAATTAGGAGTTTATGGAGGTGTGTTTGGTCCTGATACACAACAAGTAGAAAAAGTTCGTAATTATATTTCTAAGAACACTAAGGAATTTAATTCGTTGGTTTCTGATAAAAAATTCATCAAGGCTTTTGAAGAAATAAAGGGCAAAAAAGCAAAGCGAATTCCGAAACAATATAAAGAAATAGGAGAGGGGCAACCACTTATTTATAATAAGCAATAGTATTATTTTACACACCTAAATCCTGAAATAATAAAAGGTAAAGAACTGATGAAAACAATTATTACACTTTCGAAAACAGCAAAACCACTTCGAGAATTTTTAAAAAAAGCCATTAACTAATGTCAGAAGAAAGAATACAGACCTATCCAGAATTTTATAAATTCTATTTGAGTGAACACAGCAATAAAACCTGTAGGTTATTACATGTTATTGGTACTACCATTGTATTAGCGCTAGCTTTGACTGCTATTTATCATCAGCAACCAATATTGTTTTTATATGTTCCAATTGCAGGATATGGATTCGCTTGGGTAGGACATTTCTTTTTCGAAAAGAATAAACCAGCAACTTTTAAATATCCATTATGGAGTTTAAAATCAGACTATAAAATGTATTTCGATATCCTTTCTGGTAAGATAGGACTAGACACATCAAGAGATCATCTTGTATAAATCCCAAATTCCAAACCCCAAAAAGAAAAGTCAAATTCCCAAAACAAAAAACAACCTAATCATGAATAAATTTAATTTTAAAAACTTCCTAGTTTTAGGAGTATCAATCTTATTGATTGCTTGCAATACAAATGAGAAAAAAATAATTTCTGAAGATGCAATTGTAAAAGAATCTAAAAAAGCAAATGATTTTTTTGAAACTGAGTATCAAGAAGATTTAAATCGTAACCCAGAAGACCAAACCTACCTAGGCATTAAAACAGATGCTGATAAATGGAATGATTATTCTGATGAATTTGCATCAGAAGAGTTACAGCGTCAAAAGCATTCTTTACAATGGCTAAAAGACTCTATTAATGTTGATGCATTGGATAGTGATACCAAGTTAAGTTACGACTTATATAAGGCAAGGTTAGAAAATCAGATAGATGATTATAAATTTAGATTGTACACTTACCCAGTTGAGCAAATGCACGGGATGCAAGCTGAGGTTCCTGCATTTTTAATTAACATGCATCAAATTACTGATATTAAAGATGCTGAAAATTATATTGCTCGATTGAACGGAATGAAACCTTTGTTTGATCAATTAGTGATTAATTTAAAAAACAGACAAGAAGCAGGAATCATGATTCCAAAGTTTGTGTTTTCTAAAGTAATTGAAGATTCTAGAAATGTAATTACGGGTGCTCCTTTTGATAAATCAAATAGAAATAGTACGTTGTTAGAAGATTTTTCTTCTAAAATTGTAGCACTTGATATTGACAATGATAAAAAGCAAGAACTGATTGATAAGGCAATTGTTGGACTTTTAGAAGGAGTATTACCAGCATATACTCATTTAATTTCATTATTAGAAGAGCAAGAAAAAGTGGCAACCAATGAAGATGGAACATGGAAATTCCCTAATAGTGAGGCTTATTTTAACAATGCGTTGAAAAGAACGACAACCACCAATTTAACTTCTGATGAGATTCATCAATTAGGATTGAGTGAGGTGGATAGAATTCATGATGAAATGAGAGTCATTAAAAATTCTGTTGGATTTGAAGGTGATTTACAATCCTTTTTTAAGTTTATGAAAGTAGATTCTCAATTTTATTTTGAGGATTCTGATGAGGGTAGAGCAGCATATATGCAAGAAGCAACAATGATAATTGATAGTATGCAAACCAGATTGGATGAGTTGTTTATCACCAAACCAAAAGCGGCATTGACGGTTAAAGCGGTAGAACCATTTAGAGAAAAATCTGCAGGAAAAGCATTTTATCAAGATCCAGCTCCAGATGGTTCTAGACCAGGAACTTATTATGCAAACATGTATGACATGGCGAGTATGCCTAGTTATCAAATGGAGGCTTTGGCATATCACGAAGGAATTCCTGGGCATCATATGCAATTGTCAATAGCTCAAGAATTAACTAGTATTCCTAAGTTTAGAAAGTTTGGAAGTTATACTGCTTATATTGAAGGTTGGGGATTGTATTCAGAATTTATTCCGAAAGAAATGGGCTTTTATGCAGACCCATATTCTGATTTTGGACGTTTATCTATGGAATTATGGAGAGCATGTAGATTGGTGGTTGATACAGGTATTCATACAAAAAAATGGACACGAGAAGAAGGAATTAAATATTATACAGACAATACTCCGAATGCAGAATTAGATGCCATTAAAATGGTAGAGCGCCATATTGTAATGCCAAGTCAAGCGACAGCATACAAAATAGGGATGCTGAAAATTTTAGAGTTGAGAGAAGGCGCAAAAGAAAAATTAGGAGATAAATTTGATATCCGAAAATTTCATGAAGTAATTTTATCTAACGGAGCATTGCCTTTAGATGTCTTAGAAGATTTAGTAAATCAATGGGTTGAATCTGAGTTAAATGGATAGGGACTACTAAGAAGAAATAATGAAGAATCTAATTCATTTGATATTTGTGATTGTGTTTTTTATTTCTTGCAAGACAGATTTTAAGTCGTTGCCGATAAGTGAGAATACATTAGAGCTGACTACCATCACCCAGTTACAAGATTCTAGTTATAGTCAAAAGATTGACGATTTTTATGAAGGTGGAGTTGAAGGAACTTTTATAGGTAAAGACAGCATTTCGATTTATTATAAAATTTTCGCTCAGAAAAAACCTGACAAAGCAATTTTGATTTCAACGGGTAGGACAGAGGCTGCAATTAAATATAAGGAGTTGATTTTTGATTTATATCAAAATGATTATTCAATTTATATTCATGACCATAGAGGGCAAGGTCAATCTGGTAGAATGACCGAAGATCATGATATGGGCTATGTATCCAATTTCCAGTTTTATATAGATGATATGAAATATTTTTATGATACCTATGTAAAACCAAAATCCTATCAAAAAATATATTTACTAACTCATTCTATGGGAGGTGCTGTTGGCATGACCTATTTAGAACAGTATCCGAAGGATTTTGATGCAGCTGCTTTTTCGTCACCTATGTTAGGCTTGCCCATTGGAATTTGCACAACGGTAGAACTGTTAGAAGGTGATGAGCCAGAATATGTAATAGGAGCATCTAAATACGATGATTCTAAAGAGGATTTTGAGGGCAACACTTTAACAGGTTCTGAAATTAGATTTGATAGAATGATAGATGCTTTTGCAAAAGTGCCAGAAGCAAGATTAGGAGGGGCAACTTATCATTGGGTAAATAAATCCTGTTTGCAATTTGATGTAATGTTCGATAATATTGATAAAATAGAAACTCCCTTTATTTTGTTTTCTGCCGAAAATGAGCAAATAGTGGCAACTTCTTCTCATCAAGAATTTATAGATAAAGCTAAAGCATTAGAAAAAAACTGTCAAGCCTATGTGGTTGCAAATGCGCAACACGAGTTGTTTATAGAAAAGGATGAACAAAGGATTGAAACTATTAATAAAACCTTGAAATATTTTGAGAATTACTGAAATGAATACGAAAAAAAATTTATTATATTCAGAAGAATTGGTGCATCCAGTATTTTATGTTGTTCCAATTTTATTTGGGAATTACGCCTTATATGATTTATTTATTTTTGAAGATAACTCTGTTTTGAGTGGTTTAGTTTCGTTAGTGATTAGTTATCTTTTTTATCAAATACTAATATCATCACGAAGCGTTAATTTAAAAGATGAAATTATTACAAAAGGGATTTATATTTTTCCTTTAGGATATATAAAGAAACATTATCAGATTCCAATTTCTGATATAGATGACATCATCATCAAACAAAATGAGAAATTATATTATCAAATTTTGATTCAATCAAAAGATGATACAACCTATCTGTTAAAATCAATCCCAAATAAAAATCCTGCATTAAAAGAAATGGAAAGGATTAAAAAAATATTAAACTTACTGTAACTTCTTTATTTCTTTTAAAGCCTTTTTTTCATCCACAAGATTAAACTTAGGGCGTCCAGCTACAGCACCCATTTTTGTAGTTCCTTTTACATAATAGGTTTTTCCTTCTTCAACATCAATGGTAATAGAATCACTAGAAATTACTTGCGACCAAAAAGTGTTAGAACCCGGTTCAACGGTAATATAAATAATACTTCCGTTGGTGAGTTGCCCATATTCACCTCGATTATCTTTTACTGTAAATTTTATGGCACTTCCACTAAACTTTTTTGATCTGTAAAAAATAACCAATCCTTTCCCTTCTTCGACTTCAGGGATTTTTTGTGCAAAAGCAGCAAAATTAGTTGATAATAGAAGTGTGAATAAAAATACACACATGGTTTGAATTGCTTTTTTTGAATACATAATTGTTTATATTTTAGTTGTTTTATTCATCAAATAAAAATCTGCCAAAACCATAGCGGTCATAGCTTCTACAATGGGTACAGCTCTCGGCACTACACATGGGTCATGACGACCACGACCTTGCATTTCAACCACATTACCTTCGCTATCTATTGTTTCTTGTTTTTGAATTAAGGTTGCAACAGGTTTAAATGCTACTCTAAAATAGATATCCATACCGTTGCTAACTCCACCTTGAATTCCACCAGAAAGATTTGTTTTCGTAGTACCATCTTTATTAAAAGCATCGTTGTGATCGCTTCCTTTCATTTTAGTACCACAGAAGCCACTGCCATATTCAAAACCTTTTACGGCATTTATCGATAGCATTGCTTTTCCTAATTGCGCGTGTAGCTTGTCAAAAATTGGTTCCCCCAATCCAATAGGAATATTTTGTGCAACACATGTAATTGTACCTCCAATAGTATCGCCATGTTTTTTAATTTCTTTGATATGCTGAATCATTTCTTCAGCAATTTCAGTTTGAGGGCATCGAATAGAATTTGATTCAATCGAGTTAAAATCTAATTCTTGATAAGGTTTACTAATGGTAATTTCTCCGACAGAAGAGGTAAAAGCATTTATGCTGATATCAGCAATTAATTGTTTTGCAATAGCACCAGCAACCACCCAATTAGCTGTTTCGCGAGCTGATGTGCGTCCACCACCACGATAATCGCGATGCCCATATTTTTTATCATAGGTAAAATCGGCATGTGAAGGTCTATATACATTTACATTGTGCGAATAATCTTTACTCTTTTGATTAGTGTTGTGTATGATGAATCCGATAGATGTCCCGGTAGTTTTCCCTTCAAATATTCCGGATAAAAATTGTACTTCATCCGGCTCTTTACGTTGTGTCACAATATCTGATTGTCCGGGTTTTCTACGATTTAATTCTTGTTGAATAGCATCTAGATCAAGTTCTAATCCAGCAGGACAGCCATCTATAATTCCGCCAATTGCAGCACCGTGAGATTCGCCAAAAGTTGTAAGAGTAAATAGGTTTCCGAAAGTGTTGCTTGCCATGTAAATGAGTTTTAAGCAAAAGTAACAAACGCTTATTAATTGATAAACCAATTTACAAGAATAATTTGATAATTGATAGGATGATATTTTTAAAATATTTTTAATAAAAAAGTTTGAGTAAAAGAAAAAGCAACTTATATTTGCACCCGCATTCAGAGAATATCTGAAGAGACACTTTTGAGAAATGGAAGTCCCGATAGCTATTGGGAGGTGAAAGCACCTTAATAATGACATTTTTCATAGCATTTGGAGAAATGGCAGAGTGGTCGAATGCACTAGTCTTGAAAACTAGCGAGGGTCACACCTCCGGGGGTTCGAATCCCTCTTTCTCCGCAAAACCCTTATAGTCGTTTGATTGTAAGGGTTTTCTTTTTTAATGACACAAATAAATGTAGACTACTAGATTTCACTTTTATAATTTTTAGTACTAATCCTTAATTTTAGCATTTAAATTTATTGCAAAAAAAAAGAGTCAACTCTTTCGAATTAACTCTTTGGGTGGAAGATGGGGCTCGAACCCACGACCCTCGGTACCACAAACCGATGCTCTAACCAACTGAGCTACAACCACCGTGTAACTTGCGGGTGCAAATGTAAGTTATTTCTCACATTTCGCAAGTGTTTTTTTATGAATTATTTTAAATTAAATTGTCTAAACTATTAACTGCAACTGGTCTTTCAACCGTATATCCTTCGGCATGTTCAACCCCTATCAACCTTCCTAAATCTTGTGCTCGATACAACACACTATCAA
>JAQRMW010000261.1 GCA_028599075.1 Urechidicola sp. | reverse complement strand
AGCTTTAAAATTTGTCTAAATTTCTTCTCAGAAATTCGGGAACGGAAAATATACTTGTTCTTCATTGTTTCTCAATAATTTACAAAGATATAAATTTCCCTAAACTATCTTGAACCATTATCTTTTACAATTCGTCTAACTGGTGTAGGCGCAACAACCCCTTCTTCTTTCAGTTTGTCAAAAATAGCTAATGAAATAATATGTTTCGATGACAATGCTTCAGAAAAAGTAGTCCAATACCACAATTCAAATTTTAAATTACCATTCTCATCAAAACCTTTAAAATAAGTAAATGGTTTAGGGTCTTTAAATACAGAATCATTGTTTAACCCTATTGTGTTAGATAGTTCTAATATTTCCTTAGGGTCAACATTAGAAGCTGTTCTAAACAATACTTTTGATTTTCTATCTCTATCACTCAGTGTCCAGTTAACAACTTTTTTAGAAATTAAATCTCCGTTAGGGATAATTGCTTCATAACCATCATAGGTCTTAATATTACTAGAGCGCACACCAATATTTGTTACAATTCCGAATTCACTATCTACTTCAATAGTATCGCCAATATTAATAGGGCGTTCAAATGCTAATATCAATCCTGCAATAAAATTGAGGACTACATTTTGTAATCCAAAACCAATACCAACACCCAAGGCACCAATTATAAATCCTAGTTTGCTTAAATCAATTCCTGCAGATGACACACCTATATAAAATCCAATAGAAATCAATACTATTCTCAATGTAAGTGAAATACCAGGAGCAATTCCTCTTGGCAATATTGATACCATCCAATCATCAAGAAAAATGGAGGCTATTAATTTTGCTATTAAAATGGTGATGGTAAAAATTGTTAAAAAAGAAAGAATTCCTCCCAAAGAAATTATAGTTTCTCCAAGCGCCCAAGTTAAATGCAATGATTTATCTATCCACGCCATTAAAAATTCTAATACTTCAAATCCTTTTACAGTAAATAGCAACCAAACCAACATTCCTGCCCAAAACAAGATTGGTTGAAATCTTTTATTGGTGGCATCAACAATTGTTGTTACGGTTTGCAATTCGAACTTTGTTCTTAATTTTAGTAACAATACAATAATGCTCGTAATTATTTTGACAGATGTGTATAGGACCATTAATAAAACAACAGAGGTTAAAATTCCTTTAAATAAAAACCTTGATAGGCCAACCATACCAATAACATTTGCAATAAATGCAACTATCAGAATTAACATATAAAAAGGAGCAATGAATTTATATATCTTATTAATTCTTATAAAATCATCTGGGTTCTCTTTGATTAGTTTATTACTATTTTTTAATATAAAATAGAATATCGCTATTTGAAGTAATTTTAAAATTCTCGGAACTAAAGAGCTTGTCTCTAAATATGTAGCACCTATATTTATTAAGTAAATAAAAAGTATCCCTACTAAATATATAAGGATTCTTGGATGTGTCAGTTTGGGTAAAATCTTAATAACGCCCAATAGTATTATTAAAACAAAAAAATTCAGCAACATTAGGAATCAAGGCCTCATAAAAAAAGGCTGAAATTAAAACTCCAACAATTGCTGTTGAAGCAAATGGATTTTTTAGAATTATTTTTGATTGTATCTCAACCGGATTCGATAAATCTTTCAATTTAACAATCCAACGTTTCTTTACGTTCATTAATAATAAGAAAATCAATAAAATAAAGCTTACTTGTACAATTGCAACTTTTATATTAGCAGTATAAAATTCAAAAATTGCTTTCTTGTTGACCTTAAGTTGTTCGATAAATCCCTTTTTCTTTATTTTTGAATTTGCAACTTCTAACCGAGTAATTGAATCTGCCTTCTTCCATATAGGATTGCTATCAACAATAAAATAATCCTTTTTAAAGGATAACTCAACATCATCTAATTTAGCTAATATTTCATCATTAATTAAAATAATTTCAGTCAACTTATTGTCAATAGTGTAAATAGCTTTCAACCTAAAAGTAGCCATTTCAAGTACTTCGGAAAGACTTTCTACAATACCATCTATATTTTCAAAAACTGAATTTGAATTTATATTCTTGGTGAGTTCATCTTTTGTAAATTTCCATTTAGAAGTTTCGACAACAATCTTATCACTAACTTCACTAACTTCCTGTATTCTAGCATTTATTTTTATTTGATACCCTTTTAAATCAGATCTATAGTTTTGCCATTTTACTTTTTTTACTTTTAAATCTCTCCTAGAAACAGTTTCTAACTCTAGTAATAATGAATCTTTATAAATATTTATTTCTTCAAATCTGATAGCAAGTAGCGAATCTACTTCAGTAACCGTTCCGCTAGGAATCAATACATCTTTATACCCAGATAATTGCTGATTTACCCTTTCACTTTCTTCAGAAATATCATTAATTGCAAACGCAGATTTTTCTACCGACTCTTTTTTAGTTTCATCACTAGATTCATCTTGTGAATAAAGACTAAATGAAAAAAATAAAACAAAGAATACAGCTAAATGCTTTTTAGGAATGGATAAATATGAGCGAAACATAATTGCGGTTTAAAAGAAACAGCAATATACTTCAAAATTAATTTAGATAAAACTATAAAGGAAACTACTTATTAATGAGTAGTTTCCTTTTACAAATCAAATGCATTTTATTGGCATGTTCTCAATTTTTACTTGATTTATGGTACTACCGAAGCTGTGGGGACTTTATCAATACCAAAAGGTATTGCGATATTTTGAAAAAATTACCGTTGTTGAGAAAATTATGAGACGTCTTTCTATTTTGATTAGAGAAAAATAAAACGACTTTAATTAGCTAATTGAAAAAGACAACTATTTGGGATTACCAATCAAAGCCGTTTAAAATTGGGGTTACTCTTATATGCTTTCATTCTAAATACGATACAAATCTATGACCAATTGGCATCCTAAAATTTATTATTCGAGTGAAGTGACTAAACCAGAAATTGAAGTGTATTTTATACTAAGTGAAATGATTTTCAATACTTTGCAAAACAAAAAAAGACCGCTAAATAGCAGTCTTTCATTTTTTATAAGTAGTTAAAGTTTATCTCCTAGAATAATTAGGAGATCCCTTTGTAATCGTAACATCATGCGGATGACTCTCTACAATACCTGAAGACGTGATTTTTACAAACTGCCCTTCTTTTTGAGTTTTAATATCTTTAGCTCCACAATAGCCCATACCTGCTCTTAAGCCACCAATAAATTGATGCATGGTTTCTGACAATTCACCTTTATAAGGCACACGACCTACAATTCCCTCAGGCACCAATTTTTTAATATCATCTTCAACATCTTGAAAGTACCTGTCTTTAGACCCAGATTTCATGGCCTCTACAGAACCCATTCCTCGATATGATTTAAACTTACGCCCTTCAAAAATAATGGTTTCTCCTGGAGATTCTTTGGTACCTGCTAATAATGACCCTAACATAACAGTATCTGCACCTGCTGCAATTGCTTTTGGAATATCACCTGTATAACGAATACCACCATCAGCAATTACTGGAACTCCTGAACCTACCAACGCTTCAGCAACTTGCATTACAGCAGATAATTGTGGAAAACCTACTCCTGCAACAACACGTGTAGTACAAATAGATCCTGGGCCAATTCCTACTTTAACAGCATCAGCACCTGCAGCAACTAAATCTTTCGCTGCTTTAACGGTAACTATATTTCCTGCAACTACATCCAACTCTGGATGCACTTCTTTTATTTCTTTTAATTTATTAATAATGTTAATTGAATGCCCGTGAGCAGAATCTAACACTACAGCATCAACCCCAACATTTACCAATGCATTAACTCTATCTAAACAATCTGGTGTTACACCAATTGCAGCAGCAACTCGCAAACGACCAAAGCCATCTTTGTTAGCATTTGGATTTTCTTTAACCTTAATAATATCACGGAAAGTAATTAGGCCTACCAATTTATAATCAGCATCAACTACAGGTAATTTTTCAATCTTATTGTCTTGTAAAATAACTTCAGCTTCATTTAATGAAGTTCCTGTAGCAACAGTAACCAGGTTATCTGAAGTCATTACTTCGTCAATTTTACGGTTGTTATTTTTTTCGAATCTTAAATCTCTGTTAGTTACAATTCCAATCAAAATCCCAGAAGTATCAATTACTGGAATACCTCCAATTCGATATTCTTTCATCAATGCTTTTGCATCAAAAACGGTATCATCTTTTCCAATTGTAATAGGTTCTATAATCATCCCAGATTCTGACCTCTTTACTTTTCTAACCTCTGCAGCTTGCATCTCAATAGTCAAGTTTTTATGCAATACTCCTATACCTCCTTCACGTGCCATAGCAATTGCCATAGCAGATTCTGTAACAGTATCCATCGCTGCAGAAATAATTGGAACGTTTAGTGTAATATTTTTTGTGAATTTTGTTTGAAGGTTTACTTCTCTCGGTAAAACTTCTGAATAGGCAGGAATCAATAATACGTCATCGTATGTTAATCCTTCTCCGACAAATTTTGATGATTTTGAAATCATGATGCAATTAAGATTTAATTGCGTGCAAATTTAGGGATTATTATTGAAACCCTAAAACTATTATTACATTTGATTTTATCTGTTTTAGGGTTTTGCTTAATAACTAGTAATTTGATTCTTATAAAATTTTACACTTTTTTGACACAATTTTACAATTGAAATTCTTAAAATAAAGCCTTTCTCATTATGTTTGAAAAAAATATCATGATGAAAAAATATTATCTATTTCTGCACACACTCATTCTAACTTTTGTGCTTCTTTTAAGTTCTTGTAAAGGAGGAACTAATTCAACCTCTCAAAATAATTCTACAAATTCAATTCATAAAATCAACATTGAAAAAATAGAAGAAATCGTGCGTCTATATTCAGAATATGATGGATTCAATGGTGCAGTATTGGTATCACACAAGGGAAAAGTTATTTTCAAAAAAGGGTTTGGGTTCGCTAACCTGGAATGGAAAATACCAAATCAAACGGATACAAAATATAGAATGGCTTCAATCACAAAGCCGTTTACAGCAATGTTAATTATGCAATTAGTCGCTGAAGGAAAATTAGATTTGCATACACCCATTACTACTTATTTACCAGATTATCCTAAAAATAATGGCAACCAAATAACCATACATCATTTGCTTACACATACGTCAGGAACTGTAAGAGATTATGAATCTGAGCTGCCAATAAATAAATATCCAGATAGATATCGATTAGTAGAATTAGTGAAACAATATTCAAACCTCCCTCTTGAGTTCGAGCCAGGAGAAAAATTTGACTATAGCAATGCTGGATATCTAACCTTAGCATATATTATTGAAACCATTTCAGGAAAATCATACGAAGTAATTTTACAAGAGAATATTTTGGATCCTCTTGGGATGAAAAACACGGGAGTTGATAAACACAGACCCATCATAAAAAATAGAGCCTATGGTCATTTTAAAGGTTTTGGAGAATATTTTAATGACGATTTTGGAGACATGTCTGCAATAATGGGTGTTGGAAATTTGTATTCGACTGTAGAAGATATGTTTCTTTTGGATCAAGCTTTATATTCCGAAAAACTACTTCCAAAAAAATATATGGATTTAGTATTTGCCAAACATATTCCAGATCCTGCTTACGGTGGATATTATGGATATGGTTGGGAACTAATGGAAAAACCAATGGGAAATACTTCCGAAAAAGTTGAAATTATTGGCCATAGTGGTTCGATGAGAGGTTTTACTGCTTTGTTTACAAGAATTCCATCTAGTAATTCATCAATCGTATTTTTTAATAATACTGGACGTGCTTTTCTCAATGCAATGACAACAGCTATTATTGGAATCTTAAATGATAAGACTTATAATTTCCCTAAAAAACCTCTAGCTATGTTTATGAAAAAAGCTATTGAAAAAGAAGGGCTTGAAAAAGGAATTATATTTTATAAGGAACATAAAGGCTTAGAAGATTATCATGTTTCTGAGCAAGAATTAATTGTAGTAGGATATAAATACTTACATACAGGAAATGCCTCTTACGCAGCAGAAATTTTTAAATTGAGTACAGAAGTTTTTCCAGATAGAGACAATCCGTATGATAGTTATGCCGAAGCGCTGATGACCTTAGGAAAGAACAAAGAAGCAATTATAAACTATAAAAAATCTTTAGAGTTGAATCCAAATAACAGTAATGCCGTAGAAATGTTGAAAAAAATTGAAAACAAAAGCAACTGATAAGGATAAGGATAAGGATAAGGATAAGGATAAGGATAAGGATAAGGAAATCTTAAAACTATTTCTTTTGAAACAATTGCATTAAAATAACAAATACAGAAGCTACAAATGAAAAGGTCATTAAAATTCCTGAAAATATAATGACATACTTAAACCAAAGAACACCTGACCAAAGAATATAGATTCCGCCAAAAGTCAATAAAATTGAAGCAAAAGGCTCTATCATTAAAAATAGTTTAAACTTTTTATTTAAGTCAGTTGTCGATAATATGATAGCTAATAAAAAGAATATAACCGATAAAGAAAGCATATGGTTATGTACCAAAGTCAAAATTTCTCTCTCTGATTTTTTGAATTTCATTGTTGGTGCGTCCTCTATATCTTCATTTCCTAAATACTGAGTTTCAATTCCATCGGGATTTGCATTTGTTGTTTCATTTACAAAAGATAGTCCTAAAAAAAATCCAATACTTAGCACTACTAAAAAAGAGCCAATGAGTAATTTTATCTCTTTCGGAAAACTATAAATACTCCCTGATATATCCATTTAAAAAATATTTTCTTGTTGTAAAACTGCAATTGTTTGTAATAAATTATTAATTGCGATGGTCATTGATCTTGCAGAAATAGTAGCGCCAGATATTGGCACAATACCATTTCCATACTCAATTGATGATGATGACTCTAAACCGTTAAACTGCTTTAACCAACGCTTAGAACCAATTTCAGCTCCATAATCTTCTCGGTAAGCTAACAACTTCGATTTTCTAATAATTAAATCAGAATCAAATAAAACAAGGAAATCAAATTCATCTGTTTTACTCGGAGCCTTTCCAAGATACACATAACCTATCAATTCATCATTCTTGGTGATTTTAAACAAATCATCTTTATATATTTTGGTTTTCAATTTGATATTGGTAGTCTCATCAATCAATATTTCTTCTAATAGAACATCTTCTACTTCAAAAGCAATTTTTATTTCTTTTCGTACTTTTTTAACCACTCCCTTCGAAAGCTCAACAGATGTAAAACCAAATTGGATTGGAATTATAATTAAAAAAAGAATTAAACTTTTCATAAGTAAAAATATTAAAACTATTAATAGTTGAACACCTTTTACAGTGCCCAACTATTCATTAACTAACTAATTTAATTAAAAGGAAACACCAATACCAACATTAAATTGGTTATCTGGTTCTACTCCTGCAACTGCATTATTTTTAATTTGATAATCAGCCTTTAAAACTGCACCATTTGCCACTAAAAAGCTTAAACCAAAGGTCCATTCATCTCTGTCATAACTCAAGTTTCTATCAGCAGCACCATCCATTTTAGAATTGGTATCGTAGCTTTCATATCTCGCAAAGCCCCATAATTCCATTTTCTTTTCTGAAGGTAATAAATTATACGATCCTTCTAAATTCCAACCATACATTTGGCTTCCTAAGTCAGAACCATATAAGTCATTATATGCTTCACTATCAGAAATACTTGTACTTATCACTTCGCCACGAGCTGCAAAACGACCTAATCTGTAACGTGCATCAAAACCAACCATTGCTATACCAACATCGGCACCATCTAAATCTTCATCATCTTCATCGGGTTGTGTGCGACCAAAATATCCTGCAAGCCCAAGACGTAAACCTTGAATGCCATAATAATCTACTTTTCCTGAGAAAGTTGGTGTATTAAACGTTGATTCTGCTCCTTTTTGACGGCCATTTCTAAGGCCATTTTTACCTCCTAAATATTTATCTCCGTTTACAGAAGCGAATCCATTAAAGATATATGCTTGATATTTTAAAGAGATGTTATCAAATCGACCATACACACCAGCTCCTATTTCTCTCCAAGTTGTTGGTACAATAGATTTTTCTATACTTGGTCTTTCTACACTATGAAAAGTAGTTGGCTCATGGTACTCATTTATCGATCCCATTGGCACTAACATTAAACCTCCACGAGCGCTGATTTTATCATTAAAGCTGTATTGTAAAAATGCCTGCTCAACAAATACTTCTTTAACATGCTCAAATTCTATTTCAGTTATAAACTGAACCCTGTCATTAAATTTATATCCAAAAAGCAACACTAAACGCTGAACGTCTAATTCTCCATTTCCTGTTTCTGGTTGGTTGTATGTTATTTCTCCATAACCACCAACTGTAACGCCACTATTAATATTTCCAGATAAAATTCTTTCGGCAGAATTTTGTTGTAATTTATCAAACTTTGTTAGGGTTGAATCTTTGGGTTTTTCAGTTTGTGCAGTCACCATAGTTACGATTAAAAGCGCTGCTAATAAAGTCAATTTTTTCATTATTGTTATTTAGATTGATTTAAAATAGTATTATTGTTGATGCAAAAATATTAGATTAAATGAATCTAGCAAAGTTTATTTAGATTTATTTTAAATAAAGAT
>JAQRMW010000260.1 GCA_028599075.1 Urechidicola sp. | reverse complement strand
GCAAAATTTTTCAAATTTTGCATTTAGCGGAAAAATAAGATAAAATTTAAAAAATTCTGCTCAGTGCCAAACCCGAAAATTATTGTATTTTTAACCAGCACTAACTTTATACCAAACGTTATCGCCAATTAGAAAAAAAACGACAGAATGAACTTTAACGACAGAACAGAAATTGAAAAAAACGGATTTAAAGGCTTCAAAACTGTGAAGGAATTATGGAATGACAAAAACCCTATTCCGAAAACCAAAGGCGTTTATTTAATAATTGACCCGAATTTTAAAAAGACTGAATTTCTACCCACGGGAGTTGGCGGATTTTTTAAAGGAAAAGACCCAAATGTGTCAATTCCAGAACTGAAATCAAATTTAATTACAAACTCACAAGTCGTTTATATTGGAAAAGCAGGAAGCCCAACAGGACAAGCGACTTTAAATTCTCGACTTGGACAGTATTTAAGATTTGGTCAAACCAAAAACGTAGGACATTGGGGCGGACGATACATATGGCAGATTAAAAAGCATTCTGATTTAATCTTTTGTTGGAAACTAACACCAAATGATGACCCAAGAGAAATCGAAAAACAATTATTAAGTCAGTATATTAAAAACTTCGGTAATAGACCATTTGCAAATTTGACAGGATGAGACCAGATGAATATGAACATATAGTTGCTGAATATTTTGAGCAAAAGGGATTTTCAACAAAAGTTTCTCAATACTCAAATGATTATGGAGTAGATGTATTTGCAACAAAAGGGAAAACTAAAATAGCCATTCAAGCCAAAATGTTTGGAAACTCGACAAGACCCATAAACAGGCAAATGATTATGGAACTTCACGGAGCAAAAGACTATTTTGATTGCACAAAGGCAATTATGGCAACAAATGGACGAATAATAGATAATGCGTTAGAAGTTGCTGAAAAATTGAAAATAGAAGTACTCAATATTCCTGCGATTAAAACCAACTTTAAATCCAAAACTAAAAAGCAGAGTGGAAAATTTGAAACTATTTGGGAAAAGTATGTTATGCCACTTGAAGGAAAGGCTATTAAGCGAGCAGATGGAAAAACTAATAAAATATTGACGGTTGATTGGTCAGGAATTAAACGAATTACCTCGAATGGACGTGAGCAAAAAATCAAAATTGAAATTTTCAAAAAGACAATTAATCACTTATTGAAAAATGGTTCAATTACAAGAAAATATATTAATGACGAATATCAATACAGAGCCTCTTCGGGAATTGTATTAATATTATCGAACACAAGTAAATTTGAATTGACAAATAATCCTACGGGACTGAAAATGAAATAAAAGGCGATAACAAAGTATAAAAATAATAGCCGAAATAGTAGTAAATATGAACATTGTAGCCCGCATAAAAATCAATAATAACTTGAAAAATTCGAGTTCCGCAGTCGTCTACTATTCTTATACAAACCGTTGTGCCCAATGCAAGGAACGATATTGCAAACATTGAACTGTTGAAAATCAAGAAATTTTTTAATTGTCAATATTAAAAACTTAAAGTATATTTGCATATATTTACCAAGTTATTTAAAACAAGGAAATTAATGGAAAGTTTTGGCGAATACATTAGGGATTTAAGGAAAGAGAAAGGGCTAAACCAAACTCAACTTGCTGCAAAGTTAGATTTGGATATGTCTGCTATTAGTAAAATAGAGAATGATAAGATAAAATTTAAAGAAAGCTTACTAATACAATTATCAGAAATATTTGAATTAGATTATAATGTAGTAAAAGAGAAATTTTACAGTGATAAATTCGCTAATGAAGTATACCTGAACAAAGTGCCCGAGACAGTTTTTAAAGTTGCAGAAGAAAAATTACAATACTTCAAAGCAACTAATGTGAAACAAATTGATTTAAAATTTTAAAGGCAATTACTATGAGCGAAGAATTATTACAAAGAGACTACAAAAACCCTGACAAAATAGGAAACTGGGATTTTTATAATATTGGAGCAACATCTGTAAAAGCCTTAAAAGAATATGGAATAATTCGTAACGTTAATTACGGAAAAGAGGAGAAGAAAAAAGTAGACGCTTTAATTGTTCAAAAGAAGAATGTTATAGCTGTTATAGAATATAAAAAACCATCTGAATTTAAAACTAAGGCACAAAAAAATAAAGCAATAAAACAAGAAATTGAAGTTGCGAGAAAAATAGGTGCACCTATAATTATTGCCACTGATACAAAGGAAACTATTTGGGTAAATATTCTAACAGGAAAAAGAATAAAAGATGAACAGAATAAAGAATTAATTACAAATTTTGACCCAAAAGATGAAAAAACACCAATTTTAATTGAGAAAATCAAATCTTCAATTAACGAATTAAACGACCAGATTAAGCCAAAAGAATTAGTAAACCCAACTGATTTGGCAAAACAAATTTGGCAAGACATATGGTCAGTAAGTGGAGCAACACCAGAGAATTGTCTTTATACCTTTGTTGAATTATTTATCTTTAAATATCTAAGTGATTTAGGGGTATTGCAAGGAATGTATAACTTCAATACTCTATATGATAGTTTTAAATCAAACACAGAAGGTGAAGTATTAGAAAATTACGCAAGTATTATTCGTCCAAAAATTAAAACTCTTTTTCCTGAAAACACAATTGACAAAACAACAATTATTAACGGAACTATATTTGTCAGTAAAGCCCAAAAAGCAGTTAAGGGATACAGTGCAGTATTTAAAAAAATACTTGGAAAATTTAAAGACTACGGAAAACTTGAAAATATTGATTATGATTTTAAAAGCCAATTATTTGAAAGTTTTCTGAAAGAAAGTATAAGTAAGAAAAATTGGGGGCAATTTTTCACACCGTTAAAGGTTGTTCGTGCCATATCCGAAATGGCAAAAGATGATATTACAGTCGGTTCTAAAATATGCGACCCTGCGTGTGGAGTTGGGAAATTCTTATTAGAGCCAATCATAACAAGGCTTGACCAATTTTATGAAGTGAAAAAAGGAAAATTAATTCCTAAAATTACAATTCACGGTTTTGATAAAGGCTTCGATAAAGATGAACAGAAGACAATAATTTTAGCTAAGGCAAATATGCTAATCTATTTTTCTGATTTGATAAAAGACAATCCAAATATTACACAAGAGTTCTCTAATTTATTCAATGATAGTTTTGAATTAAAAACAAATTCAATTTTAGGAACATTGTCTGATGGTGTTGAAAATGAATATGATTTAATTTTGACAAATCCACCATATGTGACGAGTGGTAGTAGTAATCTTAAAGAAGAAGTTAAAAAAGATGGTGATTTGGTTAACTATTACAAAGTTAATGCAATGGGTGTTGAAGGGTTATTTATGGAATGGATAATAAAAGCTTTAAAACCAAGTGGCAAAGCATTTATTGTTGTCCCTGATGGTTTATTTAATCGCCAAAATGATAAAAATCTAAGACAGTTTATTGTTGATGAATGTTTCATTGATGGTGTTATATCGCTTCCGTTAAATACTTTCTTTACTACAAATAAGAAAACTTATATATTAGCAATTACCAAAAAAGCAGATAGAAAAGAAAAACAAAAAACACCTATTTTTTCTTATTTAGTTAGCGAAATTGGTGAAAGCAGAGATGTTTATCGTTTTAATATTGAACAGAATGATTTATCCGAAGCTGTAACACTTTATTCATTCTTTAAAGGAAATAAAAAAGATTTCTCAAAAATTAACACCGACAAAAGATGTAAAATTTTTCCATTTAAAGACTTTGAAGATAATATTGAAAAAAGTTGGATAATTGACAAATGGTGGAGTGAAGACGAAAAAATAGATATTGGAATAAGTGAGAAAAAAGAGAAAGTTGGATTATTGGAATTTTCTTCTTTGGTTGAGGATATTGCTGTTTCAATTAGTGGATTTCAAGAAGAAATAAAAGAATTGTCTGAAAAAAAAAAGTCTGAACTAATTTATTCAAGCTTTAAGTTAAAGGACTTATTTGAAATAGAACGAGGAAAATCTAAATACACTAAAAAGTTTGGCAATCAAAATAGTGGAGATTATCCTGTATATTCAGCTTCAAATAATGCACCTCTTACATCTATAAACACATTTGATTATGATGGTGATTATATGACTTGGGCAACTAATGGGTTTGCAGGTTATATAAAATTACTAAATGGAAAATTCTCTATAAATGCAGATAGAGGTCTTTTAAAACCAAAAAAAGAGAACATTAATATTGCTTATATTAAAAATGTTTTAGAGCCAACACTAAGAAATTTAGCAAAAGGCAGAAAAGGAGACAAAGGAGAGGATGAATTTACAAAAGTTTATCCATCTATGATTGAAAATATTGAAATCAAAATGCCAATAAATGAAGATGACGAATTTGATATTGATGCTCAGAATGAAATTGTAGATAAAATTAAGTTTATTGAAGAAATAAAAGAAAAAGTAGAAGAATACAAAAAACGAATTAATGAGTTAAGTGTTGAAATAATTGCAATAAATAAAGATAATAAAACTAAAAAAGTAAAGGCATCAACACTCATAAATATTTTACCTGTTTCAAAAAAAATATCAAAAAAAGATATTCAGAAAGGAGGAAAACATCCTGTTTACTCTTCTCAAACTACGCAAAATGGATTAGTTGGGTATTCTGATTTAAAGATGTTTAATCCGTCAAATAAAGAACCATTAATCACTTTTGGAGACCATACAAGGGTGTTTTTTATCCGTAAAGAAACTTTTTCGGTATTAGACAATGTTAAAGTTTTAGAAATAAAAAAAGAATATAATCATTTGGTTGATATTGAGTTTCTAATTTATTCTTGGTATCCAGAAATATCAAATTTAGGTTACGCTCGTCATTGGAAAGAGGCCAAAAATGCTGAAATATTTATTCCTATTAATAAAAATGGGGAATTTGACTTGTTAGCTCAAAAAGAAGTGTCAAATATATATTATAAGATTAGTCAAATAAAGAAATTTATTTCAGAAGAATTAGAAAAAATTATTGAAGTGGAAATAATTTATGAATAAAGCACAGGGCACAACAAAGGCTATACGTAATTTGGGTAATACGCTAATATTGAAGCTTATAGCATTGGGTAAATTTAGTAGCAAATTGAAAATTAATCGTTTCAAAATCCCAAACTACGCATAGCCAAACCGTTGG
>JAQRMW010000026.1 GCA_028599075.1 Urechidicola sp. | reverse complement strand
AAAAAGAAATCTATGGGCTATTAGATGCTTCTGAAATATGCAACATTGCGTTTAATATAGATTCGTTTCCTTATGTGCAGCCCATTAATTTTGGTAGAAAAGGAAATAAGATTTATGTTCATGGCTCTTTAAAGAATAGGATGACCAATACGCTTATAGAGCAAGGGAATGCTTGTTTAAGTGTCTTTCATCTCGATGCTATGAAATTGTCAAAATCAGCATTTCATCATTCTGTAGATTTCAGATCGGTAGTTGTTATGGGTAATGTAAGAGAATTGAAAACACATGATGAGAAATTGGTCGGACTAAAAGCAATCATCAATCATTTTGTCCCAAACAGATGGGAGCATTGTAGAGCACCAAATAAAAGTGAATTAGATGCTACTAGAGTTTTGGAGATAGAAATTGAAACAGCCTCTGCTAAAATAGCGAATAGTCCTGTGAGTGATAAAAAACCAGATGAAAAATTAGATTTCTGGTCAGGAAAAATCCCAATAAAAACAGTAACTGAATATCCAATTACTAAGAAAGATGTGAATAAGGGTAAAGAAATTCCAACTCATGTAATAGATTTTTATGAAAAAAGAAAAAGTGGATTTTGATAGATTATTATGAATCCAAATTAAATTATGAAGAGTTAGTCATGAAAAAATTAAGAACAATAGCATATACAAGTAGTAGCCCATTTGTAAATATGGGTGAAATTAGACTGCGCCAACCTATTCCTAATAATGAGATGGAACAGGTAGATCCATTTATTCTATTACATCATTATGGCCCTTATGCAATCAGCGAGTTTAACAATCCGTTTGATTTAGGACCCCATCCACATCGTGGATTTGAACCCATCACCTTGTTATTTAAAGGAGAGCAGTTACACCGGGATTCTTTAGGAAATGAAATGCTTGTTAAGGCAGGTGATGTTCAATGGACAACTGCTGGTAGAGGAATTATCCATGCCGAAGGGCCAACAAAAGAGTTTGTCTTAAAAGGCGGAGAACTTGAGGGAATTCAATTATGGCTCAATCTACTAGCTTCAAAAAAAATGATTCCTGCAAATTATCAGCATGCTAAATCTAATCAAATGGAGGTGGTTGAAGATAATGACAAGAACATTGCTTTAAAGATAGTGGCAGGTGCTTTGAATGGCAAGTTTGGTGCTATAACTGCCCAAACATCAGTAAATGTTTTTATGGGTTCGTCTAATGGAGTGGGTGAAATGGATATCGAATTACCGAATTATCATCAATCATTAATTTATTTGTTGGATGGAGAGTTAATCGTAAATGATAAACTCAACCTTAAAAAAGGAGCAATACAATTTGTAACTTTTGATATGGATGGTGATGCCATTAAAATTGAATCGACTGGAGAAAGTAATTTTTTGATTCTGTCTGGAGAGCCTATCAATGAAAAAATGGTACAACATGGCCCGTATGTAATGAATTCGCAAACCGAGATTATGGAAGCTATGCGCGATTACAATATGGGTAAAATGGGATATTTGTATTAATTTTTAAACTGCATTAGGTAATACTATGTTGTCATTCCCGCGAAAGCGGGAATCCAAAGCTCTTTAAAACTAGATTCCCGCGTTCGCGAGAAAGACAAATCATTCAGTAATTCTGATTAAGAACCACTTTTAAATTAACTTTTATGGTGGTTCTTTTTTTATCCAAAATTGCCGATATTTGTCAATCAGTTTAAAATTGTCATCTCGAACGAATGTGAGAGATCTCATCATATAGATTGAAACTATTTTTACTTTCAAATCAATAAACAAACAATAATGTCAGACGATAAAAAGATTATATTTTCAATGACTCGGGTGAGTAAAACTTTTCCTGGGGCTAATAAACAAGTGTTAAAAAACATTCACTTAAGTTTCTTTTACGGAGCCAAAATTGGGATTTTAGGCCTTAATGGTTCGGGTAAATCAACCTTAATGAAAATCATTGCAGGGATTGAAAAAAATTATCAAGGCGATGTTACCATTAACCCTGGTATTACTGTTGGGTATTTATCTCAAGAACCAGAATTGGACGAATCGAAAACGGTGATGGATATTGTAAAAGAAGGTGTTTCTGAAACAGTTGCTGTATTAGATGAGTATAATAAAATCAACGATATGTTTGGTCTGGAAGAGGTGTATTCTGATGCCGATAAAATGGAAAAGTTGATGAATCAACAAGCAGTATTGCAAGATAAGATTGATGCTTTAGATGCTTGGGAATTAGATACCAAATTAGAAATAGCAATGGATGCGTTGAGAACTCCAGAGGGTGATACTCCTATAAATGTACTGTCTGGTGGTGAGCGTAGAAGGGTAGCTCTGTGTAGATTGTTATTGCAACAACCAGATGTGTTGTTATTAGATGAGCCTACCAATCACTTAGATGCAGAATCTGTACATTGGTTAGAACATCATTTATCGCAATATAAAGGAACTGTGATTGCAGTAACCCACGATAGATATTTCTTAGACAATGTTGCAGGTTGGATTTTAGAATTAGACAGAGGTGAAGGTATTCCGTGGAAAGGAAATTATTCGTCTTGGTTAGATCAAAAATCTAAGCGTATGGCACAGGAAGACAAGACGGCTTCTAAACGTCAAAAGACATTAGAACGCGAGTTAGATTGGGTAAGACAGGGTGCAAAAGGCCGTCAGTCAAAATCAAAAGCACGTTTAGCCAATTATGATAAATTACTGAATCAAGATCAGAAAAAAGCAGAAGAAAAATTAGAAATATATATTCCGAACGGACCTCGTTTAGGAAATAATGTAATTGATGCTAATGGAGTCTCAAAAGCATTTGGCGAAAAATTATTATATGAAGATTTAAACTTTAGTTTGCCACCGAATGGAATTGTCGGAATCATAGGTCCGAATGGTGCTGGTAAAACCACTATTTTTAAAATGATTATGGGACAAGAATCTCCCGATAAAGGTGATTTTTCAGTTGGAGACACAGCAAAAATTGCTTATGTAGATCAAGCACATTCTAATATTGATGCGACTAAATCTATATGGGAGAATTTTTCTGACGGACAAGATTTGGTAATGATGGGTGGTAAGATGGTAAATTCTAGAGCCTATCTAAGTCGATTTAATTTCGCGGGTTCAGAACAAAATAAATTGGTGAGTAAATTATCTGGTGGAGAGCGAAATAGATTGCATTTAGCCATGACGTTGAAAGAGGAAGGTAATGTTTTATTACTCGATGAGCCTACCAATGATTTGGATGTAAATACCTTAAGAGCCTTAGAAGAAGGACTAGAAAACTTTGCAGGTTGTGCTGTAGTCATTTCGCATGATAGATGGTTTTTAGATAGAATTTGTACACATATTTTAGCTTTTGAAGGTGAATCTCAAGTTTATTATTTTGAAGGCTCATTCTCTGAATACGAAGAAAATAAAAAGAAACGTTTGGGTGGAGATTTAATGCCGAAACGAATTAAGTATAAGAAATTAATTAGATAGTTTTGCCTTCAAGGAGTTATTTATTATGAAACGTCTTTTCGAAGTAAATTGAAAATTTACTGTGGTAATCTCATGGTGATTGTTACAATTATTTGAGAGATCTCCACGTCGCTCCTTTGTCACTTCTCGCGAAGGCATAATCTTAATTATTTGATTATGAGAAAAGTAGCGATAATTTTAAAAACATTAATCAAACTAATTAGTATGCAACATCTTACTACAGAGCAGCTTGAAAGTGGCTTAGATTTTATTTTGCAATCTCCAAAAGATAATGGTATAATAAAATTAATCGTGAGACGCCCAAAGGTTGGAGAACGAGAAGTGTTAGAAATAGGTGAACTTGATTTAGAAGTTGGTTTGGTGGGAGATTGTTGGAAGACTCGAGGAAGCTCACGAACAACTGATGGCTTCGGACACCCCGATATGCAATTAAACTTGATGAATACTAGAATAATTGATTTGATTGCTCAAGATAAAGAAAGATGGAAATTAGCCGGTGACCAATTTTTTGTTGATTTAGATTTAAGCGAAGAAAATATTCCACCGGGTACAAGATTGTCTATTGGAACAGCAATAATAGAACGAACTGAGATTCCGCATTTAGGATGCAAAAAATTTATAGATCGTTTTGGTAAAGATGCCATGAGGTTTGTGAATTCTGATATGGGTAAGTCCCTAAATTTACGTGGAATAAATGCCAGGGTTATTAAACCCGGGATTGTTAACAGAGGAGATGTAATTGTTAAAATATAACTATCATGAAAAGAAATTCGGTTTTATTAACCGCTCAAATATTTTTAATTTTATTAGGTAGTGCCATGATATTAATTGGTGGTGTTTTTGGTAAAAAATTTCTATTACCTCCAATAATTACTGGAGTTGGATTTTTTGTAATTGCTTGGGCATTTTCTATTTTAAAAATACATAAGAGAGATAGATATTAAGCATTAATTTTTTTGTCTTTGTCGCTCACGCAGAAATCTAGACTACCTAAAAATGGATTCCCTTTTTCAAGGGAAAGACAGTGATGATAAATATATTCTTTGCGAAGTTAATTGAAAATTTACTGTGGCAATCTCAGGAGATGATTTACTGAAATTATTGAGATCGCTACGTCGCTCCTTTGTTACTTCTCGCGATGACGTCTTTGCGAACCGAGTGAAGCAATCTCGTTATAATATTATAGAGACTGTTTTTGTAAATAGGTTATTGCATTTGGACCTTCCATAAAAAGTAAGTCTAAGATACTTAGGTTAGGGATAAAACCAAACTTATCATCAAATACTTGCGTGTACTTTTCAAAGTTATAAGTTGTTTCCTTTCGCGCATTTGCCAAATACCTATAATCCTTAATTTTAGGAGTTACTTCATACTCGTTTGTTTTGGTATAAGCAATTTCTTCTTGTAAGGCATCCATCAAAAAGTCATGACACTTTAAATTGAAGTCTAATAAAAATTTTTGATTATCATCATACAAAGGCAATAAGTCATCCTCGTAAAATTCAAAATATGGAGAAGAGCGATACGCCGTCTGTAAGGATCTAAGATGCAATTGTTGCCATTTCTCGCTCTGATCTATTCTAATATCTTTTGTTTTTTGACGTTCTCCTTTATTTGTGTGAACTATCGGAATGTTGAGTTGTAATTTTCCATTGGCACCATAGATATTACATCGATTTCTATAAGTTTGCTTTTGGTAATTGTCTTCAACTTCAAAAATAATTTCATCATTTTGAAACAACGCAACATATTGCGATATAGGAGAAAAGTATGTTGGAATGAAGAGCATTAATATTTAATCTAAAATTTTACACATTTTCCCATCAACCCTTTGAATTTCTCCATTAACATTTAAGGTTGATGTAAAATAAAAACAATTGTTTTCCATTTTAATTAATTTCGTTAAAATTCCGTTGTTATCATTAATCAATTTTTGATAATTTTCTAATTCATTATTAGTAGGGTCATACTTTGCTCGATAAGAACAATCATCAACCCAATCTATAACAACATTAATAGTTTTTTTATAATCTTGACCTAAAGTGTTTTCAATATCTATAATTGTTTCGGTTTGATTATTTTCATTTCTTACAATTTCAGTATCAAAAGGGAATATGTCATTTGCTGGAACAATAAAAGTACCATTATGAAAATCACTACAAGTTAGCTCTTGGGCATAAAAACAATAGCTAGTTATAAATAATATCCCCAGAAATATTATTTTCTTCATTATGCTTTTCTTTTTTTCCTAAAATAGTTAAAACCAAAATAGATGGCTAATAATCCTAAGAAAGGGTAAAAATAGGAAGTTGCTTTTCCACTTCCATGTACTACAGTAAACAACCTATCCCAACGGATTTTATTTTTAATTCCGTCACCATTAGTTTCCCAACTAAACCAGATAAACACAGCTTTTCCAATAACATGGTCAAAAGGAGTGAATCCATAACTACGGGCATCTAGTGAGTTGTGACGGTTGTCTCCCATCATCCAAAAGTAATCTTGTTTAAAGGTATAGGTCTCAGCGAGCTGTCCGTTAATATACATTTTATCTCCATCTACGGTAACATCATTGCGGTCATACTCGCGAATTAAATGTTCGTAAATAGGAATCGTCTTACTGTTAATTTCGATAGTTTCTCCTTTTGCAGGAATGTATAAAGGGCCGTAATTATCAACACTCCATTTGTATTGTTCATCATGTGGAAAAATACCTTTATTATATTTTCCGCCTGATGTTAATCTCTTAGTAATATTTTTTACAACTGGATTTTTACTAATCATTTGAGCCTCTTCATCTGTCATACTCAAATAATATTTTCCATCAGTCGCCGGTACTAGATTATTATTTCTATCTGTTAATCCTTCTCTAATATTATATCTATTTCTTAAAGCTCTCTGACTTATTTGTTGTCCTTTGGTGTCAACAGCAAAGTTATATTGCGGCTTAGCTCTATCTGGCATTTTAGAAACCTCCCCATTGATATAAATCACTCCATCAATAATTTGTAAGGTATCGCCTGCAATAGCAACACATCGTTTTACATAATTGGTTTTTTTATCGATAGGTTTGTAGGTAAACTCACCAGAATTATCGCCCCACATGGTTTTTAAACTATCAGCTGGCCAGTTAAAAACGACAATATCGTTTCGTTTAATTTTTTGAATCCCCGGTAACCTCATATACGGTAATTGAGGTTTGTCAAGATAAGATGGCAATCCTGTCATCGGAATTGAATCGTGTACCATTGGCATAGCCACAGCAGTCATAGGTACACGCGCACCATAATGAAACTTACTCACAAAAAGAAAATCACCTACTAACAACGATTTCTCTAAAGATGATGTTGGTATGGTATAAGGGCGCATAAAATAAGTATGGACTAAAGTTGCGGCAATAATGGCAAAGGCAATAGAACTTGCCCAATCTCCAAAGTTACTCGCTGGTTTTAAGCTACGATCTTTAATGTGCTTTACATCACAAGCATAGTTTACATAATAGGTGTAGAATCCAAAAGTGAACAAAGCCAAGGTTGTATCAACAGTAAAGTTTTTGCCAAAACTTCTGATGGTTTCTATCCACAAAATAGGGAACATCAACAAATTGATAATCGGAATAAAAAGCAATACCACCCACCAAGTTGATCGGTTGATTATTTTCATCAACACATAAGCATTGTAAATTGGTATAATTGCTTCCCAAGCTTTTCTATCTGCTTTTATATACAATTTCCATGTTCCTAAAAAGTGTACTACTTGTAGAATTAAGAAAAATAGAAACCACTGTGTCATTGTCATAATTATAATTTTTTAAAGTCCTAAAACATCTTTCATAGAAAACACTCCTCTTTTATCAACCAACCATTCGGCAGCGATAACTGCTCCCAAAGCAAATCCATCTCTATTGTGGGCTGTGTGTGTAATATCTATAGTATCTATTGATGAATTGTAAGATACGGTATGTGTTCCGGGTACATCATCGATTCGTTTCGAAACTATAGGTATCTCATCTCCCTGATTTGTTACATCCATTACCCAATTTTTCTTTTCAGAATTTTTTATGATTCCATCGGCAAGTGTAATTGCAGTACCACTCGGAGCATCTAATTTTTTGGTGTGATGAATCTCTTCCATCGAAATGTTGTACGCATTCAGGTTTGCCATCATTTTGGCAAGTTGTTCGTTGAGTTCAAAGAAAATATTTACACCCAAACTAAAGTTGGTTGCAGATATAAATCCACCGTTATTTTTTTTGCAAATAGTAAGAGCATCATCATATTTATCTAACCACCCAGTAGTACCAGAAACAACGGGTACTCCATTTTTAAAACAGTTGGTAATGTTGTTATATGCTGATGTTGGCACACTAAAATCTATAGCAATATCAGCAAGTGTGATGTCGTAATCTTGAGTATCAACATCAACTTTAATTACAATTTCATGTCCGCGTTCTGTTGCAATTTTCTCTATTGCTTTTCCCATGCGTCCGTATCCTAGTAATGCAATTTTCATCAGTTGTATATTTAAAATCCTAAAGATAATGAGACGCCAGCAACCGATTTATGGCTTATAGGGTCTATATGAAACGTTGGTCTAAATGTGATGTCGATATCATCAATAGTATTTAGTTGCATTAAGTGTGCGTTTACACTAGCCTCAACTATTTGTAAAGCATAAATACCTACTGTAATTAAAAGTGATAAATCGCGATCTTCTTTATATGTTTTTTGAACCCGCTCTAAAGTTTCTTCACTCAAAACCACTCCACCGTTAGAGCCATCAAACTCATGTGGTTTTCCTGCTTTTTCTAATTTAAAGGCATCCCTTGCGCGGGTGTAATTATCATTATTATAAATGTAAGCATAAGTCGATACGCCTAATGCTGCATAGACAATTGGTATTTTCCAGTATTTTTTATTGTATGCTTGTCCGAGTCCAGGTAATACTGCCGAATAAAATGCAGCACGTGCTGGAGCTAATGGATCTATATCTTGACCCGCTACTTGCAATGAATCACTTATAATAAGATCATCAATTTTCTGTTGCGAAAAAGCAGAAGAGATACTTATAAATAAGCAAATTGAAAAAAGAGAAATGAATTTGGAATTCAACACTATTTTAGTAATTTTTTGATGCGATTAAAATCTTCTTCAGAATGAAAAGGGATAACAATTTTCCCTTTATTTTTCCCTGATACTTTAACGTCTACTTTATGCCCAAAGTATTCGCTGATGCTTTTTAAACTTTCTGTAATATAACTTGGAGTTTTCTGAGAAGGTGTTTTAACCTTTGTGTCTAGATTCCCTTCTTTAAAATTTTTAACTAAGGCTTCTGTTTGTCTTACCGATAATTTTTGCTGTAAGATGGTTTCGTAGATTGTTATTTGGTCATCTTGCTTGTCAATATTAATCAAAGCTCTACCATGTCCCATCGAAATAAAATTGTCGCGCATTCCGGTTTGAACAATCGGATCTAATTTTAATAACCGTAAATAATTGGTGATGGTAGATCGTTTTTTACCAACACGTTCACTCATTTGCTCTTGTGTCAACTTAATTTCATCAATCATTCTTTGGTAAGAAAGTGCTACTTCAATTGGGTCTAAATCTTTTCGTTGGATATTTTCTACCAATGCCATTTCTAGCATCTCTTGGTCATTTGCTGTTCTGATATAAGCCGGAATCGTTTTGTTGCCAACTAATTTTGAAGCTCTAAATCTACGCTCACCAGAAACTAATTGAAACTTATCATTGTCTAATTTACGAACAGTAACAGGTTGAATTACACCTAATTCTTTGATAGAACTTGCAAGTTCCTGTAAGGCTTCATCGTTAAAATGAGATCTAGGCTGAAAAGGATTTATTTCAATGGCATCTAACTCTAAATTGATAATAGAGCCAACTAAATTTTTAATTGTAGTTTCATCACTAGAAGGTAAAAGAGCAGATAGCCCTCTACCCATTGCTTGTTTTCTTGTAGCCTTTGCCATTTATTTTTGATTCTTTTTTAACACCTCATTGGCTAAATTAATATAATTTTCTGCTCCTCGGCTAGTGGCATCATATTTTATAATGCTTTCGCCATAACTTGGTGCTTCGCTCAAACGTACATTCCGCTGAATGATGGTTTTAAAAACCATACTCTCAAAATGTTTTTTAACTTCTTCTACCACTTGATTTGATAAACGCAATCTAGAATCGAACATGGTTAATAACAAACCTTCAATATCCAGCTCTTTATTGTGGATGCGTTGTACATCTTTGATAGTATTCAATAATTTTCCCAATCCTTCTAATGCAAAATATTCACATTGAATCGGAATCATAACAGAGTTAGCAGCAACCAATGCATTTAAAGTAATCAATCCAAGAGATGGAGCGCAATCAATAATGATAAAATCATAATCATCTTTAATAGATTGCACTGCTTTTTTTAGCATGTATTCACGCTCATCTTTATCTACCAATTCAATTTCAATTGCCACTAAATCGATGTGGGCAGGAATGATATCTAGGTTGGGAGAATCCGTTTTAACAATAGCATCTTTAGCAAGTGTAGAGTGCTCTAAAAGTTGGTAGGTCCCATTATTAACATTATTTACATCAATATTTAAACCCGATGTTGCGTTGGCTTGTGGGTCGGCGTCAATCAGTAATACTTTTTGCTCTAGCACACCTAATGATGCTGCTAAGTTTACCGAAGTTGTGGTTTTACCCACACCACCTTTTTGATTTGCAATTGCTATTATTTTTCCCATAGAAGAGTTGAGGTTATCAAGCTATAAAAATACAATTATTTATGAGTTGTGAAAGTAGAAGATGTTAACAGGTTATTAATTTTTTTGGATGTGTTTGAATGCTTTTTTAGCTGAAGTCATGGATACTCATTAAATCGTCAGTTCGAGTGGTTTTCGGCCTTAGAAGAAAATTGTATTGAGAACAGTTTTTCTACCTACCATTCTCGATACAAATTTCACTCATTACAATCGCAAATTTCACTCGAATTGACGTTACAAAAACATTAAGCTCTCTCCGGAATATTTGCTAAAATCTCTAACAAATATTTCCAATATTTTTGAGTTGAACTGATGCTTGCTCTTTCATCTGGAGAGTGTGCTCCTTTGATTGTTGGTCCAAAAGAAATCATATCCATTTCTGGGTAATGTGTTCCTAACAAGCCACATTCTAACCCAGCATGACATGCAAGTATATTTGCTTTTTCGTTAAATATATCTTCGTATAATTTAGACATTACTTTTAATATTGCAGAGTCTGGGTTAGGTTTCCAACCAGGATAAGACCCAGAAAAATCTACATTAAAGCCACCTAATTCAAAAGATGCTTTTAGTGTATTTGCTAAATCCCATTTTCCAGATTCTACAGAAGATCTTGTTAAACATCCAATTTTGATTGCACCATCTTTTACAACAATACGCGCAGTATTATTAGAAGTTTCTGTCAAATCAGCAATATCTGGGCTCATTCTAAAAACGCCATTATGTGTTGCATATATTGAGTTAATTAATGTTTTTTGATCATCAGAAGATAGGGTAGTTGTAGGTTTTTCAGTTTCTGCAATTTCAATCACCAAATCTTTTTCAATGGTAGCATATTCATTCAGAATATCTTTTTTGATTTCTTCAAATGCAGTCATCATTTCTGAGATATTACTGCTAACTACAACTGAATTACTCTCTCTCGGAATTGCATTACGCAGACTCCCACCATCAATTTCAGAAATCAATAAATGATTTTGAGCCGCATTTAAAATACGATTCATCAATTTATTAGCATTACCAAAACCAAGGTGAATATCCATACCAGAGTGACCGCCTTGTAATCCTTTAACAGTGATTTTGTATGCGGTTGCATTTTCAGCCACTACTTGTTCAGTATAATTTTTAGTGGCTGTGACATCAACACCACCAGCACATCCAACACCAATTTCATCATCATCTTCTGTATCAAGGTTTAATAAAATCTCTCCAGATAAATATCCAGCTTCTAACCCTTGAGCACCTGTCATACCTGTTTCTTCATCAATAGTAAATAAGGCTTCAATGGCAGGATGCGGAATATCAGTAGATTCTAATATTGCCATAATAGAGGCAACTCCCAAACCATTATCAGCACCCAAAGTAGTTCCGTCAGCCTTTACCCAATCTCCATCAACATACATTTTTATGCCTTCATTGTCAAAGTCAAAAACAGTTTCATTATTTTTTTGATGCACCATGTCTAGGTGACTTTGCATTACGATGGTTTTTCGATTTTCCATACCCGCTGTAGCTGGTTTTTTGATAATCACATTTTCAATTGGATCTACAACAGTTTCCAATCCTAATTTATTACCAAATGCTACCATGAATTTGATAACCCGTTCTTCTTTTTTAGACCCTCTTGGTACTTCGTTTAAATCTGAAAAATGTTTCCAAACGTTTTTTGGTTCTAAGTTTCTTACTTCGTTGCTCATAATTTTTTAGTTTATTTCAATTACTGATTCCTCTACTGGTATTCTTACTTTTTCTAGTTGACTCATAAAATCATCTTCGGCTCTAAATCCAACAGGAAGCAGTAAAACTGATTTTAATTGTTGCTCTTTTAAGTTGAGTATTTCATCAAACTTTTTAGGATTAAACCCTTCCATTGGGCAAGAGTCAATTTGTTCAAAAGCGCAAATGGTCATTAAATTTCCGAGTGCAATATACGCCTGATTTATTGCAGAATTCTCAATTTCATCCTCAGATTTTTTATTGATAGTATCTTTTAAGAAATTTCTAAACCCACTGATTGTTTCTTCTTCTACACCTCTAACTTTTTTCTCGAAATCAAATTTTTCATCAACATAATCACCATTGACATTTGTCTTGATACATAGCACCAATAAATGCGAGCAGTCTGCTACTTGTGCCTGATTGTAAGAATGTTGAAAAAGCTGTTGTTTTAATTCATCATTACTAATCACCAACATTTTTAGAGGCTGTAAGCCGTAGGAAGTTGCAGTAAGATTAAAGCAATTTTTTAAGGTTTCTAATTGTGAGTTGTTTAATTTTTTGGTTGAATCGAATTTCTTTGTGGCATATCGCCATTCAAGATTTTTAATGCTATTCATAGGTAAGTTTGTTTTGTGATACAAAGAACGGAAAAAATTGACTTTTTTACGAGTTAAGAGTATCACAATTTTTTATGAGTTGATAAAAAAAATGTAACTTTAAGCTTTTTAATTGCTATGAAAGAAGATCTACTACATTATTTGTGGCAGTACAAATTGTTTTATACAAACAATTTAAGAACCACAAACGGAGCTACATTGGATGTTGTTTTGGTGGGGGTGCCAAATACAAATTCAGGTCCCGATTTTTTCAATGCGCAACTTAGAATTGACAAACAACTTTGGGCTGGCAATGTTGAGATTCATGTTAAATCATCTGATTGGTATGTGCACAATCATGAGAATGATGAAAATTATGACAATGTAATTTTGCATGTTGTTTGGGAGCATGATGTTGCAGTTTTTACAAAAGATAATACTGAGATACCAACCTTAGAATTACAGCAGTTAGTTTCTAAAGATTTACTAGCGACCTACCATAAGTTATTTTCTAAACAGCAAAAATGGATTAATTGCGAACAGGATATTGTTGATGTTAATGAATTTGTATTTCATAATTGGAAGGAACGTTTGTATTTTGAGCGCTTAGAACAAAAAGCACTTTTGATTGAAGTATTGTTGGTTGAAACTAACAATAATTGGGAAGCTGTTTTATTTCAACTTCTTGCAAAGAATTTTGGATTAAAAACAAATGCCACAGCTTTCTTTGAAATGGCTCAACAGATAGATTTCTCAATTGTACGAAAAGAAGCAAAGCAAGTATTTAATTTAGAAAGTTTGTTTTTTGGTCAACTAGGTATGTTGAAAGAAACCAGTGAGAATGCCTATTATAATAAATTAAAAAAGGAGTATAATTATCAACTTAAGAAATACAAATTGCCAAAAGCTGATAGGAGTATGGTTGAATATTTTAGGCTACGTCCACCAAATTTCCCTACTATCAGAATTTCACAACTGGCGAGTTTATATAGTTTACAACAGAATTTATTTGCAGAATTGATACAGCTAAAAACCTTAGATGCGATATACGATTTCCTATCAGTTTCTGTTTCTGAATTTTGGAAAACACATTATACTTTTGAAAAAGAATCTCTAAAGCGTAACAAGAAACTGACAAAGTCCTTTATTGATTTATTGTTAATCAATACCATAATTCCGTTAAAGTTTGTGTATTTAAAACAATACGATAAACTTGATCAAGCTGTATTTATGAAGTTGATTGAACAATTAAAACCTGAAAAAAATAGTGTGATTGATAATTTCTTAATACTAAAAATTAAATCAAAAAATGCTTTTGAAACCCAAGCATTGTTGCAGTTAAAAAGAAACTATTGTGAAAAGCAAAAATGCTTGCAATGTGCTATTGGTAATTATTTGTTAAAGAGTTGAGTTTTGAAAATATACCTACAAGGTTTTAGAAACCTTGCAGGAGTGTTATTTTTTTTGATAAAAAGTAACTAAACTATTTTAGGTTGTCTTTCCTGCGATTCCGATAGCTATCGGAACAGGAATCTATTTTTAATTGTCAAACGTAACATAGCCGAATTTGAATATTTCTTTATATAATTGAGAATCTTTATATGAGTTAATAAAATATTGAGTAGGACTAATATTAATATCTTTCAAAAACACACTACCTAATTTTAGCTTGTGGTCAAAAACTACAATAGAACCTTCAGCATATTTTCCAAGTTCTGATTCATTGGTGGAATAAGAAATCGAATTAATTGCTGATTCTTTCATGGCTAATCTTTCTTCTAATGTGTATGCTTTTTTTAGTACTCTCAATAAAATTTTATTATTAAAATTGGTTCAAGATAGTTTAGGGAAATTTATATCTTTGTAAATTATTGAGAAACAATGAAGAACAAGTATATTTTCCGTTCCCGAATTTCTGAGAAGAAATTTAGACAAATTTTAAAGCTCT
>JAQRMW010000259.1 GCA_028599075.1 Urechidicola sp. | reverse complement strand
ATACAAAATTATAAGTACATTCAATTACATGGTCAGATACGGCACTTACTTTAAGATGTAACGAAACGCCTTCTTCTATATAAGAATGTTCAATTATTTCGAATTTCTCAATAGGTTCATTCATTTCTATTTTTATATGCACATTTTTGTGAAAGGGGTTTCTTAAGTAGGTTCCTTCTAACAGAGTTTCTCTACTTTCGGTTTCCATAAGTCTAGGTATAAAATCGAGAAATAAATACTGATTTGGACCATCTTTAAAGGTTTTTCCATTAATAGAAATTTCCCCTTCAACAGTTACCTCATTCAAATCATTAGAAATTGCTAAATCAGAAATTGATTGATTGCCAAAAATTTCTTCATAAAGGATTTCTCCAAAATTTTCAAATTCTTTGTTGCTTAATCTCTTAAGTTCGCGCTGCAAAAAATTACCTGATATCCCACGGTATTTGATTTCAAAAGCTCCTTCTAATAAAATATTATTAGAATCTATCTTTAAATTCATTTGGTAATTAATTCTGTTTTGCTCAGGACTAAACCCTTCTACTTCAAAAAACAATCCCCCTTCTGAGTTTACAATTAAAATAGAACGATCTTGTAAACTTTGAATAGGAGTTTCTTCAAAATGAATTGGATCTGTAGGGTCAAGTAAAACTACTTTGTCATTAATATAAACAATACAAATAACATGATTTGCCGAACTTAAGGATGGGAAGTCACAATTACTAATGTGGTCAAAAGTCGCAGCCAAAGCAATATCACTCTTAATACCTTTGTAATTTAGTACCTCTGATAAAAAATTTGAAAGGTCTTTACAATCACCTTGTTTATTTAAATAGACCTCATTAACATGTGTGGGGATAAACGCACCCATTCCTATTTCAATTGCGACATATTTATAATTGCTTTTCACATAACTATAAATAATTTTTACAAGTTGCATTGGGTCAGTAACACCTTTTGTCAATTGATCAATTTTTCTTTTTGCTGAATTATTTAACCCCTTTTTTTGAGAAACTTTTTTGTAGTACCAATCGTTCATATAATTGGTGGGCTGGTTTTTATATGAACTAGGAATTACAAGGGTACGCATCATTGGAACTTTCATGTTCTTATAAATTCCAAAGAATTGCAACAGATCTGGCTCTACTTTTTTTTGGGACAACTTTTATATTCCACTGCGTACTATTATTAGCTATTTTGGAAGAATCAATAGCATAAAGCGACAATGAATCTTTATAAATTGTATTGTGTATAAATTCAAATTTTTCAGGAACGATTACTTGGTATTTTAAGAGATCTATTCTATTATTTGAAAAAAAATGTAAACTTGAGAAATACATCAATTCATTACATTTGACAGTATAAGTTAACTTTGTTTCAAAATCTAACGGAATTTTAACAGATTTAATCTTTTTACTGGTAATATAATCCAACTCTACATCTTCTTCGTGTATATTTTTTATAGCTACCTGTTTGAACTTTTTACCCTTCTTAACAAACAATTGAATATCTGAGACCTTCTCTAACTCTGTATCATAAAATATTGGATAATAAATTTGTTCATCACTCTTCTTTATTATTATAGTAATCTCTTTCACAAAAGAAGTGTCCTTTTGAACACTAATTTTCTCAAATCTAGAATTAATATGGATATTCTGGCAAACTCCTTCAGTAGAGTTTAAAATAAGAAGCAATAAAATAAATAGATAAAAGGGTTTTTTCATATAAATAATAAAAGCAATTTAGAGGATGATTTAACAATCTGCAATATATAATTTCAATTTGTAAGTGTTAAATGTATTTTCTTTATTTCTATTAAACATTGACTTTTATCAGTTTTGTCAATTTTATTTTTTAATGATACACAACTGTATGTTAAACGCAGTTCTATTTTTTTGAGTAAATATAGATAATTTGTAATTATAAGAATGTGATTTTTTTATGTCACTGGTATTATTTTGATTGTGCTAATTTTAGAATTTTAAAACTTTTTTCAAAATTTCTTTTAAAATAGAAAACGTGCGTAACAATAGTTGCTAAAATTTTATTGGTGATATCTTGTAAAGAAAACAAACCAATAGATTCTAAAGTAGAGAAAGAGATAGACTCTGTTGAAGTTAAGGCATCTCAATTAGATAAATTTGAAGTAATGAAGCACGCAACACCATTACCTCGTTATATGAGTGTTATTTTAAGTAATAAAGAAGCTTTGAATATTGATGCAAATCAAGAACAACAACTAACAGCAGTTAGTAAAGAAAAAAGCCCTCAAGCAGTTAAAATGGCTTATGAAATTATTGATATAGAAAAGGAGATTTATCAATTATCTTTAGATAATGCAAAAAAGGGAACTTTTAGCAACAAACTTCGAAAAGTCTTTAGAATTAAGAACTAATTTGGCAATTATGAAGCTTGATTGTCGCGATAAAGTTTTAGAAATTTTAAATAAGCAACAGTGGAATGATTTAATAGCACTATACCAAGAAAAACTACCTTTTGATAATAGAGAGGGTGTGAAAGCGCTCATAGCACATGTAAACCCATTGCCAAATTATATGCAATTAATCTAGATGAAAAACAAGATGAAAAACTGGCAGAGTGGAGTGGTGCAAATCATTCAAGAATGATGGAATTGGCTAACAATGTAATTGCCCTTGAAA
>JAQRMW010000258.1 GCA_028599075.1 Urechidicola sp. | reverse complement strand
TTTTTTTATTGTAAAATTACACGTATGATCAAACATGAAAACAACTGACCCCGAAGTGCCTAAATGACCATCACATTTATTAAATGCTGCACGAACATTTGCAACAGTACGATTGTTATTGTCAGTAGCAGTTTCTACAACCAGCGCAATACCATGAGGTGCATAGCCTTCGAACAAGGTTTCTTTATAGTTGGCTGTATCTTTATCAGATGCTTTTTTTATAGCGCGCTCAACATTATCTTTTGGCATATTTGCTGCTTTGGCATTTTGCATTACAGCACGTAAACGTGAATTAGCATCAGGGTTTGGACCACCCTCTTTCACAGCCATTACAATGTCTTTTCCTATTCTTGTAAACGTTTTTGCCATTGCTGACCAACGTTTCATTTTTCTTCCTTTTCTAAGTTCAAATGCTCTTCCCATTTCTTGTTTTATATTTATTGAGTATGAATAAAATTCATATTATAGTTGTCTTTTTTTAAAATTTCTTTAGCTTTTTCATGTTGTTCTTCAAATGTAGCTAAGTCAGTTCCTTTGCAAATACCGTATGAATAATGGTATTTTAAAATCTCAAAATCCAATGTTGTAAAGTGTTTATTGTTTGAACCACAATTTGCAAAATAATTTTCACAGCCAAATTCATCTACAAATTTAAATCTTCCTAATGATTGTAAAAATAAATTTTTCATTTTTAATAATTTTAATTCATCATTAAACAATCCTTCTTCAACTATTTTTATTGTGTTCTTATAGATTTGATTTCTTCCATTCCAATACATATAATAGGTAGACTTCGTTTTATTTTTCAACCTATTCTCGTATTCATAATCTCCTTTATAGTAAATAATATAATTTGAATCTTCAATTTTTTTGACCTGTGAGATTTTAAGTGAATCAATATTTGAGCTAATTTCTTCAGTAAACTTTAGAAGCTCTCTTTTTACATGTCTAGAAACACTTTTAGAAAAGTAAATTCTAATATCATCTTTCCAATATTTTGATTTTGTATTTTCAGAATAAACTCCTTTGGGGTGATTAAAAGCAATTTTTTTATAATACTTTAAGAATGTAGAATCCTTAAATTCATAAGGGACATAAACTCCTTTTGAGATATAATTTTTTAATAATACTAAAGTGTCATTTTCATTAAATTTAAAGCTTAGCGTATCATTTTTTGTAAGTAATTCAGTGTAATTCTTTTTATATTCATTTATGGGGATATATGCTTTGTATATTGTGTCAGTAGTGTGTTCATGTTTTTGTGAATACCCTGCAATGGACATCCCTAGAAGTAAAAAAGTGGCTAGTTTTTTTATGCTATTCATTTTCTAATTGTTTAAATAAGTCAAAATCTACTTTATATGGGTAAATATAATTGTAATGTGTTTTTAAAATATTTTTGTCAAATGTTGAAATAGTATCATTATTCTCATATTTAGTATATAGTAAGCTTTCTTTTAGGTGAGAAATAGGATAAAACCTACCTAAAGAACCAAAAAAAAGAGTTTTAACTTTAACTGAAATATTATCGCTATCAATAAAAGTATTTGGATTAACCTTCAATACACAAGAGTAACTCTTTATATCATCACTTATTAAGTAATAATTTGCATTGTTTTTAAACCTGTTTTTTATTTGTGCATCTGAATATCGATCTAATTTTTTCTCGTCTAAAACCTCTAATTGCTCACTAGTAGTTGTTATGTAATAATTAGAATTTCTTATATTTTTTACCAACGCTATTTTTAAATTTTGAATGTTTAAGTTAGAAATATCCATAATAAATTTTTCTATCTCTTTTCTAGTTTCTTTTTGAAATGATTTATCAATAAATACTTTAATAGGTACATTCCATTGTCTTAAAGTATTATTTGTTGTTGTTTTAGTGTATTTGGAATTGAAACTTCCAAAAGCGATATATGGATAATAAGTTTTAAATTTTCTTGTTTCCTCCTTTGTAGCTAAATTAGGATAAATAAACTTTTGGGGATATATTGTAGTTAATACAAGTGTATCTTTGCTTTCTAAAATAAGAATTTCACTATTTTTATTTAGCAAATCGCGATTTAAGTTTTTTATAGGAACAAATTTTTTATTTGAAAAGATTGAGTCATTTTTAGTTTGCCCAAAACTAGAAACACATATAAAAACAGCAAGAATGAAAATTATATTTTTACTCATTCAGGATTGATTATTTAATTAAAATTAATATTCTAACAACTAACAACTAACAACTAACAACTAACAACTAACAACTAACAACTACACTTGTATCACTCCCATATTAAATTGCTTTTCTATCGGAGCTTGGTTTGCAGCTTCAATACCCATACTAATCCAAGTTCTAGTATCTAAAGGGTCAATGATAGCATCTGTCCAAATTCTAGATGCTGCATAATAAGGAGAGGTTGACTTGTCATATTTCGCTTCTATGGTTTTTAAAATTTCTTGCTCCTTTTCTTTGGTAATTTCTATACCTTGTTTTTTAAGTGTTGCTGTTTCTATCTGTAATAAAACTTTTGCTGCAGCGGCACCTCCCATTACTGCTAATCTTGCTGATGGCCACGCAAAAATTAATCGTGGATCATAAGCTTTTCCACACATGGCATAGTTTCCTGCTCCATATGAATTACCTACCACCACCGTGAATTTTGGCACGACAGAATTGCTTACAGCATTCACCATTTTCGCTCCATCTTTAATAATACCTCCATGTTCAGATTTACTCCCAACCATAAAGCCAGTAACATCTTGTAAGAATACTAATGGAATCTTTTTCTGATTACAATTAGCAATAAAGCGCGTTGCTTTATCTGCCGAATCAGAATAAATCACACCACCAAACTGCATTTCTTTTTTGGCATTTTTTACAACTTTACGTTGATTGGCAACAATACCAACTGCCCAACCATCAATTCTGGCGTAGGCACAGATAATAGTTTTTCCGTAGCTAGCCTTATATTCTTCAAACTTCGACTCGTCTACCAATCGTTTTATGATTTCTTTCATATCATATTGGTCGGTACGAGTTCTTGGTAAAATCCCGTAAATATCTTCTGGATTCTCTTTTGGAATTTCTGTTTTCACTCGATTAAAGCCAGCATTTTCTGCAGCTCCAATTTTACTAAAAACAGTTTTTATTTTATCTAAGGCGTCTTTATCATCTGTTGCTTTGTAATCGGTAACTCCACTAATTTCGCAATGCGCAGTTGCGCCACCCAAAGTTTCATTGTCAATATTCTCACCAATTGCAGCTTTTACCAAATAGCTACCGGCTAAAAATATACTTGCAGTTTTGTCAACAATAATGGCTTCATCACTCATAATCGGTAAGTAAGCACCACCAGCAACACAACTACCCATGATAGCTGATATCTGAGTAATTCCCATACTACTCATCACTGCATTATTTCTAAATATACGTCCAAAGTGTTCTTTGTCTGGAAAAATTTCATCTTGCATTGGTAGGTAAACTCCAGCACTATCAACCAAATATATAATTGGTAGCTTGTTTTCGATGGATATTTCTTGTGCGCGTAAATTCTTTTTAGCAGTAATAGGGAACCAAGCGCCAGCTTTGACTGTAGCATCATTAGCTACTACTATACATTGCTTACCAGATATATATCCAATCTTTACAACTACACCTGCAGATGGGCATCCACCGTGTTCGCTGTACATGTTTTCTCCTGCAAAAGCAGCTATCTCAATAGATTTTGATTTTTTGTCTAGTAGATAATCAATTCGTTCTCGGGCAGTTAGTTTTCCTTTTTCGTGTTGCTTTTCAATACGTTTAGCACCACCACCTTTATAAACTTTTACAAGTCTTTTTTTTAATTCTGATACTTGTAGTTTGTTAAAATCTTCGTTTTTGTTGAAGTTTATATCCATCAATCACATAATTTTTTAGACAGCTAAAATACAAATTACAACTTACAATCCCCATAGCTATTGGCACCAAATTCAAAGCTTCTTAATCCTTAATGGGTTTTGTCATTTATCATGAGTACTAATCAGTATTGATTTAATTTTTAAGGATTAAGACAAAGTATATACCATGATAATAGTTTCCTTGGAAAATAAAAATATTTGTTATACATTTGTACTCAATTTAAAAACGAAATTAGATGAAACGAGACAAAATTATTTATTATATAGCAACAGGATTATTAACAGTTATGATGTTGATCTCTGCCGGAATGTATGTATTTAAAAATGAGATGATATCAGAAATGTTTGTGAGTTTTGGTTACCCAACTTATATCATTTATCCATTAGCAGTTGCTAAAGTATTAGGACTTCTTGCAATTTGGAATCCAAATTTTAAAGCATTAAAAGAATGGGCTTATGCTGGTTTTTTCTTTGATTTTATCTTAGCATTTTTTGCACATTATATGATTGGAGATGGAGAGCAAACAGGAGCAATTATAGCGATGATTTTATTATTGTCATCATATATATTTAACAAAAGAAGACAACAAGCTTAAATAGAAGCATAAATTTATACACATGAAAAACATCATAGCCTTTGCAGGTAGTAATAGTAAAAACTCAATTAACAAGCAATTGGTAGTGTACTCAAATTCATTACTCGATGCTGCAGACAGTAAACTTTTAGATCTAAATGATTTTGAGGTTCCGATGTATGGAATCGATTTAGAAAATGAATCTGGAATTCCAGAAAATGCGAATAAGCTAAACAATCTTTTAGCTGATGCCGACGGTATCATTTTATCCTTAGCAGAACACAATGGGAGTTATGCCGCTGTATTTAAAAATATCTTTGATTGGATGTCTAGAATTGATAAAGAAGTTTTTAAAAACAAGCCCATGTTATTGATGACAACATCACCTGGAGGTAGAGGAGGAGCAGGAGTTTTAGCTGCTGCAAAATCAACTTTTCCACATTTGGGCGGAAATATAATAGCAGATTTTTCTTTACCTAGTTTTTACGATAATTTTAAAGATGGAAATTTAATAAATAAAGAATTTGACCAACAATTAAAATCAGCTATTGCTGATTTTGAAAACTCACTATAAATTAAATACAATGAAAGAAAATAAACGAGAAATTGTAAAAAGATATAGTACTAATGACATAACGGTTCTTTGGAAATCTGGAAAATGTATACATGCGGCAGAATGTGTTAAACGATTGCCTAAAGTTTATAAACCGAGAGAAAAACCATGGATTATAATAGAAAATGCTACTTCAGAAGAACTGAGAAGTCAAATAAAAGCATGTCCATCAGGAGCTTTGTCTTATATAGAAAATTCAGTTAATACATAGCACAAATATAAATTTATGGGAGATTTTGCAAAAGATATAAACTCGTCGTTTCCGAATAACAAGGTAAAAGCTTTGTTGAATATTATTTATACATCCAATTGGATTACGAGCCATCAAAATGAGTATTTCAAACCCTTTGGTATTTCGCCACAGCAGTACAATATTCTTAGAATTTTAAGAGGTGCAGGAACCGAATTGAAAGTGCAAGTAATTAAAGAACGGATGATTGAGCGTGCACCAAATGCTACTCGATTGATGGATAAATTATGCACAAAACAGCTAATTAAAAGACATAATTGTGACAATGACCGTAGGGTTGTTTATGTAGAAATAACAAAAAAAGGAATGGAACTTTTAGAGGCAATTGCTTCAAAAAATATTGATGATTTATTAGATAATTTATCAGAAAATGAAGCAAAAAACTTGAGCGATTTACTAGATAAGATTCGTTAGTTTTATGGTTTAATTGAGAATATTATGGAATTTAAAAAAACAGATAAGAATACTGTAAAACGTGGTGCAAAAAAAGCAAGCTATAATAAAAAAGAA
>JAQRMW010000257.1 GCA_028599075.1 Urechidicola sp. | reverse complement strand
AGCAATCATCAGTTACTATTTTTTCAACTTTAGGAGTATAATTGAAAGCTACTAAAGCGAATAAGCCAATTATTATTGCAGTTATTTTTTTCATACCTAATGGTCTTAAAAATTAAACTTTTAATATTTGAGAGCGCAAAAATACTATTAATTATTAGTATGGCAATTCTTAATGCATTTTATTGCAGAAAGCCAGTATTTTATAAATTTATTTTGCACATTAAACTTTAACTCTTTTTTAGAGTTTTTTTTTAGTAGGAAAGGATAGGTGTATTTTTAGAATGCTTAGCAAATAGCAGTCTCGTTATTTTTTCTCTCAGGATTTTTTAAGAAATTTTGAACATTTTTAATTCTAGATTTCCCAGTAGTTTTTCTTTTTACTTGATGCTTAGTTAATATAACTAAAGCGTCATTTTTTAAATCTTCATCAGCAATAACAAAATTTAAATTATTTTGTAATACTATTGAATTTGGATTGATACAATTCTTATCAATCGACTTGTTATTATTTGCAATCGCAGATAATGAAGAAGTTAAAATTAAAACAGATGCTATTAGAATTACTTTTTTCATTTTCAAGTTTGTTTTCTTAAAATTTGAACCCAGTAAATAATTGTGAATGTTTTATTATTGTGGGAACATAATTATGGGGCAAATATATATTCGATATACATACAAGAGAGATGAAATAGACGTTTGTCAAGAAATAATTTATAAATGGTGCATTTTAATCAATAAACTGTAAAATCAACGTTGGTATTAGTTTAACTTATTTGAAATCAATGAATTAGACATGTATCAATAGCAACAATGATTAAAAATATTAACAAATGGTAAGTTTTAGCAAATAAACTACAGTCTATGTTTTTAATGGAATGAATTAATGACTATAAATGGTTGGAAATTACCTATTGATTCCCTGTTTGCTAATCCACCGTTGGTACTTAGCCGCATTTTTGTTATGTTGGGTTAAAGTCTTTGCAAAAGCATGTTTTCCTAAATTTTCTACATCTGCACACATATAAAAGTAGTTGTGCTTTTCAGGACTAAGAACAGCATTGATTGATGAAATATCTGGCATTGAAATTGGTCCAGGAGGTAAACCAAGGTGTTTATAGGTATTGTATTTAGAATTGATTTCTAAGTCTTTTAATAACACTCTTTTAATAACTGTTTCTTGTCCTTGCTTTTGTTTTATTGCAAAAATGATAGTTGGATCTGCTTGCAAAGGCCATTTGTTATTTAATCTATTTAAATACAAACCTGCAACTCTAGGGCGTTCACTAACAGATGCTGTTTCTTTTTGCACAATTGAGGCTAAAGTAATAACCTCGTTAACAGTAAGCCCTTGTTTTTTAGCTTGTTCTTTTTTTGCAGGAGTCCAAAATGAATGAAACTCTTTCAGCATTTTATTTCTAAAATCAGTGGAGCTCGTTGTCCAATAAAAGTCATAACTGTTAGGGATGTACATTCCTAGTACATCTTCTTTTTTGATGTTATTTTTTGATAAAAATACTTGATCTGTCAATGCGATTAAAATACTCGTAGAGTCAGGTTCTAATTGCTCAGCAATTCTCCCTGCTAATTTTTCTAATGTATCTTGATTGTTAAAAGAAAGTTTAAGAGTGACTTGATTGCCGCTTCTTAGAAGATTTACCAAATCGTTATTATTCATTCCTTTTTCTAACTGATATTTTCCAGATTTAATGGTATTATGATAGTTTTTCTTTTTGGCAACCCAAATGAATGAAGATTTGTTTTGTAAAATTGGAGAAACAATTTCAACGACTGCATCAAAATCAGAATTTGACGGAATAAAAATAGTTGACACCTGTGTTGTATTTGCCGAAAATATTTTAGAGTAGTAATTATAAGCAGTACCTAGGCCTATGGCAAAAACAATAGCCAATATGATAAGTAGTTTCTTTTTATTCATTTATAAGTTGATAAAAGAATTCATTTTTAAATTTTCCATTTGTAGATATCCAATCTTTTTTTATTCCAGCTTTTTTAAACCCAAGCTTTTCAAAGAGTGAAATACTTTTTTTATTGTCTTCGGTAATATTTGCAAAAAGTTGATGTATTCCTAAATGTGTAAAGCTATAGTTTGCTAATAAGCTGACAGCTTCATTTGCATAACCTTTATTTTGAAATTGTTGACTGATTACAATTCCGATACCTGCACGTTTGTGTCTTGGATCAAAATCGAATAAATCAATCAATCCAACAGGATTCTCATTTTTATCTTCAATTACCAATCGCAATTGTTTAGCTTCATAAATATCTTGTTGTGCATTTTCTAAATACTGTTGCAATAAATATTTAGAAAAAGGCTTTTGTGTATTACTTACTTCCCAAAACAACTCATCATTTTCTATTTGGTATAGATAAGCTAAATCTGTTGGCTCAATGGCACGTATATTTATATGTGATCCTTTTAGGGTGTTCATTAAATTTCTATTGAAGCTTCAAATACAAAGTTAGCTGGTCCTGTTAAGAAAATATTTTTATAGGTTTCGTTTTCTTTTTCAAAACTTACTGATAATTTACCACCTAATGCTTCAATATCAATTTTTTTTGCTGTTGTGATTCCTGCATTAAAGGTTGCAATTACAGCAGCAGTTACACCGGTACCACAACTCAAAGTTTCATCTTCAATACCTCTCTCGTAAGTTCGTACTTTAATAGAATGGTCGTCAACAATTTCTACAAAGTTCACATTGGTACCTTCATCAGAATATGGACCTCCATTTCTGATTTTTGCTCCTTTCTTTTTTACATTAACCTGATTGACTTTATCAACTATCTCTATGTGATGAGGTGAGCCAGTATTTAAAAAAAAGTGTTTCTCATGAGTTTCAATTTTTGCAACATCAATCATTTGTAAGCTAACAACTCCATTATTAAACGTTGCATGATGTAAGCCATCAGATGCATTAAAAGTTGCATTAGAATCTATAATATCTAGTTGATTTGCAAATGCAACCAAACATCTACCTCCGTTACCACACATAGTACTCTCTGTTCCATCTGCATTAAAATAGACCATGTTAAAATCTACATCGTCTGCATTCTCTAACAAAATCAATCCATCAGCGCCAACTCCAAATCTACGGTCACATAATTGGCGAATTAATGAATGGTTATTTTTAGGAAAAAATTGTGTGCGATTATCAATCATCACAAAATCATTTCCTGTTCCTTGATATTTGTAAAAGTGAATTTCCATTTTGACAAATGTACAATTTTAAGCGATATTTTTGGATGTTAAAGTTGCGTTAATCTGTTTTGTTCGACACAATATTTTGATAATTTTGATTGTTGAATAACAAACAATTAATTTATAAACTCATGAAAAAAGCTTTAAGTTTAGTCCTAGTGTCTGCACTCGGCGGAATACTAACTCTCACAGCATATAAATTATTTTTAGAAAAGCCTGAGATAGTTTATGAACAGCAGAAAAATGATGTACTAGAAAATTTTAATACTACTTTTAATAGCACAGCCAATTTAGCTGCTGAAACAACAGATTTTACAGCTGCAGCTGAACGTACTTTAAATGCAGTTGTGCACGTAAAAAATAAATCTGTTTATACAACTCGAAATCCGATGGAAGAAATATTTTATGGGAGAAGCAGTAAACGTAAACATGTACAAATTGGGATAGGTAGTGGGGTAATTATTACTGAAGATGGATATATCATTACAAACAATCATGTGATAGACAATGCTGCCGAAATTGAAATCACTTTAAATGACAAACAAACATATAAAGCAAAATTGATTGGTACAGATGTTACCAATGATATTGCACTTATAAAAATTGATGCCACTAATTTACCATATGTAACATTTGCTGATTCTGATAATGTAAAAGTAGGTGAGTGGGTCTTGGCAGTTGGCAACCCATATAATTTAACAGCAACAGTAACGGCTGGTATTATTAGTGCAAAGGGTAGAGATGTATTGGGTAATTATCGCACAGAATCATATATACAAACAGACGCAGTTGTAAATTCTGGTAACAGTGGTGGAGCGTTAGTTAATACAAGAGGAGAGTTGATAGGAATCAACACCATGATTAGTTCTACCACTGGTTCATATATAGGATATTCGTTTGCAGTGCCATCTAATATTGCCAAAAAAGTAATTGAGGATATTATGGAGTTTGGCAATGTACAACGCGCTTTTATAGGTATCAACTTTAGAGAATTGAATGGTGAAAACCACGATTATTTTCAAGTTGATAATACCGAAGGAGTTATCATTACAAATGTATTGGAAAATACAGGGGCGTCTAAAGCCGGAATCCAAATTCGCGATATTATTGTAAAAGCAAACAATGTTAAGGTATCAACCTTTGCAGATTTAAACGGATTTTTAAATACAAAGAGGCCAGATGATATAATCGCCTTTACAGTAGTTAGAAACGGTAAAGAAAAAGTGATTCCTGTAAAACTTTATGCAAATATTGATACGTATAATAAATAATTCCTTGTTTTGTATAGATATAAAAGCCCTTTAGATAAAAAAGGCGAATCTATTTTTAATGATTTAATAGATTATAAACATGACAGAAATTCTGTCATGTTTTTTTATTAAAATTAATGGTTCAAGATAGTTTAGGGAAATTTATATCTTTGTAAATTATTGAGAAACAATGAAGAACAAGTATATTTTCCGTTCCCGAATTTCTGAGAAGAAATTTAGACAAATTTTAAAGCTC
>JAQRMW010000256.1 GCA_028599075.1 Urechidicola sp. | reverse complement strand
AGGCTAAAAATCATGGCGGTTGAATCCTTACAAATTCAAGTATTCAATACAATTTTCATTTGTCCATATTTGAAACATTTCGTTTTCAAAATCCGCCACGCTTCTTAGCCTCAACCGTTGGGCACAATTAAAACAAATCGTTAATGGCAGAAACAAAAGAGTTAAAAAGAAAAAATTGGAAATCTACAGATAATCGATTTGTAGGCTTTCTTGATATTCTTGGCTTTAAAGATTTGGTGATGCGAAAAACGCACGATGAAATCTATGACGTACTTGATAAAATATCTAAAACTAAAAACCAACTTGAAAAACTTTCTGGTAATGAAAAAATAGTTGAAAAATTTGGAGATGCAGAAGTTAAAATTGTAAATTTCTCTGACTCTATTGTTGTTTTTTCTAAAAACGATGATATTGGAAATTTTAGACACTTTTGTATTGCAATGAGATGGCTTTTTGCGAAATGTATTAAAGATGGAATTCCACTTAAAGGTGGTTTTGCCCACGGACAAGTAAGTATAAACCAAAAGGAACAAATATATTTTGGACAACCTTTGATAGATGCCTATTTAATAGAAGAAGATGTTAACTACTTTGGAATAGTCGCACACAACAGTATTGATAACTATATTAAAAAGAATGAGGATTTATTAGATTTTGAGTTTTTGAATCTAACTTTATTTGATTGCAAAACTTGTCTTAAAAGTGGACTAACAGTTCATAAAAATGTAAATTGGTTTAGAAAACTATTTATTGACAATAAGTCATTATCAGAGAAAGAATGTAAAGAAAATATTGTAAATGTAATTGAAGGATTTAGAATTAGTATTTCTGGTTCACCAAGAAGGTATATTGATAATACACTATCAATGTTAAACAATGTCAAAATCGAAACTTTAAGAAATGAACCAAAATAACTGTGCCCAACACCGTATAAAAATAATTGCGGTTTAGTGCTTAATCAAAGGTCGTTGCGTGTTTGTAACGTCTGATTTTCCTTCGGAAAATCCTCACATACAAACCCGCAACTATTCTTATACATAAACGTTAGCCTTCATTATGCCAATCAAGAAACTTTATCGAATAATGAGAATGATTTATCAATTTAATTAAAAAATATTAAGCAATAATTATTTATGATTAGAATTGACAATTTTGAACTTATCGATGAATCTGAAAAAGCTTGGCAAATTGCAAAAGCATTTTATGAAGGAAGTGACCCTGAATACCGCTGGATACCCAAATCTGTTAGTATACTAAATGAAGAACAAAATATAATTCTCATAAAAAAATGGTTCTATGAAGTATGGATGAAAGAATTAAAAGAATATGAAGAACGAGATATTGAAATTCAAAATGAACAAGTTCAAAGAAAAACAAGACGAGAATTACTTAAAAAAACAAATCTTTATAATACTGCAAAAGATTTTATAAATATTCGAGTATCGGAAAGTCCTTTTGGTAATGGTTACAGCAACACAAGAACGATATTTTATTTAGGAGAGTTTGCTAAATATTTTTTTTCAAAATGTGAATTGCAAATAGACAATCCTTTAAAAATACGATTACAAGAATTACTTAAATCTGATATTAATTATAAAAATGCGTATGATTATTCAAAATCGAGAATCATTTCAGTTCAAATGCCAGACAGAGAAGAATTAACTTTCTTAATGGCAGAATTTATAATTTTTTTGGACGAGGACTTTTATGAAAATTATGAATTTGTGTGTAATTCGCTTTTAAAACTTTCTCAAACAGATTATTTAGAACAATTAGCACCTTCAGAAAAAATCATTACGATGTTCATTATTAATGAAATAGAAATTAATATTCTTAAAAAAGATGATAAAGTTTGTGTTCACAGTAATAACAATAATTTAGTCAAAAGCATTTTATTGCCTTTAAATAATTTCACTTCTCTTGTAGATAGAATAGGAATATTAGATAAAAAATTAACATCAAAAATTAACTTTGTTTTTAACAACACAAACTTTATGAAAAAACCAGAAGCTATAAAAATGACAATTGAATTTATGATTAACGATTCATTCCCTGAACTAAAGAATAACATTAGGATTGAAATTGGTGGCGACAATAATGAAATTGTATTGTATTTAAAAAAAGGACTGAACGACCCTGACTTTAGAAATGCTTATCCTGCTTTAATACTACGTAAATCATTTTTTGAAAACTGTAAATTATTCGGAGTGGAAAGACTTGTTTTTATTGATGAAACTAACAAAACTTTTGATGACATAGTTGTTAATTCATTTGATACCAATAACTTAAACTAACAGGAAATATGAATAAATAACGAAAGGCTAACAATGTATAAAATTAATTGCTGGTTTTAGCCTACTTACGAAAGTCCTCGCGGACTTTCTATCTGTGATTTATTTGCTAACTTTAGTGCTTAAACCACGCAACTAATCTTATACTAAACCGTTAGGGTGCATTAAAACCAAAATCCGAACAAGCAAGAAAAATCAATGAAAATAGAAATAGCCGAATCACTTATTTATAGTTACCTGAAACATAATGAGGGCTGTCGATTTGTACAAACAAATTGGATGACAAGCGGAAAATGGGTAATAACTGAATATGAAAAAGAAAGAGCAAGTTTGCTGTTTAATAAAATATCAAATTCGGAATTTTTTACTGGAATTTTCAAAAACAGTTCATTTGAACAATTAATTAAACAAGCGGAAATTGACGTATTAGGAATAAATACGACTGAAAACACAATTTACGGAATTGACATTGCTTTTCATTCTGCTGGTTTAAATTATGGAAGCAAAGAGGCAACTGCTTTTAGAATTATAAAAAAGATTTTCAGAACGATTTTTATAATGCAAACTTTCTTTAACGAAAATGAAAAATTCAATTCTTACTTTATAACGCCAAAAGTAAACCCTGCAACAAAAGTTTTGATTGACGATTTGATGATTAAAGCAAAAGAAGTAATAAATGACGAATTTATTTCTATCGAGTTTATATCTAACGAACAGTTTTATTCAGGAATAGTTGACCCTTTAATTGAAAATACAGATGATGAACACGATACGGCTGAATTATTTTCACGAGCAATAAAATTATTAAAATTAGACAATAGAAAAGAAAGCCCAAAACCAATTGCATTAGACAAGCAAAAAAAATCAAGAGTTTCAGGTATCAAAAGAGAAATTAACGAAATGAAAATTGGACAATTTGCTCAATATTGTTTCAGAAAAGCATATGAGCAGGGTTTAATATCTGAATCTGAAATTAATAAATTGCAAAATCCAGATTATTCAAAAACAACATTTGATATCAATTACGAAATTCTTAAAAATAAGAATAGAAATATAAAGGACGAAAAAGGGAGAACGAGATACTACGCTCGTGAAATATTTTGCGGAAATTATCATTTAACAAATCATTGGGTTGAATCTCATTGGGATTTGTTGTTAAATTGGCTGAATAAAATTGGATATAAATATAAATAACGACACCCTAACAACGGCTATACTTAATTGCTTAGTTCTGTGCTACTTTGGAAAAATCTCCGATTTTCCCAATTTGGTTTTGTACTTGGAAAGTTAAGTACTAAATTGTCGCAACTAAGCATAGCCAAACCGTTGTGCGTCATTTGAACCAAACACGAAACATATGAGTAAAGAAGAAAATAAGGGTTGTGTGTCAATCATAGCAGTAATAGTCTGTTTAATAATAGCAGCATTAGTATTCGGACCATTAGTTGAATATATTGGATTCTTGGCTTATCCTTTAATTGTTGGTGGCGGACTTTTATTAGCAAAATTAACTGAACCTATTTGGTTTAAAGATAAAGATTAAGAATATGTACTCGGTAAGACTTGGTTATGATAAAGCAATAAAACGGATAAATAAACTTGCAAAAAATGGACACCATTCAGAAAGTTTAGTCACTTCAGTTTTTACTGTTGAGAAAACTTTAAGGCGAACATTTAGACAATTAATTGTTTCATCTGGATTTAAAAGTACAATTGCTGACAAAATTGTAAAACAATCAAACGGACTTAACAGAATAATTCAGAACTGGGAACTTTACGACCCAAAACATCGGAAATTTTCAACATTGATTGAGAATGGAGAAATAAAAACGATTAAAGAGGCGGCTTCGATGAGAAATAAACTTATTCACGGAGAAAAAGTTTTTAGTCTTGAAATTTGTAAACAAGAGACGGAAAATGTCCTAAAAGCATTAGATAAAATTAAAAACTGTTTTGAAAATGAATATGGTTATAGTGGTTGGAAAATAGCAAAAGGGAGAAAAAACAGCAAGTTACATATTGACCCAAAAGTTAAAATAGAATAAAAAACGAACGCACAACACCGTATATAATTTATTGCTAGTTCTAGCCTACTTACGAAAATCCTAGCGGATTTTCTACTCGGTTTTTATTTGCTAAATTAGGTGCTTAAACCACGCAACAAACCATATACAAACACGTTACAAACAATTTAAACCGAAATCATCGAACAAAATAAAAAACCGAATATGAAAAAAATCGCAACATTATTAATTCTACTAATTTCAATCTCTACATTTTCTCAAGAGCAATTTTTTGT
>JAQRMW010000255.1 GCA_028599075.1 Urechidicola sp. | reverse complement strand
ACAAGTTCTTTTTACATTTAAAGGAATGTGAATATCGTTATAATTATAGAAATAAAAATTTGTATATTAGCACCCTAAAATTAATCAAAGATAACCCTCTTAAGTTATCTTGAACCAAAGTATAACTTAAAATATTTGAGTTTTCATAAACACCAACAAAACCATCAGGAGGAGTCATAGCTTGTAGTATTGGACTGTATGTGTCATTCTCAGTTGAAAATGCCCAATTAGAAGCAAATCCATAAGTAGCATTGTATTGGTCTGATGCATTTTTTACCAATCCGTTTTCTAATGAGATATAAAAATTAGTATTATATGGTAATTCCAAGTTAAGTGTTAGTGTATTCCCAGAAATTGTTAATGAAGAAGATGCCAAAGTAAGTGCACTATATTCTGTTTCTGAATCCGCATACCAAACTATTAGTTCTTTACCTGCAATACCGGCTAGAATAGGTTGGTCAAAAGTTGCAGTAATTGAATTACCTACAGTTACATTTGTTGCATTATGTGTAGGAGCTGTAGATACAACAGCAGGTGGAGTTTGTGCATTGATTGACAGTGCAAACAAGCTGCATGTCAAGAAAGTTAAAAATTTTCTTTTTGAATTAGTAATTTTTGATTTCATAATTAATCGTTTTTTAGTTTGTGACAAAAGTCTACGATTAAATGAGTAAAATCAATCAGGTAATTTACTGAAAAAGGACTAAGGGATTTCCCGTAGTTGTAAAATTAGAGGTCAGTAATTCCTTCGCGGATAGCGAATTTTACAAGTTCGGCAGTAGTGTTAATACCCAATTTTGTTTGAATATTTTTTTTGTGAGTTTCAACAGTTCTTGGTGAGATAAATAGGGTAGAAGCAATTTCTTTTTGTAGTTTACCTTCAGCCAATTGTTTCACAATTTCAAGCTCTCTAAGTGATAATTCAGTTTCGTTATGCGAATTGGATTGAGTCATAACCTTTATCATTAACCCAGAAATTTTAGAACTAAAATACGTATTGCCATTTGCAACTTCACTAACGGCTGTTGTAAATTCTTTAGAGGATGTATCTTTAGGTAAAAAGCCATCTGCTCCAGATTTTATGGCAGCTTTTAAATGTGTGGTATCAACATTTGCCGTTACAAAAAGGATTTTTATTGCAGGTGTATTTATTTTAATTTGTTTACAAATTTCAATGCCACTTAGTCCAGGCATAGAGATATCTAAAACAATTACATCGGGTGTTTTTTCTTTTAAAAGTGTAAAAAGAGTAGTCGCGGATTCAGCTTCTCCTATAGTTTCAAAGCGCTCATCGAGCAGCAAAATTAGCTTAAACCCTTCTCTTACAATTTGATGGTCATCAACAAGAATTACTTTTATTTTAGAACCTTCCATTAAGATAAAGAGACTAAGAACTATTAAAATACAAGTATAACTTTCGTTCCTTTTTTTAACTCGCTTTCAATTTCGATATTGATATCAGCTTTGTCTAAAAGTTCTTTGCACAGTAGCAATCCTAAACCAGTTCCTTTTTCTAATGAACTGCCAATAGACTCAACATTTTGAGTGATGTCGAATAGCTTGTTTACATCATTTTTGCCCATTCCAATTCCGTTGTCTTCAATGGTAATTTTATTTTTGTTTTGATAAATTTTTATTTCACCATTGTTAAGTGTAAACTTAACGGCATTCATAATGATATTTCTGAAAGCCGTATGAAGAATTTCTTTATCGGTTAATAATTCAAATTTTGCATCAATTTCATTTGTAATTACAATTGATTTTGAACTGCTGTTTATTTGGTACATTTTTAGTATTTCATCTACCTGATTTTTTGGGCAAACTTTAATTTTGTTGACTGAAATATTATCGCGCTGACTATTACTCCACGTTAATAAATTTGTCAAGACATCGAACAATTGGGTAGAAGAATCTCGCAATTGAGAAATTAGTTTTTGCAACATGTCTTGAGGAATTTTATCAAAGCCCATACTCATATTTTCAGTCAATGTTTTAAATGCAGAAACTGGGTTTTTAAGATCATGCGCTACGATACTGAAGAGCTTGTCTTTTGTGGCATTTAGTTCTTCTAACTCTGTGTTTTTAGTGTTTAAAATTTGATTCGTTTTAGCTTTTAGTTGAAACCTATTGTATAATAAAAACAAGCTCAGAAGTAATAAAAAGGAACCAGAGATAAGGGCTATTCGAATGGTTCTATTGCGTTCTATCGTTATATCTTTTAATTGATTTTCTTTAGACAACAATTCAATTTCTTGTGTTTTTTTCTCCGTTTCATATACCACATCCAAATTGGCAATTGCTTCTTTATTCTCTTGAAAATGAACCTTGTCTTTTACTGATAGCAACTCGTTATGAAACTGCAATGCTTTTTTATAATTACCTAGCGAACTATATAAATCACTTGTTTTTGAAGTACTATTTATGAGTAAGTCTAAATAGGAATTTGACTTAGCAATTTCGTAAGATTTTAAGTGTTTATTTAGAGCAAGCTGTTTGTTACCTCTTGCTTCCTCTAAATCTCCATAGACTTGTAAATCATATGAGTGGCCATACATGTTGTTTCTTGATGTGTCTATTTCAATTGCTTTTTGAATGTAGTTTTCTGCTTTTGAATATTTTTTTAAGACAATATAGCATTTAGAAATATTTGAATAAAGGCTTGCCTTTCCAGTATTACTTTTGAATTTTTCTTTTTCGGCTTTAAAATAATAATTTAAGCCTTTGTCAAAATCGTCTTGTTCACAGTAAATATTTGCAATATTAGCAAGAGAAGACGATGCATTTATTTTGAGTTTATTCTTTAATTCGTATGATTTAACGTAGAATTCTAAGGCTTTTTCTAAATCTTTCCGAACTTCATAAACAACCCCAATATTATTATTTACAGCCGCAATTCCTTCTTCAAAATTTAATTTATCATAAGATTTTAATGCATCAAAGTAATAGGCTAAAGATTTTTCATATTCAGAAAGATAGAAATACCCAATCCCTAAATATTGATTGGAAATTGCAATTCCTTTTGTAAGATTCCCTTTTTCAAAATAGGCCTTTGATTTTTTATTGTTTAATATAGATTGTGCATAAGCACCTCTGTATTCACTTATAATTCCTAAGTTAGAATATCCATAACCCAATCCTTTGTGAAAATTATTTTTTTTTGATTGCTCTATTGCTTTGTTAGCGTAAACTTCTGAACTATCTAAATTCGTTTCAAGATATTCCTTAGAAATACTAATATATTTCATTACTGAAATTGTATCAGATTGGGAATACAGGGATGTAAAACTCAGTATTGTAAAAAGGGGAAGTAGTATTTTTTTTATCATATAGTTGATTGCAATATAACGAATAAATAGTTTAATAATGCTATACGATTATTGCCAATCCAAACCCAACCAAAATAGCAATAAACTTTGCAATGTTGAATTTGTGATTTTCACTACTTTCAAATATGATGGTGGTAGAAATGTGTAAAAATATACCGATGATGATAGCAGTAATTTCTGTTTTATAAATCAGTAAAAAAGGAATGTTGGTTCCGAAGTAACTTCCTATAGGACTCATTACTGCAAATATGAATAAGATTAAGACACTTTTTAGAATCGATATTTTTGAATGCAGTAAAAAGCTTCCTAATACAATGGTTATCGGAATTTTATGTACTACAATTGCCCATAATAATTCTTGATGCTCATGGTCATTTATTGGGATGCCTTCCATAAAAGCATGCAAACATAAACTGATAAATAATATTGCAGGTAACTCTTTTTTGTTATGTGTATGTATATGCCCATGTTCTGCTCCTTTAGAAAAATAATCCATAATTAGTTGGATTAAAAGTCCAAGGATAATAAAGATTCCAATTTTTGAATTTTCGCTATGTTCAAAAACTTCTGGCAATAAATGAGTTACCGTAATTGCTAATAAATAAGCCCCACTAAAAGAAAGTAATAGTTGAGTTACTAATTTTGTAGGCTTTAATACAAATACAATTGCAGCACCTGTAATTACTGATAAAAATAATATCAACAAGCTCATTTAGATAGAATTAAAATTAAACGATTAGAGTTTTCTTGATTAAATTCTTGTAAGTCATAATCACCAAAAGTGTGTTTTAGATTTAATCCAATTTTTTCTAAATATGTTTTTATTTTAGGTAAGTCTAAGAATTTAATCCGTTCAAAGTATTCATAAATTTTATCAGCTGTAACTACTTCAATTTTCTTGATGATAAATCCATTTTCAAAAGAGCGCTTAATATTAAATGTGATATCATTTCTGATAACAGTTTCTTCAGCAACTAAATTTCTAATTGCTTTTTCAACATTTAAAAAATCAATTACAGCTACACTACTTTCATCTTTTAATCCATCTTTAATATTTGTCAATACCTGTAAATCTTCTTCGTCATTTTCAAAATAACCAAAACTTGTAAATAAATTAAAGATACCATCGTATTTTAAATTCAATGGGTCTCGCATATCACGTTGTACAAATCGCAAAGTTTCATTGCTGAATTCATTTGCGTAATCAATGCTGTTTTTAGATAAATCGGCACCTATGACATCAAAGCCTAAAGAGTTTAAAAACAGTGAGTGACGTCCTTTTCCACAAGCTAAATCTAAAACAAGATCGTTCTTTTTCAACTTTAAAAATGAAGCGAGGTTTGCCATAAATAAGCGCGCCTCTTTATGATCTCTATTTTTATATAAAATGTGATAAAAAGAAGTGTCAAACCAAGATGCAAACCAATCTGTTGATGTGTTCATAGATTTCAATTAAACAAACAAAAATAAACTATCTTTGCAACAAATTTTAGCAGATGAATAAAAACTTTAAAATGGTTGCTACAACCATGTTTGGATTGGAAGAAGTTTTAGCCGAAGAGCTTAAAAACATGGGAGCTGTTGATGTAAAAGTTGGTGTAAGGAATGTTTCTTTTAAAGGCGATACAGGCTTCATGTATAAAGCAAATATGGGTTTGAGAACTGCCATAAGAATACTTAAGCCAATCAAGACATTTAAAGTTTTTGATGAAGATGATTTATATGAAGGATTGCAAAAAATAAATTGGGATAACTTCATGAAAGTGGATGATACATTTGCTATTGGAGCAGTCGTGAATTCAAAATTCTTTACTACCAATTCTCATTATATTTCGTTAAAATCGAAAGATGCTATTGCCGATTATTTTCGGCATAAATATCATAAGCGCCCTAATGTAGATTTAAAACATCCTGATGTAAAAATTCACGTGCATATTCAAAAAGATATGTGTACTATTTCATTAGATTCTTCTGGAGACTCTTTGCACAAAAGAGGTTACAGAACATCGACCAATATAGCACCGATTAATGAAGTGTTGGCTGCTGGTTTGGTCTTGTTATCTGGCTATACAGGGCATAGTAATTTTATTGATCCTATGTGTGGCTCTGGAACAATATTGATTGAAGCAGCGATGATAGCTTGTAACATTCCGGCAAATATTAACAGGCCAGAATTTGGTTTTGAAAAATGGCAAAATTATGACGAAGATTTATATTTTACCATTCAAGATTCGTTGTTAAAAAAAATTGTCAATCCGCAGTTTAAAATCATGGGATTTGATAAGGCACCATCAGCAGTTAGAAAAGCAACTGAGAATATTGAATCGGCTAATTTATCTGAATTCATTGGAGTTCATCATGTCAACTTTTTTAATTCTGTAAAAGAAGTTTTTGGTTCTACAACTATTTTGTTCAATCCACCCTATGGTGAGCGTTTGAATATCGATACTGCAGAGTTTTACAAGAAAATAGGAGATACCTTAAAACATGGTTATCCAGATTCTAGAGTGTGGTTTATTACCTCTGATATGGATGCCTTGAAACATGTTGGTTTAAGAACATCTCGCAGAATACCAATGAAAAACGGAGATTTAGATTGTCGCTTTGTGAGATATGATATGTATGAAGGTAGTAGAAAAGCAAAGAAACAAGAAGTTGATGATGCTATTGAATAGTGATTTGGTTTACTTTGATTTCAATATTTATTTATGATATAAAAGTGTAAATTTGAAATTCGTAATTCATCAATTCAAATTCTGAAATCGAACATTTCATAAACGTCATATTACCCGTTCCATTACCCAAGTTATTTACTTATAAAATAACTGAGGCCGAATCGCAGTACCTTAAAAAAGGAATGAGAGTTGCGGTAGAATTTGGTAAACGAAAGATGTACACCGCCTTGGTGTTTGAGTTGCATAATACACCACCAGTTGGATATGATGCTAAAGACATTCACCAAATTTTAGATGAACAGCCAATTGTGAATGAGCAACAGTTGTCTCATTGGCAATGGATTTCTGAATATTACATGTGTACGTTGGGTGATGTTTTGCGAGCTGCATTACCTTCCGCTTTTTTGTTAGAAAGTGAAACGGCTATTTTAAAAAATACAAGTTTTTCTGATGAATCTGTTTTATCGAACGATGAGTTTTTAATTTTTGAAGCCTTACAACATCAATCAGAATTGGATGTGAATCAGGTAATGAATATCTTAGGGAAGAAAACAGTTTTTCCGATTTTAAAATCATTATTAGATAAAGAAGCAATCACTATTAAAGAACGGATTTACGAACAGTACAAACCAAAACTGGTAAAGTATGTTCGCTTAAACCCAATCTATAGCTCTGAGAAATTGAATGAGTTACTCGAAGAATTATCTAGAGCAAAAAAACAGCGTGATGCTGTTCTAACCTATTTTCAGTTAAATGTAAGTTTTAAGAAACCAATAAAGTCATATGATTTAATTAATGAATCTGGGTGTTCTTCGGCTATTTTAAAGGCATTGGTTGATAAAAATATTTTTGAGTTTTATTATATCCAAAAGGATAGAATTAATTTTAAAGGAGAAACGAATAACCTCAAAGAATTAAACGAATTTCAGCAAAAAGCCTTAGATGAAATAGAAACATCGTTTAAAGAAAAGCAGGTTACTTTACTACACGGAATTACGAGTAGCGGTAAGACAGAAATTTATGCAGAGTTAATTTCAAAACAATTAGAACAACAAAAACAAGTCTTGTATTTATTGCCAGAGATTGCTTTGACCACACAATTAATCACGCGATTGCAAGAATATTTTGGAGAACAAATAGCAATTTTTCATTCGAAGTATTCGATGAATGAAAGAGTAGAAGTTTGGAATAATGTGTTAGAAAACAAAAGTAAAGCTCAAATAATATTGGGCGCAAGATCCTCTCTCTTTTTGCCTTTTTCTAACTTGGGATTAATTATTGTTGATGAAGAGCACGAAACATCCTACAAACAATTTGACCCTGCTCCGAGATACCATGCGCGAGATGCTGCAGTAGTTTTGGCACATATTCATAAAGCAAAAACGTTGTTGGGTTCTGCAACACCTTCAGTAGAAACCTATTATAATGCGCAAGAAAACAAGTATGGTTTTGTTAAATTGAATCGTCGTTTTGGGAATGTAATGTTACCAGAAATTGAGTTGGTAGATATTAAAGAAAAGCATCGAAAGAAAAGAATGAATGGTCATTTTTCTGACAGATTGATTACTTTGATTCAAGAGGCTCTGGATTTAAAAGAACAGGTAATTCTGTTTCAAAACCGTCGTGGATTTTCGCCAATTGTAGAATGCGAAACCTGTGGTGTTGCTCCGCAATGCCCGAATTGTGATGTGAGTTTAACATATCATAAATTTAAAAATGAATTGCGATGTCATTATTGTGGACACCATCAAGCGATGATTTATTCTTGTGGTGCTTGTGGTAGTAAAGAACTAAATAATAAAGGTTTTGGTACCGAACAGATTGAGTTAGAGTTAGCAGAATTATTCCCTGAAGTGAATATAGGAAGGATGGATTTAGATACAACTCGTGGTAAGTTTGGATATCAAAAAATAATAGAAAAATTTCAAGCGCAAGAGATTGATATTTTGGTAGGTACACAAATGTTGTCTAAAGGATTGGATTTTGAGAATGTTTCTTTAGTTGGAGTTTTAAATGCTGATAACATGCTTAATTTTCCAGATTTTAGAGCACATGAACGAAGTTTTCAAATGTTGGTTCAAGTATCAGGTAGGGCTGGGAGAGCTAAAAAACGGGGAAAGGTAGCTATACAAACCTTTAATCCATATCATCAAATTTTACAGCAAGTTTCTACCAATTCATATCAAGAAATGTTTAAGGAGCAATTGCAAGAGCGTTGGCAATATCATTATCCACCGTATTATAGAATTGTAAAAATTACTTTAAAGCATCGCGATATGATAAAGGTTGATTCTGGTGCTAGTTGGTTAGGGAAATCCTTGTCAAATATTTTTAAAGAAAATTTATTAGGACCTACAACTCCATCAGTTTCTAGAGTTCGAAATCAGTATATTAGAACAATGGTAATTAAGATTCCGCCAAAGCAATCTTTAAAATCAACCAAAGAAAATATTTTGCGCATCAAAAATATGTTTCAGGCGGTAAAAGATTTTAGACCAATTAAGTTTATTGTTGATGTAGATAATTTCTAGTTTTGCCTAAAAAAGCCTAAAACCCTCCCTCTCCTTCACTAAATCCAGAACCTCTTTGTCTTGTACGTTTTTTCTTTTGATTGAACCTGTACGTGAAACTCAGCATAATTTGACGCTCTCTCCATTGAAACTCACTTGTTGAGTGTGCAAAATCTTCGATAATAGTTTCTGATTTACGTTTACGAGAATTCAATAAATCACTCACATTTAAAGAAAGTGTTGCATTGTCTTTTAATACATCTTTGCTAAAAGCTAAATTGATTCCGATTCTTGGATCTGTTTTAGATTGAAAAGTTTCATTTCCTGCACGATAATCAAAAGTAGTTTGCCAATCAATTTTTGCAGGTAGCTTTACACGAGAATTAATACGAGTAAACCAACTAGAGTCTTTGTAGTCTGGTACTAAGTTAGCACCATCTCTAGAGATTTTATAAAAGTTAAAACTTCCGTTTAATTTCCACCATTTAAATGGTGAGTAGTTTACAGAAAATTCCCAACCAAGTCTGTCTTCCGACCCAACGTTGATAGGTGAAATAAATAAAGTAGTTTCTGAACCATATCTAACAAATTGCCAAACATCAGTAGCATAATTGTAGTAGATAGAGGTGTTAAAAGTAAGCTTGTTCCATTTTTTTAAGTAGCCTAAATCAACATTATTAGAATAGGCAGGATTTAAAAAGGGGTTTCCTTGAAAAATATTGTTGGTACTTCCTCTAGATGGATTTGGGTTTAAGAAAAAAGAGTGAGGTCTTCTTATTCTACGATTATAACCAAGTGTCAAAGTTTCAGTATCATTAAACTCGTAAGATAAATTAACGGTTGGAAATAATTCAGTGTAATTCCTTTTCGTATGATCAGTATCAATACTATTTGTTGATATAATATCGATATCAGAAATTTCCATTCTCAATCCTAAAAGTGCAGAGAACTTTCCAAACTTGTTGCCGTATTGCGAATATAATGCATGAATATTTTCGTTGTATGTAAAGACATTAGAAATAGTTGGGTTTAGAATAAAATCACCACCAGATTGTTCTTCTTCTAAAATATAATCAGTATCTGATCTATTAAAATTAGAACGATACCCTGCTTCAAACTGTGCATCTTCTCCTATTGGCAACACATAGTCTGATTGCACCATTATTCGTGTTCTATCTAATAAGTTAAATGTTTTTTCTTGCAGGTCTACAGATGGATTAGGAAACAATTCTTCACCAGAGATTAAGGCTAATTCATCATCGCTTGTTGTTTCGTGTCTAAAATCAATAGTTAGTTTATGATCATCGTCTTTGAAAGATTGGGTAAAATTAAAATTGAATTCTAATTGTTGATCAACTTCATCTTCTAATTGGTTTTTGGTTGAGAATTTTTGTTTGGTATTATTAGAATCAAGTTCTGTTATTTCATTTATTTCATCAGTAGTTCGATCAGAGTTGCTATATCTAACACTACCTGTAACAGAACTTTTATCAGCAATAAAATATTCTGTCCCCAATAAAATGTTGAAGTTCTTACGTTCTCTATTATAAACTCTAGCCTCATTTAAAAAAGGATTTTGTCCAACTTCAGGGTTCAAATATTCATTTTGAAAATGAGCATTACCTGGTGCATCGCTATAGCTATACCCTGTTGTTGTAAAGTAATTAAATTTCTTTGTTCTATAGTTTAAACTTGCTGATGTACCTGCTCTAGTCGGTGTGCCAATATCAACATTTACAGAGCCATTAAACCCAAGTGCTTTTCCCTTTCTAAGAACTATATTTATGATTCCAGCGGTACCTTCAGCTTCATACCTTGCAGATGGTGATGTGATGATTTCAACTTTAGCTATGGCATCAGCTGGTAATTGACGTAATGCATCATTACCATTTAAGCCAACCAAACCAGAAGGTTTTCCGTTAATTAAAATCCGAACAGATTCATTTCCTCTTAGAGCAACATTGCCTTCAACATCGACAGTAACAGAAGGAACATTGTCTAAAACATCAGATGCAGATCCACCTTTTACAGTCATGTCTTTACCAACATTATAGATTTTTTTATCAAGCCTAAACTCCACCGTACTTTTTTCGGCAATCACTTCAATTTCATCAAGAGCTTCAGCATTTTCATGAAGCTTAATAATTCCTAAATCAGTATCGTTTGATAATTCTTTATTCTTAATTATAAGAGACTCAAAAGATAAAAACTCGATAGTGATATTGTATGTCCCTCTTTTTAGAGTAATATCGAATTTACCTTCAGTATCAGTAACTCCACCAGTGACATTTTTGTCATCAGTTGGTTCTAGTATAATGGTTGCAAATTCTAATGGTTGATTTGTTGCTTCTTCAACAACAGTTCCTGAAATTGAGATCTTTTGAGAAAAAGAAACTATGCTAATAAAAAGGAGAAGGGGTAAAATAAAATTCTTCATCTAAAAAGTATAAGATTATGCGATTTTATCAAAAATTTTAAAGCGCAGCGCAAAGGTACTTTTGCTAACTCTTAAAAAAAGTTAAAGAATTGTTAAAAGAACTATTATAATAGGTCTTTAATTAAGACAGGTGGGCGGCCAATTACAGCTTTGTTACCATCAATAACAATGGGTCTTTCAATTAGTTTTGGGTGCTTAGCCATTGCCTCAATTATCTGACTATCTGTTAGGGTTTTACCTTTGTAGTTTTCTTTCCAAACAGCCTCTCCTTTTCTAATGAGTTGAATAGGAGAGATGTCTAGTTTTTTGATGAGTTTTGTTAACTCTTCTATTGTCGGGGGCTGATCTAAATATTTAATAATTTCGAAGGGCATTTTTGATTCCTCTAAAATTGCTAACCCTTGGCGGCTTTTACTGCATCTTGGGTTGTGATATATCTTTAACATAACTAGTTGTTTACTTTTTCATCATTATTATCGAACTTGATATCTAGCTCTTTTTTACTTTGATTAAACCTCCAAGTTAGTGAGAGTAAAAAAGATTGTTGTTTCCATTGGAAGTCAATATATGAAATTGCATCATCGCTAGGTGTTCGAGTACGCTTTGTTCTGTTTGAGTTAAAAACATCACTTGCTATAAATGATAAAGTTGCTTGCTTATTAAAAATATCTTTACTCGCCGATGCATTCATAAACACATAACCTTCTCGTTTTGAATATGCCGCTTCTGACGGGAAATTGTACTGAACTAAAGCCTGAAATTTAAGTTCGTTTTTAAGGCTGATAGAAGTGTTTACTTTTGCCAAACCACCAAAGTTAGCGTTGTCAAAATCTAATACAACAACTTGATTGTTAGAGTCAGTATATTCATAAATTCCATTTTGAGTAACATATCGTAAATCGATTGTAGAATCAAAACTCAACCAATCGTTGGGAGTGTAAGTTGATAATAGTTCTATTCCTGCAAAATTTAAATTCCCAATATTCTTAGGTGTCGTAATCAATTTAGGGACTCCATTAATTATCTCTCCATTTTCAAAAGTCACATTTTGCCAAATATCATGATAGTTTCTATAATAAAGAGTTGGGTTTAAAATGAATTTACTTTCTTGATTGCCATTTAACAAACTCAATTCAAAGCTGTTACTGTAAAATGGTAGCAAATCTTTATTACCAACAAAAGAGGTTGACTCACTTATTCTTAATTCAAATGGATTTAGCCTAGGGTAACCCACTCTTTGTAAGCCTCTACGATATGCAAAAGATAAAGATTTTGTATCACTAAAAACATATTCGAAACTGGCACTTGGATTAAAGTTTGTGTAGTTGCTTTTAGTTCTATCATTTGTAGTAATTAAATTTACATCGAGGTTTGTATGTTCTACACTTAAACCAACTCTGTAAGAAAATTTTCCATAATTATGATTGTATAATGCAAATACTCGAAACCAATTTTCGGTATAATGAAACAAATTACTTGTTAAAGGGTTTATTTCAAAATCACCATTTACAAGTATTTCGTTAACAAAATCATTTTTAATCTTACCTAAAGTAGCTTCATGCCCAAATTCAAATAAAATAGCATCTGTCATTGGCCAATCATATTCTAAAAACCAAGTTGTGTTTTGTAGGTCTATATCATCATAAATTAATTCATCCTCTTCTGGATTCTCATCATAAGTAGGAAATAAATCACGGTTGCTTATAGAGCTATTATTTGTTTCAATATCTATTTTATGTGAAAATTCGATGTATACAATTTCATTTTCTCGCTCAAAATATTGTGTGTAAACAGCAGCTATATCATAAATATTATTTTTTGGTTCAAGATAACTTAAGAGGGTTATCTTTGATTAATTTTAGGGTGCTAATATACAAATTTTTATTTCTATAATTATAACGATATTCACATTCCTTTAAATGTAAAAAGAACTTGT
>JAQRMW010000254.1 GCA_028599075.1 Urechidicola sp. | reverse complement strand
TTTTGTATTAAAAACAACATTTTTTTGCTAAATTGCACTATAATTTTTCTTTAAAAGATTAAAAGGGTTCTTATCTTTTTTAGAAAAACGAAAAAAACTAATTTTTAGAACCCACCTTTAGGTATATAAAATCGTGATATATTCAAATTCTATATAAATTTATAGACAACAAAAAGCAAAATCTATGATTTAAATCAGCTTTTAAAAAAAGGTAAAATATTGAAAATAAGAGCAATAAGTGTTTTTTGATGTTTTTATACAAAAAATATATGACTTAGTGTGGAACTTTTGTTACATAAGGGTGTAACATTTATTACATAACACCGTTAAATCTTATTGATATTATATTTTTTTAGTCATTAAATGAGAGCATAATGATTATGGATTTAACTAAGTGTCTTAAAATAAAGAAAGTGCATTTTAATTATGAAATAAAGAATATTTTAAATAAAATTTCTGACATGATATAAATCATAAATTTTAGAAACTAAGGTGTTTAACTTTATAGAAAATTTAAAGCTAGTAATAATGAAAAAACGTACACCTATATCTGCAATAATGACATCAGATGTTATTACCTTAAATTATAACGATGATTTAACATCTGCTGAGAAACTATTTAAGGCAAATAAAATTAGACATATTCCTGTTGTAAGTGATAATCACGTTGTGGGTATGTTGAGTTATACCGATTTATTACGTATTAGCTTTGCTGATGCTGTTGATGAAGAAGAACATATGGTTGATACTGTAGTTTATAATATGTTTACTATAGAGCAGGTTATGGCAAAAAATTTGGTAAAAGTAAGTTCTGATACTTTAATTAAAGATGTAGCTGAAATTTTATCAAATAATGAGTTTCATGCAATGCCGATAATTGATGACGGTGAATTAGTGGGTATTGTTACTACAACAGATTTAATTAATTATTTAATAGATCAGTTTTAACTATTCGCTAATGCTTTTAGATCCTTAATAGTTTTTGTTGGATTATCAGCTTTAAAAACAAAACTACCAGCAACTAACACATCGGCTCCTGCCGAAACAAGTTTGTGAGCATTTTGGTCAGTTACACCACCATCAATTTCAATTTTAGCATTTGAACCAGATTTTTCTATCATGTCTTTTAATTGAATCACTTTTTTATAGGTATTTTCAATAAAGCTCTGTCCTCCAAAACCAGGGTTCACACTCATAATACAAACAAGATCAATATCTCTAATAACATCTTCTAAAACACTTATAGGAGTGTGTGGGTTTAAAGCTACACCACGTTTCATTCCAGCTTTTTTAATAGCTTGCAGCGTTCTGTGTAGATGTGTACAGGCTTCATAATGTACTGTCAACACATCAGCTCCTACACTTTTAAAAGTTTCGATATACTGGTCTGGATTGACAATCATTAAATGTACATCCATTGTTTTTTTAGCGTGACGTTGCATTGCCTTTATTACAGGAAAACCAAAAGATATGTTTGGAACAAAAACTCCATCCATCACATCTATATGAATCCATTCAGCTTCACTGTTATTTATCATTTCAATATCACGTTGGATGTTTGCAAAGTCTGCTGCTAAAACCGAAGGGGCAATAATTTTTGTCATGTTAAAGTGTTGTTTGTTTGAGGCAAAGATAAATAAGGGAAGTTAAAAGTAGAAAGTAAAAGTTAAAAGTTTTGCAAAAATATTAAACAAAAAATCCGCTTCAATTTTTTGAAGCGGATTTATTAGAGTATCATATTTTCTTACTAATGTTTATCATCACCTTCTTCATGGTTATGATTTTCTTCAGATTTCTTATCAGCATCCATGTCATGGTTTTCGCTTTCTTCTTGTTTTACTTCTTTTAAATCCATTTTACAAACAGGACATTTATGATCTTTGTCTGCATAGGTTTTTTCATCCTCACATTTCATTGGACATTGGTATTCGGCAATAGCCATTTCATCTTTGTGACTTTCTGATTTTTGAACTTCTTCTTTTTGAACTTCATCTTTGTCAGTTTTCTTTTCTGAAGTACAACTTGTAAATCCGATGGCAGCAATTAAAGCTACACTTAATATTACTTTTTTCATGTTATTGAGTTTATTTTGGTAAAGATAGGTAAGAAAATTAAGAAGTTATTGTTAATGATTGTGTTTTTTATGTGCTACATGCTCAGATTTTAACAAGCCCATTTCACAAACAGGGCATCTAGTATCTTTATCTGAATAGGTTTTGTTCCCCTCACATTTCATAGGGCATTGATAAGCTTCAATTTTTGAAATAGCTTTTTTAATCTTATCAAGGTTTGTTTTTTTTTCATTTATAACTAAAGATAGAATATGTGTTTCCATATTCCAATTTGCAGTCTTAACTCCTTTTGTTTTTAGGGCTACAGATTCTATTTGTTCTTTACACAGCTCACAAATACCATCTACTTTAAATTCGGTTTTTGCATTTTTGTCTTGAGAAGATACCGAAAAAGTAATCAGCATTATTGAAATAATTAAAAGTTTGTTTTTCATTATTGAAGTTTTTATTTGTTTAGTTTGGAATAATAAATCACTCTGTTTTTAATATTTAAACTATCTAAAACAATTGTGTATTTAGTGTATTTTGGTGGCGGAATATATAAAATTAATTGCTTATTATCTGCTTTCAAATTTATCATTGAGTTATTTGTTAACTCATCAAATACAAATGATTTAGTAGCTGTAGTGTCTTTTGGTTTTAATGATTTAAATTTTTGTGAGTAAACATTTAAATTGTCAATAGTAAATTTCGTATTATTTATTACGCTTATTTCTATTTGTTGTTGAAATAGTAAAAGAAAAATAATATGAAAATTACTTAATATCAAAAAAGCTACAATTTGATAAACCTTCTTATGATAATCGGTTTATCTATAGTCATATCAGTAACCTTAAGTAGGTAGGTGCCGACAGCTAAATTATTTAATCCTCCAAAAATAACCGTAGATATATTATGGTGAATTTCTTCTCTTACAACCATTCCCATCATATTGTAAATTTCAACTTTACAATTACGAACCCTTTTGTTAAAATTTAACGTGATTCTATCTTCAAACGGGTTTGGAAAAGAGTGTATTATAGTTACCTCATCGGTAGGAGAGTCTTCGTCAAAAGCTATTACTTGTACGTTAGGATTGTAATCATATGGATTGTGAACCCCTCTTTTAGATTCTCCTCTAGCAGCAGTAGTGATATCATCATCAGTGTCTATTTTGGCTGTAAAAGTTGCTCCGGTTTCAGCAACAAACCCCGGGTTTAATACAATTTCATTTACTGATTCTAGTTTGCAATTTTTAGTATTAGGCACAATAAAATTATTCCCAGCAGCTATTACATACTGATAATAAAAATTTTCTAGATTGTGATAAGTATTAGAAACGGTATAATCTTCTAGAGAAACTAATTGGTTTTCGGCATAAAATGTTCCATAAACCTTTATGTCAACTAGGTCATCTGGATCTATTGAAGGTTGTGTTACACCATTAAAAGTATATGTGCCATCATACCTTAACATGTCTGTTCTAACCGGGTGATAAGCAGATTGGTTATTTGGGTCAACTTGCCAATCATTCCACAATTTATCTATATAAGCATGATGTATATAGAAGACAGGGTCTCTTGCAGATGCACTTGTTGGCATAACACCACCTACCCAAATGTGTGCTCCTGAGTGTGCTCTTTTTCTTTCAATCTCATTAGAAAAATCAAAAAAATCTGTTTTTGCAAAAGCAAAATCTAGATTTGCAATTGTTGGTAATGTGCCTGACAAACCAACTGTTCTGTTAAGTGACCAATCTGTATCAAATGGGCCTAAAAACTCTGGAGTAAAAATGGTGTTATTTGCATCTGTAATAGCATCTCCATTGCTCATTTCACCATGAATAGTTGAATCCCAATAAGGGATGCTTATGTTTGGATATAATTCTTGCATCGATTGTTCTAGCTCAAACAACATGGCTCTGTGCCACGCAAAAAATATTTCTCTTTCTGGTTCTGAATTTACAGCTTGATTTGCTAAATTTAAATGAATGTCTAGCTGTGTTGGGTCTGCTGTTCCATCGAAGTTAAAATAATTCAAATGAAAGTCTCCCAAATCATTCATCAAATCATCATCGTCTGTATTAGGATCTGCGACTCCATCATTATCTAAATCTCTCATTGCATAAAAAGCATTCTGAAGTTCTAATTTTTCAGAAGCTGTCATTTCTAAATAATTTTTTCTAATTGCTTGAGAATAGCAAGTAAAATGCAATGTTAGGATAATGGTAAATATAAAAATATATTTTTTCATAGCTATATTTTTGTGGCAAATATAAAATATCTAATTAATATTCATATTTTAATTTATATCTTAAACCTACATAGTAGATTCCTCCATAAATGGGTCTATAAATCATTGTACTGTCAAAATAGTTTTCAAATGGGTCACTAGCGGATACAATTGGGGATTTTTGTACTGTGTTGGTAATGTTTTCTCCGCCTAAATAGATTTCAAATGTACTAGAAAAAATTTTAGTAACCTGCAAATTCAATAAATTTGTTTGCTCAGTGTACTCTGGTTTTTGAAACTCAACAGGACTATTTAAGGTTGATGGATACCTTTGAGATCCTATCCAGTTGTAGGTTGCATCAAATTTCCAGAAACTATTATTGCGGTCTAAATCGTTTGTTTTTATACCTATATTTGCAAAGAAACGATGTTTAGGTAATAGGGGTTTTTCTAACAACCCTGAATTATAAGTAGATTTTACATCATAATATTTATAGGACAATCTCAAATCAGCTCCATAAAACAAGTTGTAATTAAGCTCAGCTTGAAAGCTGTTGGCATAACTTTTACCTTCTAAATCATAAAATGATATTTCTGTGGATGTTTCCCAATCAACAATTACTTGATTAGAAAAATCGGTTCTATAAAAATCTAAAACTACATCTCCTTTCTTGTTAAATAAATTAAAGCCTTGAATAAAGCTAAAGCCAAAATTCCAAGCTATTTCTGGGTTTAGTCCATAAAATTCACCTTTATTTTCTTCAATATTAATTGTTCTATTAGAGGCGAATAGTTGTTGATTTTCTACAAAAATATTTGCATTTCTTTTTCCTCGACCAAATGATCCTTTAAAAACACCTTTTTGCCAAGGCAGGTCATATCTAAAGTGTAATCTAGGAGTAATAAAGAAGCCCATCATATTATGATTGTCTGCTCTGATACCAGCAATTAGAGTAAAATTAGAAAGGTTGTCAAAAGAGTATTCGAAAAAACCTCCGACAGAATTCTCAACCCTAGAATATGAATTTAGTATTACATCTTCATCAACTTTATCATAGGTAAAAGACAATCCGGCTTTAAATTTATTTTTTGTATTGCCAATAATAGAATTGTAAAGCAGGTTTGTATATAAGCTCTCATGATCAAGGTTATAAATCCTAAACCCGTAGTAAGATTCTTGTGTGTGGTTGCTGTAAGATGTTTGAAAACCTAAACTTTTATAAGGGGTTGCAGGAAAAACATAGCCGATTTTTACTTGCGAATCGAATCTATTCGTATTAATTTCTCCGCCCCATGCATTTGTTGTAAACTTATCTACTGATGGATCAAAATTTATTTCTCCTACTTGTTTTTCATCAATTAGATATCTTAAATTAATAAAGCTTATCCAACCTTTTTCTTCATTTTGATATTGCCACCGATTTAATAAGTTTATTTGTTTGCCTAAATGCGAGTCTAAAAAATTATCATTGTTATCATCAAATTTACGAACTCTACTATTGCCATGAACATATAAACCTGTATTCCATCTGTCAGATACTTTTTGATTGTAATGTGTGTTAAACTCTAGCCTACCATCATTTGCTCCATATAAATTTACAAGTAGCCTATCATCAGAGAGCGGTTTAATTAGCTCGGTATTAATTTGTCCAGCAATACTTTCGTGCCCATGTACTACACTACCTGCACCTTTAGTAACTTGAATGCTTTCTACCCAAGTGCCTGGTGTATAAGTTAGACCACTTATTTGAGATGAGCCTCTATATGCAGGTATGTTTTCTTGTGAAATTAATATATATGGAGTTTTTAATCCAAGCATATTAATCTGTTTTCTACCTGTTACGGCATCCGAAAAGTTAACATCAATAGAAGGGTTTGTTTCAAAGCTTTCTGACAAATTGCAACAAGCAGCTTTGAGTAATTCTTCGCTACTTACATTAATTATATTAGCTGCCGCATTATAAGATATTGATGTTGTATTGCTTTTTGATTCAATTTCAACTTCATCTAATTCACCCTCTCTTTTAAGAAAGTGATGTAACTCTTTATTACTGCTCACATTAACCGTATCGGTCTTGTATCCAACAAAGCTAAATACTAATTGCTTATATTCTTTTTTATATTTTATTGTAAACCATCCTTTTTCATCAGTTGTTGTGCCAATGTCAGTGTCTAGCCAATAAACAGTTGCACCAAGTAACCCATCTGCTTTGCCATTTTCGTAATACATAGCCATACCTCTAAGGGTGTTTTGAGAAGATAAAAAAATAGGAAAAAATAATAGCAATAACTTTAAAAAGTTCTTCATAACAAAAACAAATTTATCAAATTAATTTCCATCATCTACGAAAAAATGTTAAAGTTACTTTTCTGTCAATTTTTGATAATAGAATGCAGGTAAAAGAATCAGTAAAAAAACTGGATGAATTAGAAGTCTTCTGATATAAAAGGACAACAAATAGCCATTTGAAAATTCTGAATTAAGTTGGAAAAAATAAAACCCGATTAATAATATGAAAGCAACAACATAAAATTTGATGGAGAAAAATAATTGCTGTTTGTTTTTAAATATTACATATATTATGGCTAATGACAAAAACATGTTGATGCAATATCTAAATAATGAGCTTAAAAACAATTTAGATGAATCATAAAATGGAAAGTTACCGACTAAGAAATCATTTTTAAAATAATCTATAAAGGGGTCATAAAACAAATTCAGTTGAAATGCACGAACTAGCACCAGTAATAAAACCAATGCAGAAACAATCATTATTTGTTTTAAATTATCCATTTTGTTTTTTGTTGATGATTGCATATTTTTTTACCCAAATAATCCATAAAATAAATACCATTCCGTAAATAATTCCTGGAAAAACAAAGTCATGCAATACATCACTCAACTCAGGGTAATGGTAAATTGCTAGGGTCATAAAAACGATTCTAAAAATGTTAGCAGCATAAATCAAAATCAATCCAGTAACCGAAAACCAAATAGTGTTTTTGATAGTTCCTGAAAAAGCAATGATAAATGCCAAGAATAAAATCATAATACTGATACTTGTACAACCTTCAATAATTTTTGAAACAATTTTACCATTCACCAAAAAAGTAATTGACAATTCTTTTGAATTCTGATATTTCTCAATATTATACCCCAATATTTCACAAGCCCATTGGGCATGATTAGAAACGGCATTGGTTACTGGTGAGCATGCAAAGACAGAAGATGTTTCTTGAGTGCTACTTAAATAAAATGAGTAAATGCTTGTGAGTAAAAAATACACCACAAAAAACTTGACCAAAAATAGTATGACAACCTTGTTTTTTTTCAAAAAAAGAGATTAGTTTTGCTTCAAAAATAAACAATCATATGGAAACTGACTTCTTAAAAAATAATATTCTAACCCTTGTAGAAAAATCAAATTCTAAAGAAATCACCTTACAAGCTATTTGTGATTTTTTAAAACAAGAAATAGATTATTATGATTGGGTCGGATTTTATTTTATAAACGGCGATAAAGAAGAGTTAAAGTTAGCGCAGTTTGCTGGAGAGCCAACAGAGCATACCATTATTCCTTTCGGGAAAGGTATTTGTGGGCAAGTAGCAGTTAGTAACCAAAATTTTGTGGTGCAAGATGTAGAGTCACAAGATAATTATATTTCTTGCGGATGGAAAGTGAAGTCTGAAATTGTGATTCCTATTTTTGTTGATGGTAAAAATATTGGTCAAATTGATATTGACTCGCATACTGTGAATCCATTTTCTAAGCAAGATGAATTGCTTCTCGAATTTGTTTGTGAACAAGTTGCCAAAATTGTTTAAAAAATCATCTTTATTAAGCTACTTATAGATTGTAGAAGCTAATCGGTTTTAGTAATTTTGTGCGAAACAACAACACACAAAATGAACACAACTAAAACAGCAAAATCAGCATTAATTTCTGTATTTCACAAAGACGGTCTAGAGTCTATTGTTCAGAAACTAAATGAATTAAACATTACAATTTACTCAACAGGAGGGACCGAGACTTTTATCAAAAATTTAGGAATCGATGTAGTACCTGTAGAAGATTTAACTTCATATCCATCTATTTTAGGCGGACGTGTAAAAACATTACACCCAAAAGTTTTTGGAGGAATTTTAACCCGTCGCGATAACGAAAGCGATAAGAAACAAATTACTGAATTTGACATTCCAGAGATTGATATTGTGATTGTAGATTTGTATCCGTTCGAGAAAACAGTTGCTAGCGGTGCGTCTGAACAAGATATTATTGAAAAAATTGATATTGGTGGTATTTCATTAATTCGGGCTGCAGCAAAAAACTTTAAAGATGTTATTTGTGTTTCATCTATGGGTCAGTATGACGAATTCTTAAATGTTATTTCAGAGAATAATGGAGCAACAACAATTGAGCAACGTAAAATTTTTGCAGCAAAATCATTTGGAGTTTCTAGTCATTACGATAGTGCAATTTTTAATTATTTAAATGCTGATGATACCACTTTTAGGCAAAGTTTTGATAAATCAGCTGTTTTGAGATATGGTGAAAACCCACATCAAAAAGGATTTTTCTTTGGTGACTTAGAAGCATTATTTGACAAATTACACGGTAAAGAATTATCATATAATAATCTATTAGATGTTGATGCCGCAGTTAATTTGATGAAAGAATTTAAAAGTGATGCTCCAACGTTTGCCATCCTAAAACACAACAATGCTTGTGGTTTGGCCCAGAGAGAGACTTTACACCGAGCTTATATTGATGCACTTGCTGGTGACCCAACTTCAGCTTTTGGAGGTGTGTTGATTTCTAATAGAAATATAGACCTTGATACAGCAAATGAAATTCACAAACTCTTTTGCGAAGTTGTAATTGCCCCTGAGTATGATGCAGAAGCCTTAGAAGTTTTAAAAGGTAAAAAGAATCGAATCATTTTAATTCAAAAAGAAATTGAGCTGCCAAAAACACAATATAGAACTGCATTGAATGGAGTGTTGTTTCAAGACGTTGATAATGTAACAGATGCACTTTCTGATTTAAAAAAGGTTACAAATACAAATCCAACAGACCAAGAGCTAGATGATTTAATTTTTGCTTCAAAAATTTGCAAGCACACAAAATCAAATACAATAGTTCTTGCAAAAAACAAACAACTATTTGCAAGTGGTACAGGGCAAACGAGCAGAGTAGATGCATTAAATCATGCAATTGAAAAAGCAACTCATTTTGGTTTTAATTTAAAAGGAGCGGTAATGGCGAGTGACGCTTTTTTCCCTTTCCCTGATTGTGTAGAAATTGCTGATAATGCAGGAATCACATCAGTGATACAACCAGGAGGGTCTATTAAAGATAAATTATCGATTGATTATTGTAATGAAAACGGAATGTCGATGGTAATGACTGGAACCCGACATTTTAAGCATTGATATTTTTATCATCAATAAAATAATTAGATTAACTCATTGATTTTGTTTTTATTAAGAAATCAATAATCAGTTAATCTCGATAAAAGCTAGTAAGTGAAAATTTACAATTTTTTACTTGCTATTTTTTCGTGTTAAGTCTATTATTTTTTTAAATTTGTGGATTAACTCCAAAAGACAAACTAAAATATGGGATTTTTCGACTTCATGACCGAAGATATCGCTATTGATTTAGGAACTGCAAATACACTTATTATCCACGATGGGAAAGTTTGTGTTGACCAGCCATCAATAGTTGCAAAAGATATTGCTACAGGGAAAATTATTGCAATTGGTAAAGAAGCCAATATGATGCAAGGTAAAACCCATGGGAGTATACAAACAATTAGACCACTAAAAGATGGTGTAATTGCTGATTTTGAAGCTTCGGAACAGATGATTAAAGAATTCATAAAGAATATTCCAACAATCAAAAAGAAATTTTGGACACCATCATTAAGAATGGTTATTTGTATTCCATCTGGAATTACAGAGGTAGAAAAACGAGCAGTACGTGATTCAGCTGAACACATGAATGCTAAAGAAATTTATTTAATTCATGAGCCAATGGCAGCAGCAATAGGTATTGGTATTGACATTACTCAGCCAAAAGGAAATATGATTATTGATATTGGAGGAGGTACTACAGAAATTGCTGTGATTGCTTTAGGAGGAATTGTTTGTGACAAATCAGTTAAAGTTGCAGGTGATGTTTTTACAAACGATATTTCTTATTACATGCGTACGCAGCACAATTTACATATTGGCGAACGTACTGCTGAAGTTGTTAAAATTGAAATAGGTGCTGCTACTGAAGATTTAGATAATCCGCCAGAAGAGATGTTAGTTCAAGGGAGGGACTTGTTGAGTGGCAAACCTAAACAAGCGCAAGTTTCATATCGTGAAATCGCGAAAGCATTAGACAAATCTATTTTAAGAATTGAAGATGCAGTGATGGAGACCTTATCACAGACACCACCAGAATTAGCTGCGGATATCTACAACACCGGGATTTATCTTGCCGGAGGTGGCTCTATGTTAAGAGGTTTAGACAAAAGGCTTTCTCGTAAAACAGATTTGCCTGTTTATGTAGCAGAAGACCCATTAAGAGCTGTGGTTAGAGGAACTGGTATTACACTTAAAGATTTAGAAAAATATAAGACTGTTTTACTTAAATAGTAGCAATAACTTTTCTGACGTATGCAACAAATAATTCGATTTATTGAAAAGTATCGGTATTTTTTACTGTTTTTAATACTAGAATTTGTTGCCCTGTTTTTTACAATTCAAAGTCATTCATATCACAAAAGTAAATTCATTAATTCTGCTAATGCTGTTACCGGAGGGTTTTACAAAAGAGTAAATAATATCAATGAATTCTTTCATCTAAAATCTGAAAATGAACGGCTAGCTAAAGAAAATGCTCGATTAAAAAACAGTTTGTTAATAGAGAATCATACCACAGATACCACAAATCAGTTCTTGCGTTATAAATATATTACTGCAAAAGTTTATAACAATAACTACACTAAACGAAATAACTATTTAACCATTAATAAAGGGTTAAGTGATGGAGTTGATGCTGAAATGGCTGTGGTAAACAGTAGAGGGATTATTGGTACTACAAACAGTGTTTCTGGTAATTACGCTACGGTCATATCTATTTTAAATAATTACTCTTTGATTAATGCTAAGTTGAAAAACAACAATCATTTCGGAACACTTTCTTGGGATGGTAAGAGTTATAAAACTGTTCAGCTAAATGATATTCCGCGACAGGCAATTTTTAAAATTGGAGATACCATTGTTACTGGAGGTAAATCTACTATTTTTCCTGAAGGGATTTTAATCGGAACGGTTAAAGACTTCGAACAAAATAGATTGATAAATATTTCATTGTTTAATGACATGAGTGCGTTAGGAAATATTCAAGTAATTACAAATCTTCACAAAGCAGAAATTCAACAATTAGAAGCCACTAACAATGAATAATCTCGTTATAAAAAATACCGTTTTGTTTGTTGTTTTGGTACTGGTACAAGTATTGATTTTAAATAACATTAATTTATTTCAGTACCTCAATCCATATATTTATATTGTATTTGTAATTTTTTACCCCTTAAGAAAAGAGAAAGGATCATTCTTGTTTTTAAGTTTTCTACTTGGTTTAGCAATCGATTTTTTTTCAAACTCGGGAGGGATAAACGCTGCAGCGACTTTATTTATTGCTTATATCAGACTGTCCTTACTTTCAAAAATTTTAAATAAAACAGATTTCGATTTTCAGACGTTTAATATTCGCTCAATTTCTCTTGGCAAATCTTTTTCTTTTATTTTAATCCTGACTTTTATCCATCACCTTATCCTTTTTGGATTAGAATATTTTAGTTTTAATAGCATTGAAACTATTTTTACAAAAACCTTGTTAAGCACATTATTTACGACGGCTACGATTTTTATCGTTATCATTTTATTTACTAAGAAGAATTAAAATGAAACGAGGAGCGATTTTATATGGGTTTGTTATATTAATAGGAATTATCTTTATTTTGAGATTGTTCTACTTGCAAATTTTAGACAATCCATATCAAATTTCACCAATTGACAACGCATCTATAAAGAGAGTTTATGACTACCCTGAACGAGGGTATATTTTTGATAGAAACGGAAAGCTATTGGTTGCTAATGAGCAATCATATGACCTAATGATTATTCCAAGAGAAGTAAAACCTTTAGATACGATTGAGTTTTGCAATTTATTAAATATTGATAAAGCAAAATTTTTAAAGCAATTTAAAAAAGCAGCAAACTACTCAAAGAGATTACCTTCTGTATTTATTCGTCAAGTTTCAAAAGATGATTATGCTTATTTGCAAGAAAAAATGCATAAGTATAAAGGCTTTTATATCCAAAAAAGAGCTATTAGAAATTACCCCTTAAAAACTGCTGCCAATGTGGTTGGATATATTAGCGAAGTAAATGAAAAGAGAATTAAGGAAAGTAATTATTATCAGCAAGGAGAGCTTATTGGGTTTCAAGGTGTAGAAAAAACCTATGAAAATTATCTTCGTGGAGTTAAAGGTATAAAGCGTATTCAAAAAGACAGATTTAACAAAGAAATCGGATCCTATAAGAATGGTAAATTCGATACCTTGGCAATTCCGGGGAAGGACGTTACATTAACACTAGATGCTGTTTTACAGCAATACGGTGATCAATTAATGAACAACAAGCGTGGAGGTATTGTAGCAATTGAACCTACAACGGGAGAAATTTTAGCATTGGTAACTGCCCCTACCTATGATCCAAATTTGATGGTTGGCAGAATTCGTTCAAAAAATTCAGTTAGGCTTTTTGGAGATACTATTAATAGACCAATGTATGATAGGGGATTACAAGCTCAATATCCACCGGGGTCACCTTTTAAAATTATTACAGGATTAATTGGTTTACAAGAAAATGTAATTGATGAGAATACTATTTTCACTTGTCATCATGGGTATAAATATGGTCGAGGTGGGTTTATGGGTTGCCATGATCATGCGAGTAAAGTGAATTTAAATTTTGGAATTTACACCTCTTGCAATGCTTATTTTGCTAATACATATCGTGGTATTATCGAAAAATATGAACAGCCAAGAGATGGAATGAATATATGGAATAAACATGTAGAGAGTTTTGGTTTAGGTAATTTTTTAGGATATGATTTGCCAGTAGGTAGCAAAGGATTAATTCCTGATGCTGATTATTACGACCGATGGTATCCTGCCAAAAATTGGACTGCGACATATACGCTATCAAATGCAATAGGGCAGGGTGAAGTCATCACAACACCAATTCAATTAGCAAATATGACAGCAGCGGTTGCAAATAGAGGATATTACTATACTCCGCATATTGTGAAAGATGTAAAAGGAGAAAATATTGATAAGAAATTTGTTACAAAACATATTACTACAATCGATAAAAAGTATTTTGAACCTATTGTCGAAGGGTTGTTTGATGTATTTGAACACCCTAATGGAACAGCTCATTCATCACGTGTCGAAGGAATAGAAATTTGTGGGAAAACTGGTACAGCAGAAAATTACACAAAAATAAATGGTGTAAGAACCAAACTCACTGACCATTCTATTTTTATTGCTTTTGCTCCAAAAGACAATCCAAAAATAGCCATTGCTGTTTTTGTTGAAAATGGTTATTGGGGTTCGCGTTGGGCTGGACCAATTGCAACCCTGATGATAGAAAAATATTTAAATGGTGACACCAGTAGAGAATATCTTGAAAATAGAATTTTAAATGGAAGTCTATTAGAAGAGTATGACAAACAAATAAACGACCCAGAATACCGTGCAGAGGGAAAAAACTAACATATTTACAGGGGTTGACGGCTGGCTCGTTTTAATGTTCATCTTATTGGTTTTTGTAGGATGGATAAATATATATTCAGCCTCAACCTCCGAAGACCATTTCGAAATTTTAGATTTTAATTCGCGCTATGGAAAACAGCTTATCTGGATTGGATTGAGTATTCCAATCATCATCATTGTCCTTTTTATAGAAACTCGATTTTACGAACGCTTCGCATCTATATTTTATATTGTTTCCATACTTTCTCTCATTGGGTTGTTTGTTGTGGGTAAAAATATAAACGGAGCCACATCATGGTATGCCTTAGGTTCTTTCACTATACAGCCCGCTGAATTTGCAAAAGCATTTACGGCACTGGCAGTGGCGAAATTATTATCAGATCAAGCATTTACATTTAAGCCTTTTAAGAATCATATCAAGGCATTTTTTATCATTTTTTTACCTGCATTGCTAATTACTTTACAGCCAGATCCAGGATCAGCTTTGGTTTATTTATCTTTCTTCTTTATTTTTTATAGAGAAGGTTTGCCAGGATATTATTTTGTAGTTGGATTTATGGGGATTCTTATTTTTTTATTGACATTAAAGCTTGGAAGTATTGGGGTATTTCCAATGACTATCCTAATTGTTGTAGTTGTCTTTCTTTTACTTATAATTTATTTAGCAGTATACAATAGCACAAAATTAAAAAAATATTGGATGCAACTAACCGGAGTTTTTATCATTGCTAGTTTGTTTATTTTTAGCGTACAATTTATTTTTAACAATATTTTTGAGCAAAGGCATAGAGATCGATTCAATATCGTTTTAGGTAAAACGACTGACACAAAAGAAATTGGTTATAATACAGATCAGGCAATAAAAACAATTACCTCAGGTGGATTTTCTGGAAAAGGCTTTTTAGAAGGCGATAGAACTCAAGGTGATTTTGTTCCAGAACAAGACACCGACTATATTTTTAGTACTGTAGGGGAAGAATGGGGGTTTATTGGAAGTGTTTTTGTCATTATATTGTTTTCTGTTTTTATTATTAGAATCATACAAGTGGCAGAACGTCAAAAAAGCACTTTCAGTAGGGTTTATGGCTATAGTATTGCCACTATTTTTCTGTTTCACTTTACTATAAATATAGGGATGGTTATAGGATTATTGCCAACAATCGGAATTCCATTACCATTTTTTAGTTATGGAGGCTCTTCACTTTGGGGTTTTACGCTGCTTCTTTTTATTTTTATACGATTAGATGCAAATCGTTCTTTTGAGTGGTAATAAAAAACCTTATAAACAAAAAAAATCGCTCACAATTAAGTAAGCGATTTTTAATAATTTACAAATAATTTACAACTTATAAAGTAGCAACCTGTTTAGTTAACTTAGATTTTAAGTTACCTGCTTTATTCTTGTGAATAATATTGTTCTTTGCTAGTTTATCTAACATTGCAACAACTTTAGGTAATAATGCTTCAGCTTCTTTTTTATCAGTAGCAGCACGTAAATCTCTAACAGCATTACGTGTAGTTTTATGCTGATACTTATTTCTTAATTGTTTAGCACCGTTGCTTCTAATTCTTTTTAATGCTGACTTGTGATTTGCCATAATATCTTTTTGTTTAATAACTTTGTAGTCCGTAGGGGAATCGAACCCCTGTTACCAGGATGAAAACCTGGCGTCCTAACCCCTAGACGAACGGACCATTAAATTTGCTTCTCATTAGCGGATGCAAAAATACAACTATTTTTATCTTTGCAAAACTTTTTTTAAACTATTTTAATATGCTTTTGCAAAGAGAACTCTTTTGGTTGATTTAGCACCAGAATATACACATTTACCTTCTTCATTTTCAGCATCATTTGGGATACATCTTATTGTAGCCTTTGTCAATTCTTTAATTTTTTCTTCTGTCTCAATCGTACCATCCCAATGGGCTGAAATAAACCCGCCTTTTGTTTCAAGTACTTCTTTAAACTCGTCAAATGAATCTACTTTTGTGATATGCTCGTTACGATAATTCAACGCTTTGTTAAATAAATTTTCTTGCATTTCTGCTAGTGTTTTTTCAACAAAAGAAACTATTTCATCAATAGATATTGTTTGTTTTTCTAAGGTATCTCTTCTGGCAATTTCTAATGTTCCATTTTCAAGATCTCTAGGGCCCATAGCAATTCGCAAAGGAACCCCTTTCAATTCATATTCAGCAAATTTCCAACCAGGTTTATGTGTAGACCTTTTGTCAAACTTAACCGAAACTCCTACCTTTTTTAAATTGGCAACTAATTCGTCAGCTTTTTCGATGATGTCATCTAACTGCTCATCATTTCTAAATATAGGAACAATAACTACTTGGATTGGTGCCAATTTTGGAGGTAATACCAAACCTTTATCATCCGAATGAGACATTACCAAAGCGCCCATCAATCTAGTTGACACACCCCATGATGTTGCCCATACATATTCTCTTTTACCTTCTTTAGAAGTGAACTTTACATCAAAAGCTTTGGCGAAATTTTGACCTAAAAAATGTGATGTTCCTGCTTGTAAAGCTTTTCCATCTTGCATTAAAGCTTCAATAGTATAAGTTTCTAATGCGCCAGCAAAACGTTCGCTTTCAGATTTTGACCCTTGAATTACAGGCATCGCCATAAAATTTTCTGCAAATTCAGCATACACCTTTTGCATTAATTTAGCTTCATCTAAAGCTTCTTCTTTTGTAGCATGTGCTGTATGCCCTTCTTGCCATAAAAACTCTGCGGTACGTAAAAATAAGCGAGTACGCATTTCCCAACGTACAACATTAGCCCATTGATTTACAAGAATAGGTAAGTCTCTATAAGACTCAATCCATTTTCTATAGGTATCCCAAATAATGGTTTCTGAAGTTGGGCGAACAATTAACTCTTCTTCCAATTTTGCAGATTCATCAACTACAACTTTTCCGTTTTCATCATTCTTTAACCTATAATGTGTTACTACTGCACATTCTTTTGCAAAACCATCAACATGACTTGCTTCTTTTGAGAAATAAGATTTTGGAATAAACAATGGAAAATACGCATTCTCATGTCCAGTTTCTTTAAACATCCTATCAAGCTCCGCTTGCATTTTCTCCCAAATAGCAAATCCATAAGGTTTTATTACCATACAGCCTCTTACACCAGAATTTTCTGCTAAATCTGCCTTGACGACTAACTCGTTATACCACTTAGAATAATCATCTTCTCTAGTTGTTAATTTCTTACTCATTGTCAAAAGTTTGGCACAAATATTGTAACATTCGTATTAATAATATTAATTTTGACAAAACTACTTATTTTAAATAGTACGGTCATAAAAAAAACGCAGGATTATGAAAGATTTTTATACATTAAATATCAAATTGCCTATATACTCATTATTTGCCTTCCTTCTTTTAAGTTTAACATCTTGTGGGTCTTACCAAAGTGCATATAATGAAGATGACGGAATATACGCTACACCTAACAGTACAGAAACCGTTATTGTTGAAGAAACTAATACTGATGGTGAAGTAAATTACTTTTTATTAAAGCTTAATGAATACAAAGCAATAGAAGATGGTGATTTAATTACAAATGTTGACGACTATTACTATGGTGATTCTTTAGAAGAGCAGTATGATACTATATATGTAGATGATGTAAACTATACAAGTGAAAGTGCTGCTTGGGGAACATCGAGCAATGTTTCAGTTAATTTTACTTTTGGCGCAGGTTTTAATTATGGATATGGTGCTTATTATGGCTACGGGTATGGCTATCCTTATTATGGTTATTGTAGTCCGTTTTATAACTATTGTCCACCATATTATGCTTACGGATATTATCCTTCTTATTACGGTGGTTACTATCCGCCATATTATAGAGGATATTACCCACCATATTATGGTGGTGGTAATTACCCGTATTATAGAAATTATGATACCTACGGTAGAAGAAATGCATATAATACTGGTGGAGGAAGTAGCTACTATGGAAGAAGAGGAGCTACAAATGTGAATTCTAGTCGTTCAAACTATTCTAGACGGGCAACAGAAATTGCTGATGTTAACAGAACAAGAAATACAACAAGTAGAAGAAGCGCCTCTACATCAAATAGTAAAAATACCAGAAGTACAAGAAATGCCACTACAACTAGAAAAACAACAAGGAGAACTTATAAAAGCCCATCTTCAACAACAAGAAGTACAGGGACAAGCACTAGAAGTACTACTCCAAGGAGTACGACACCAAGAAGTAGTAGTACAAGAAGTTATAGCCCAAGTAGAAGTAGTGGGACAAGAAGTGGGGGATCAACTGGAGGAAGTCGATCTGGTGGAACTATGAGGTCTGGAGGAAGAAGCGTTGTTAATAACAGTTCAACTAAGACTGAGCCTAGAAAAGTAGTTTACACAACTAGAAAGAAAACGAACACATCTAATACAAGGAGTAATAGTTCAACTAGAACAAGAGCAAACAACTCTGCAAGAAAAAGTTATTCAAGTAATTCAAACAATAGATCAAGTTATAAACCTGCATCATCTTCAAGTAGGGCTAGTAGACAAACATCTACACGATCAAACTCAGCATCTGTTAGTAGAAGCTCAGCTTCAAGAAGTTCTGGGTCTAGAAGCTCATCAAGTAGCAGAAGAAGATAACCCCTAAATTCAAAACATTATGAAGAAAATATTATTTATATCAGCTTTTTTATGCGCATTTATTTCCAATGCACAAGAACCATCTTCTCTTATGAGTTATGGAGATTTGGGAGTGTTGTTTACAGGTGAAGATAACAATGGAACTGCTCGATTTAGAGCCATGAGTGGAGCCTTTGGAGCTTTGGGTGGTGATTTAAGCGCTATTGAAATTAACCCAGCAGGTACTGCAGTGTTTCTAAAAAGCGAGTTTTCAACTTCACTTAATATTCGTAATCAAAAAAATGCTGTTAATTATTATGGTACTAATACTTCTTTAAATGATGACTACACAACCTTATCTCAGATGGGAGCTGTGTTTGTTTTTAAAAATCATTTTTCTGATTGGCATAATACCGCTATTGGATTCAATTATAGTTTAGCAAGAGATTTTAAAAACTTTTGGATAGCAGATGGAAACAGTGGATATGCAACATTTATTTATGATGAAGATTATGACCCAAATAATCCTGATGTAGATGATATATATCTAAATACAGATAGACAATATTTTGAAAACTATACAAGTGGAAAAAATAACAAATATACATTTTCATTTGCATCGCAGTACAAAGATAATTTGTACATAGGTGCTTCATTTAACTCACATGATTTACGGTTTTATCAATCTGCATATTTAGAAGAAGAAAATTATAACGATGCTGGTGATCGCCTTCCTCGATACTCATCAAGTTCTTTAGAAGAATTATGGACAACTGGCTATGGATTTTCATTCAGCTTAGGGTTGATTTTTAAGCCTACGGATGATTTACGACTAGGGTTGGCATACCAATCTCCTGTTTGGTATAATCTTCTAGAAGAGTCATTTAATAGTTCAGGATTCCTTAATGGATTTTATTACGAACTCAGATCCCCAAGTAAATATACAGCAAGTGCTGCTTATATATTTGGAAAAAAAGGATTGATAAGTTTAGATTATACGTTTAGAAATTATAGTAATATCAGTTTAGACCCTTCAAGAGATTTTCAACAAGAAAATCAATATTTTGATAGCGCCTTACAAGGAACGTCAGAAGTCAGAGTTGGTACAGAATGGAGAGTAAAACAATTGAGTTTACGAGGTGGATATCATTTTCAACAAAGCCCATATAAGAATTCAATTTCTTCAGATGATTTAAAAGGATATTCTTTTGGTGCGGGTTATAGTTTTGGATTTGTAAAATTAGATTTCGCCTATGAAAATTTACAGCAAACTGGTGTCTATGATTTTTATGCAGATTACAATGAAGTTAATCCAGCAAATCTAGATTATGACACTTCAAAATATACCATTTCATTAGTTTTTAATATCTAATATTATTTGAATTTAGATTAAAACCATTCAACCTCGAAAGGCTTTTTTATTTAGTATTACCTCCTCACTAAGCTAAAGTGCCCTTTGCGGTTTCTAGTGTTTCCATTTTGGTCTATGAGTTCAGCGGTAAACCAATAATCGGTAGATGGTAGTGATTCTCCGTTGTAATATCCATCCCACCCTTGCGTAGTTGGGTCGATCTTTGCAATCATTTTACCATAGCGATCATAAATGTAAATAAGAGAGCTTGAGAAGAAATTTTCACCCACTCCTTTTATTTGCCATGTATCATTTTCACCATCGTTGTTTGGAGTAAAGAATTTTGGAAAACCAATTACTGCCACTTCCAATTCAGCCACCCCACAGTTGTTTTTGTCTTGCACATAAATGGTTCTAATACCTGGAGCCACATTTTCAAAGAAAGGCTCATCTTGGTAAAACCCAA
>JAQRMW010000253.1 GCA_028599075.1 Urechidicola sp. | reverse complement strand
TATAATTAAATCGAAAAAGTCTTTTGGATACTCTCCAAAATAGCATTCTTCATTTCCGTAAGGAGCTTGTGGTTCTGCTGCAATAGCAAAATCGTATTCTTTCTCTGTTTCTTCTTCAGAAGAGGAAGAAGCCATAAAAGATTGAAAAATAGTGAAAAAGATACTTCCGTTAGTGGGTACTTTTCCTTTCTTCTTTATTTCACTAGGTTTTATTCTGATTAAAGCATCCTCTGGAAACGCAGAAAATGAATTGAAAGCTTGATTGGCTAAAATATTTCTATCGGCTAAAAACAATATTCTTGGTCTTCTTTTTCCGTCTCGGTTTAAATTCCAACGTGTATGAAACAGTTTCCAAGCAATCTGAAAAGCAATAGCCGTTTTTCCTGTTCCTGTGGCAAGAGTGAGTAATATTCTGTCTTTTCCTTGTGCTATGGATTCTAAGGTGTTTCTTACCGCAATTTCTTGATAATATCTTGGTTGCCAAGTTCCCGATTTATCTTCAAACGGAATGCTCGAAAAATTATCTCTCCATTCATCTACTTGTTCAGTAACTGTTCCTTTTGGGTAGGTTTTATTCCATAATTCTTGCGGACTTAAAAACTCATTTACCAAACCTTCTTTACCTGTCTGCATACAGATTTGGTAAATGGCTGTACCGTTGGCAGAGTAGGTGGTATCTAAATTTAGTTTGGTTGCATATAGTTTCGCTTGTGCAACACCTTCTCCAACTTCTAATTCATTGCTTTTTGCTTCTACAACAGCGAGTTTAATTCCTTTGTAAACTAAAATGTAATCGGCAATTAAAGGTTTGGCTCTTTTACCACCCACTTGTATTCTACCGTCTGTAATTTTACAAACGTTGCGTTCTCGTAACACTTTAGAATCTTCAACAATTCCCCAACCTGCTTTGGTTAGTTGTGGGTCGATTAACTCGGCTCTTGTTTCACTTTCGTTCATAATTCATTTTAATAATTTCATTAACCACTATTTTGTCCCTGTAAATGTTATTGCTGGCTTAGTGTGGTAGCTGTCCTTTTTCCAAAATCGCAATAAAAAATCAATGTTTTTTAAGTATGATTTTCCTTCCCCTTCTTTAAAAAATGGGAGTTTCGATTTACAATTATCAATGCAATGCATTACTAATTCTACCGATAAACTTTCGTCCATTAATAAACGTAAAATGTGTTCTTCGCTTTCTGCCTTATCAAAATACGGATTATTGGGTAATGGGAAAGCATTGTTTGCAGCTAAAGCTATTTCCACACCACTTTTGGGATTAAAAAACACTAAAGCTGTATCAGAAATTTCCTTATAGTTTTTAGGTTCATTTTCTGTACCGAAATAACCTTCATCTCTGGCTCGTTGTTTCGCCTCTTTTTGTTTTTTAGCGGATAACTTTAGTGAAGCATTGAAATACTCCATATAGTTTTTAGTAAAACCATCTACCTTTTCTGATGACATAAATGCTATTGGTAAACCATTATTAAATTCTAAAAATGCCTGGTATTGTTGTGCTAAGACATCATTTACGTTTTCTGTTTGGTGGTCTATAAAATTGACTTGCATTCTGGCTTCCATCGAGTTTTTTTCATCTAAAATTAAATCGGCATTAAAAGGCTGCTGAAAAAAGATACCAGAAAACCACCATTCGTTTTTCCATTGCACAATGCCCATAAATAAAATAGTATCTATTTCTTGAAGTGAATCTCCGTTGTCAAACGATTTTTTTGTGAGGTTAAACTTTTTACTAGAAGCAATATGTTCTATAAAAACGTTTTCGTTATCTTGTCCTTTGTAAAAAAAGAAACCTCGTATTCGTTGCGATATGTTTAAGAAATCCTTTTTAAGTGGATGATTTTCTCCTATTATTTCTGACGCCCACTCTTTAGCTGTTAAACTTAATAAACGGGTGTGCGATTTGTGTAAGGTGTCATCTCTATTGTCATTCAAAAACATTCGAATGTTTTCTTTAGCATCAGGATTTTCAATTATTTCTAATTCTTTTTCTTTGATAATTCGATTAGTATCAGGATAAAACAAATACGATTGAAACACCACAATGTCGTTAATGGCTCTCGCCTCATAAAAATCGGTTTCATTTTCGGCTATTTCATAAAACTGTTTTAAATGTTCGTTTTCTGGAGCGTAATCCCAAGCTTTGTCGAAAATGCCCATTATTTTTTCGGCCGTTTCTACGATAAAGTCATTAAGCGGAGCAATAAACTTTTCTTCTTGTATGGTGTTCATAAAATACCAAATTAAAAAGCTAACATCTTGTAAGTTTATTTCATCCTCATAATACTCATCCAAAAAATAAAAAGGTAATTGTCTGTTGTACAACTCTTTATGTTTTTTGATAAATGAATTCCAAAGGTTGGTTTCCGAAATAAGGTCTTCAAAGTAAGACGTTAAAAAACAAGCCAGCATATCCATTTCTTGTGGTTGTAAATATCTTTGTAGCACCAATGATTGTGTATTGGTGGTAATGACGTGTTTTACCTCATTGCTCAATTTAAGGTAATAACTATCTGTTGCTTTTTGGCTTTGGTAAGGTTTAAAATCTAACCATTGTTGTATGTAAATCTTCTTTTTCATTTTTTATTCTCTTTTAAATAGGGTTAAAATCAAGAACTTTTTATTCATCAATTTTTAATTGGTCATCATTGCCTAAAAAATTCTGTTTAGAACTTACATCTCTTCCCAATTCTTTTTCGGTTTCTTTTAGTGCGTTTCCTGCCACTTTACCACCTCTTTGAGCAACTTTCTTGTTTTCTGTAAATGTTTCGGGTTTTTCTTCTTTCGAAATTTCAGTAGTTACTCGTTCGCCCAACATTGTAAAAATCAATTCCAAATCGTCCATATTATCTCGGAGATTCGCTTTAGATTTTGCAGGTAAGTTTTTAAATGTTTTGTATTCGCTTGGAGTCATTCCAAAAGTTGCTTTCGAAATTTCGGCAGTTAAAATGGCGTAATCTCTATGTTCTTTTATTCCTCTTTCTTTCCATTCGTCTGTTAGGTTTTGTCTAATCGCAATTCCTCTCAATCGTTTATCAATCCAATCTTTCGGGTAGCCTTTTTGCTCATAGATTTCCTTCATTCGCTCTTGAGCCAATTCAGGGTTTTCTATTTCATCTAAACGCTCTTTTCCTACTTGTGCCAACCATAGCTTAAATGGTTCTGCTTTTTTAGACGGAATAGATTGAATTAAACGGAAAGCTTCTTTAGTATCAGCAACATCAGTTAATCTCATTTTACCATCAGCAGATAACATTTTCAACCGGTTACAATTTGTAACCGTTTCATTTCCTTCTTTTAAAAGTCTATGTTTTAATACTTTCCAGTAGTTTCTTGCGCCTTGATAATCTTTCTGTTCTGTTAATACCTCTACAATATCAATAATAGAAAAATACCATTTTTCTTGCTCCTCATCCCAATGTGTTCTGATTTTTTGCTCTTGGAAAAGTTGTAACTTATTTAATTTATCCATTATTAATTTGTTTTTAATTTCAGTTGTACCCAAATTGGGGACAGTTGAAGTTTTGTAAATTCTCTATCTTTTACTTCCCCCAGTATTCACTTGGAGTAGGGCTATCCGTAAGTACTTCAATAATATCTACAACAGAATAAAACCACTCTTCTTCGTGCCATATTCTACGAATATTCTTGTCTTGAAAAACTGCTAATTTGTTTTAAGGGTCTATGTTGCTGTCTGTTTTGCTCATTTTTGTTGTTTTCTTAAAGATGCAACTGCTTGTTCAATTCCTGATTCTGTTTTTTCTTTGTTCCACTCATCCCAAAAGTCAATTGTTGCACTATCGGGTGGTATTGTAGGTTCGTCAATAATAACTCTACTTGGAAGTAATGAAGCGTCACCAACAATTAAAGCTTCTCCAATATCCAAAATGGGTAACATATCAGAAAAGCCGCCTAAATTATCAGGAAACAATCTTTTTATTACATTTTGGTCATCAGGATTGGTTAATCTCATTGCAACAAAGTTTCCGCATTGGCTTAAAATTGTTTTGTTTACGTCAGATGGTCTTTGACTTATTACAACTAAGGAAATGCCATATTTTCGACCTTCTTTTGCAATACGTTCAAAACTTAGTAATCCTTTTTCTTCTATACTTCCTTTAGGATTGGCAGGGATATATAAATGTGCCTCATCACAAAACAAAGCAATTGGATGTCTTTTTTCTACTTCCATCCATTGTTGAATTGAGAATATTAATCTTCCAATTAAACCAGTTATTAACGGTAGAATATCTGATGGGACTTCTGAAAAATCAATAATTTTCAACCCTTTTTCATTTCCAAAATCAAGTAAGTTTTTGACGAGTGAAACAAACCAATCATATTGTAATAACTCATCCTCTGAATTAAATATAAAATTTAATCTTTTATCTGATTGCTTACTTTTTA
>JAQRMW010000252.1 GCA_028599075.1 Urechidicola sp. | reverse complement strand
AGTTCTTTTTACATTTAAAGGAATGTGAATATCGTTATAATTATAGAAATAAAAATTTGTATATTAGCACCCTAAAATTAATCAAAGATAACCCTCTTAAGTTATCTTGAACCTAAAAAAAACTAAAAAGATGAAAACCAATTTAAGTAATTTCATAAAAAAAACTAAAAAGATGAAAACCAATTTAAGTAATTTCATAAAAAAAACTAAAAAGATGAAAACCAATTTAAGTAATTTCAATCGAATTTATATTTTATTTTTTTTAGTTTATTCAGTTACATTCTCTCAAAACTCAAACAATATTTGGAATCAGATTTCTAAGGACGATATATCCCAAGAAAAATTATTTAGTAAGGTTGAGCCAACATCTGCAATTTTCTATTCACTTAATACAGAAGCTTTAAAAGTAGTATTAAGAGATGCTCCTCTTAGAGGAGAGTCTTTTCAAAATTCAAATTTAATAGTTGAATTTCCAGATAATAATGGAAACCAAATACCTTATTATATTAAAGAAGCACCCGTATTAGATGCAAACCTACAATTGCAATATGAAAACATTCGTTCATATATTGGTGTGGCAATTAATAATCCAAAAAATACAATTCGATTTAGTTTATCACAAGATGGTTTTCACGCTATGATTTTTAGAACTGAAAGCGGAACTCAATTTATAGACCCTTATACTAAAGATAGAAATAGTTATATAGTATATGCTACTAATGATTTGCCATCAATAGATAGTGACTTTATTTGCGAATTTGAAAACTCAAACGAAATTGATAGAAGTTTTGACTCTAATGATGCTGCAAGATTTAATGATGGTAACTTAAGAACATTCCGTTTAGCATTAGCATGTACTGGCGAGTATGCACAGTTTCATTTAACGCAACAAGGAGTTGGTGCTGGCGAAACAGATGCTGTTAAAAAAGCGGCGGTTTTATCAGCCATGAATACAACTATGACCCGTGTAAATGGTGTGTATGAAAATGAACTGTCTCTAACCATGACCTTGGTAGACAACACAAGTATTATTTATTTAGATGGCGCTACGGACCCTTATACTAATAATAATGGCGCAGCAATGTTAAGTCAAAACCAAACAACATTAGACACAAATATTGGAAGTTCTAATTACGATATTGGACATGTGTTTAGTACAGGTGGTGGTGGTGTAGCATATTTAAATAGCCCTTGTAACGCTGGTACAAAAGCTAGGGGAGTTACAGGTTTATCATCACCTATTGGAGATGTATTTGACATAGACTTTGTAAGTCATGAAATGGGACATCAGTTTGGAGCGAATCACACCTTTAATGGTGATGAAGGAAACTGTGGTGGTGGGAATAGGAATAATCTGACTGCTTTTGAACCAGGGTCTGGATCTACTATTATGGCATATGCAGGTATCTGTGGCTCACAAAATGTACAATACAATAGTGATTCCTATTTTCATGTTATTAGTTTAGATGAAATTTGGGCAAACATATCAGCAGGTGTTAGCACATGTGCTTCACTTTCTAGCACAGGCAATAGCTCTCCAACAATAAATGCACTAACAAATTATACAATCCCAAAATCAACCCCTTTTGTTTTGGAAGGAAACGGTAACGATCCAGATGGAACCTCAACATTAACCTATTCTTGGGAGCAAAAGGACAATGAAATTACTACTCAACCCCCAGTATCAACTTCTATTAACGGCCCAACATTTAGATCTATGACACCAAGTAGTTCTATAGAAAGATTTGTGCCCGAAATTGGAGCTGTTTTAGGAGTTTCGCCATCAACTTGGGAGGTGCTTCCATCAGTCGCTAGAACATTAAATTTTGATTTAACTGTTAGAGATAACGATACAAGAGGTGGCAGATATACTACCGAAAGTATGGTGGTAACGGTAGAAGATGTTGCTCCGTTTATAGTGACCGAACCTAATATTGCTGTTATTTGGGGTGTTGGTACCACACATACAGTTTCTTGGGATGTTGGGTCAACAACCAATGGAACAATCAATTGTCAAAATGTAAATATAATATTATCTATTGATGGAGGATTGAGATACACCATTCCGTTAGTTTCAAATACACCAAATGACGGTACTCAAGATATCGTAATACCAAATAATATGAGTACTACCTGTCGTATTATGGTTCAAGCCGCAGATAATATTTTTTACAATATTACGGATGTTGATTTTACAATTGCTGCTGCTGATGGTACTTCAGAAAATTGCCCTTCAACTTATACAGAAACGGGTGGAGAATATATATCAAATGTCACTTTTAATACAATTAATAATAACTCTGGAGAAGCTGCTAATGGATATGAGGACTTTTCAGGAATAAGTTCAAATTTAGAATTGAATACAAGTTATCAACTAGACGTTGAAATTAATACAGCTGGTAATTTTACAGATAATTGTGAAGTGTATATTGATTGGAATCAAGATTTTATTTTTAACTCTACAAATGAAAAGTATTCAATGGGGTCAATTACAAACGTAACTGCAGGTGTGCTTTCTCAAAACATCACCGTTCCTTCTGACGCAACTTTAGGCAATACAACAATGCGGATAAATATTGAATACAATACCAACCCAGGACCTTGTGATATTAATCACACTACAGAATGGGGAGAAACAGAAGATTACACACTTAACATTAACACAAATTTAGGTGTTGATGATGAACTGTTTAAAAATTTTAATATCTTTCCGAACCCAAACGATGGAAACTTTACAATTTCCTTTCAATCAAACAGTAATAAAGAAGTAAAAATAACACTCTATGATGTACTAGGGCGTACAATGACAAATCAACTATTTAATAAAAACCAAATGAATTTTACCCAAAACTTAGACTTCAAAAATTTATCTCAAGGGGTTTATCTTCTTAAAATATCTCAAGAAAATAAAGTAACATCAAAACAATTAATAATCAAATAATTTAACTGACAAAACCTTAAAATGTTTTCCAATAAATTATCTGCTAATAAAAAATAAAGACACTTTTGTCTTTTGTATAAATGAAAATAAATAACAATTAAACTAAATCAAATTAATTATGAAAAAAACACTTTTGTTACTAGGACTTATTTTTTTACTAACCTCATGTGATGATGATTCATCTTACATCAATCAACAAGAAATTATTAATTTAGAAAACATTGAAAGCACAAATTCGCAAAGCACAAGTTTAATTGATATGTCTTACGAGGATCAATTAAATGCTTTCATTGAAAATGATAACTCAAATATTTTCTTTTCAGAATTTATTAATTCTATTCAAATAAGTTCGAGCCGAATAATCAAAATACACAATTATAATCATAGTAATCCTAGTAGTAGAGGTGTAGTTAATAATCCGCCAGCACCTTCTTGCAATACAGATTTTTATTTTAGCAATCCTGTTGTTCTTAATACTGAATGGGATTATTCAGCCCCAAATTTTGGAGAGCACACATCAAACGTGTATACAGATTATTATTTAGAACAGTTTTTTAGAAGTAATTGGAGATTTAATTTAAATTGGTATGTTAAACCTGCACCTGTTTTATTAGAACAAGTTACAACTGGAGTTGTTTATGCTGATGGAGGTTATGAAGATATTATGACTGGAGAGCAGGTGTATGATATTTTAGGAGATCCAGTATCTGCTGCAAATGGAGAATATGTTTTACAAGAATTGGCATGTAGTATAAAGCAATATATGGAAGATAATCACCCAAATTCATCATGGACTCATATTTATGATGTTAATCTTGTTTGTGATTTCTTACTAACACCTAACTCAACTATTACTAGAGCAATAAGAGCAGAATTTAAAGTAGCTGTTTATTAGGAATCAAAAGAATAAAGAATAAAGAATAAATAACTAAATTATGAATTTAAAATATACAAAGCTATTTATTGTGTTGTTACTATTTGTAACCTATACACAATTTGCGCAGACAAACAATAACCTTTGGGCAAAGCTAAGCGATACCAAAGAGTTACAAAAAACAGCAAGAACACCAAACAATTACAAAGCCTTTACCCTAGATGTTGAAAATCTAAAAACCATTTTGGCAACTGCTCCTAAAAGAGGAGAGTTTACAGGAGAATCGAATTTGATTATTCAGTTTCCAAATACCGAAGGTACATTAGAATCATTTAGAATTGCGGAAGCATCTACAATGACTCCTGAATTACAAATTCAATTTCCAGAAATTAGATCTTATGTAGGTCAGGGAATTGATGATCCAACTGCAATTATCCGTTTTAGTGTTTCTCCACAAAAAGGATTGAGCAGTATGGTTCTTTCAAACAAAAAAACGATTTTTATTGAGCCTTCAAAAGATGATTTACATGAATACTTAATTTATTCACGCTCATCATCAGACATCATTGAATCAGAATTTATTTGTGAAACAGAATATTCAAAACATAGATATGATATTGATGTAGTGGCTGAAAGAAATGCAAATGATGGTAAATTGAGAACTTTTCGTTTAGCATTGGCATGTACTGGAGAGTATGCTACTTTTCATGGAGGTACTGTTGGTAATGTTATGGCCGCAATGAACGCCTCAATGACAAGAGTAAATGGTGTTTACGAAAGAGATATGGCTTTAACAATGGTAATGGTAGATAATACTAGCATTATTTTTTTAGATGGCGCAACAGATCCATATACAAACAATGATGGTGGTGCAATGCTAAGTCAAAATCAAACAACTTGTGACACTAATATTGGTACAGCTAATTATGATATTGGTCATGTATTTAGCACTGGTGGTGGTGGTGTAGCATACCTGAACTCTCCTTGTAATGCTAACAAAGCAGGTGGTGTTACGGGTCAAAGTTCTCCTACAGGAGATACTTTTGATATTGATTATGTAGCACATGAAATGGGACATCAATATGGAGCTAACCACACCCAAAACAATCCATGTAATAGTACTGCTGTTTCTTTTGAACCAGGTAGTGCATCCACAATTATGGGTTATGCGGGTATTTGCGCACCAAATGTTCAGAACAATAGTGATGATTATTTTCATGGAGAGAACATAAAGGAAATGTGGGCAAACATTTCAGCAGGGGCAAGTCAATGTGCTGCACAATCAGACACAAATAATGCTGCTCCTGTAGCTAATGCAGGATCTAATTATATAATCCCAGCTTCAACTCCTTTTGTTTTAAATGGCTCGGCAACTGATGCAGACACAGGTAATTCATTAACGTATTGTTGGGAACAAATAGATGCAACAGCTGCAACAATGCCTCCTGTATCAACTTCAACAGTTGGTCCAGCATTTAGATCATTATTACCGAAGAATTCTCCTGACAGATATATGCCAGATTTCACAACCGTATTAGGTGGTTCAACTGAATCTACTTGGGAAGTTGTTCCGTCAGTGAGCAGAACAATGAACTTTTTATTAACTGTTAGAGATAATGCTAGTGGGGGTGCAAGTACAGCATCTGATGAAATGGCAATAACTGTTGATGACACAGCAGGACCTTTTGTTGTAACTTCACAAACTGCTGCTGTAACTTGGGATGCTGGAACTTCTCAAACAGTAACATGGGATGTTGCTGGTACAGATAGCGGCTCTGTCAATACACCAAACGTAGATATTTTTGTAACACCAGATAATGGCACTACTTTTATTCAAGTTGCAGCAGGTGTCCCTAACAATGGTTCATATAGTATTACAGTGCCTACAGGTGCAGTAACATCTAACGCCAGAGTTATGGTTCGTGGAGCAGGAAATATATTTTATGCAATTAATAGCGCAGATATAACAATTCAAGAATCTGAATTTGTAATGAATTTTGGAGTTACTGATATTGATATTTGTGCACCAGATGAT
>JAQRMW010000251.1 GCA_028599075.1 Urechidicola sp. | reverse complement strand
ATAATTCATTACGGCGGAATTTCCCTTACGGAAATTCCTCGTATATTTACAATGGCTTGTGCAACGGCGGAAAATTGCTCGCGCACTTTTCCGTAACAAAATCATGCACAAACACGTTGTAAGTAATGCCGAAAAAACAATAAACTGATATGAAAATAACAAAATTTACGATTAAAAATTATCGTGCAATTGAAATAATAGATTTAATTTTAAATTTCTCTATAAATCCAATTATCGGAATAAATGAAGCAGGAAAAACATCAGTTTTAAGAGCAATATTGGCATTTGACAAAACACGTGATAGGTTTAATAATGGAGAACATTTAGAATATCAAAACAAGTATTCTACAAAACCCACAGTAAATAGTGAAATAAGTGCAACCCTATTATTTGACAAAAATGAGTTGAATAATTTAATTGCAAACTTAAAGTTAAAAACTGATAGTGCAGATTATAAAGTAATGATTAAGAGTAATACAAAAACAGAATTTGTATTAACCAGAATTTTATCATCCGAGAAAAGAGAATATCAATACCTGAACAAAGAATTATCTGAAAAGACGAATCAAAAGATTGCAAAATTTCTTGTTTCTACCTTGCCATACATTCTATACTTTGACGATTTTGCAGATAGAGTTCCCCAAGAAGTAGAGTTTCCAGAAGATTTTAGAAAAACTGCTAAATTAACTCGAAACAAAAATCGCGATTGGCAAGAAATTATTCAAGAAATATTTAAACGTGCAGACACAGAGGGAATTGATGAAGAAGACGGTGAAATCCCATTGCAAACTTATCTAAACGTTGTCGATGCAGATACCAAAACAGACATTTTATCTGATGTTGAAGATACTCTAAACAAAGAAATAATTAATGAGTGGAAAAAAATAAAGAAGAGCGGAAAATCATTTGCAGATGATAGTGATGAATTGGAATTAGTTTTAGTAAATGTAAATAATACATTCAAATTTAAGGTAAAAGATAAATCACATAAAGAAAAGAAAAGAACTTTTGATATAAGCGAAAGAAGTAAAGGATTTCAATGGTTTTTTAATTATATGATTAAGTTAAAATTCAATCCTAATTATAAAGAAAAACTTGAAAACTCAATTTTTCTATTAGATGAACCTGGTTCTTATTTACATTCCTCTGCTCAAAGCGAGTTGTTAAAAGAACTTCAACGAGTCTCTGAAAAAAACTATATTATTTACTGTACACATTCGCAATATTTATTGAATCCTGATATCATTAAATTAGGTAGTATCAAAATAGCCGAAAAGAAAAAATCAAAAATCACATTGCAAAGTTTTGGTTCTTATAAATCAACAAAAAACAAAGGAGCATTAAGTCCAATTTATCAAGCATTACAATTAAATTTTGCTCACGATTTTTTGGGTAAAATAATAATAACCGAAGGTATAACGGACTTCTATTTCTTCAGTATGATAAAGACTCATACAAAGCTCTTTGACAAAAAAACTAAAATAATTCCAAGTTCAGGAGCAAGTCAATCTTCAACATTAATAAGTTTAGCAATATCTTTTTCAGATAATTTTATAATCTTTTTAGATAATGACAAAGCAGGAAAAACGGCAAAAACGAAATATCTAAAAGAGTTTGGAGAACAAATTGAAAAAAATATTCATTTTTATAATGAAACTGTAGGAAATTTTCAACTTGAAGATTTTCTTTCAAAATCAGATGGAAATCAACTTTTAAAAATCACAAATTCAAGTGATTTAAAAAGAGCATTTGGATTCCTTTTTTACGATTACAAAAAAGAACAAAAAGGATTTATTACAAAATTGTCAAAAGAAACAAATGATAATTTAAAAACAACAATTGAACGACTAAAGAAAATGTAAGCACTACTTACAACACCGTGTATAATTCATTGCTAGTACTCGTCTACTTACGAAAATCCTCGCGGATTTTCTATTCGGTTTGTATTTGCTAAATTAGTTGCTGAAACACGCAACGAAATCATACACAAACCCGTTGTGTTTAATGGCGGAAAATTCTGCAAATCCGAAAAGTTTAGGTTTTTAAAAAATGAATTTTGAACAATAACGGAATTAAAAATTGTTGCGGAAAAGCACCACGGCGGAATTAAAAT
>JAQRMW010000250.1:17701-23902 GCA_028599075.1 Urechidicola sp. | reverse complement strand
ATTATCAAGGTTTAGAGGAATACATAAGCACAAGTTCTTTTTACATTTAAAGGAATGTGAATATCGTTATAATTATAGAAATAAAAATTTGTATATTAGCACCCTAAAATTAATCAAAGACAACCCTCTTAAGTTATCTTGAACCTAAGAAATTCTAAAATAATTGATTTGAGTACTGAGAATAAATAAATTTTTCTATGGTTTCGATAGTACTTAGTATTCAGAAATTTATTTACTTTAGCCAAAATGATTTGAATGAATTACCTAGAACATATTGGAAAATATTTTTTGATGCTCAAACAGGTTTTTAAAAGACCTCAAAGAGGAAAAGTATTTAGAGAAGTATTATTCAGAGAAATTGAGGATTTAGGGTTAAAATCACTCGGAATAATCATGTTCATTGCATTTTTTATTGGAGGTGTTGTAGCAATACAAACAGCTTTAAGTGTCGATAGCCCTTTTATACCAAAATACTTAATTGGTTTTGCTACCAAGCGTTCTATGATATTAGAATTTGGACCAACATTTACTTCTGTAATTTTAGCAGGTAAAGTGGGTTCTTATATCGCGTCGAGTATTGGTACAATGAGAGTGACAGAACAAATTGACGCTTTAGAAGTGATGGGAGTTAACTCTTTAAACTATTTAGTATTACCAAAAATAATTGCCACTATTTTCTTCTATCCACTGCTAGGTTTAATAGCTATGTTTTTAGGAATTTTTGGTGGATGGGCTGCTGGTGTATTGACAGATTTATTTTACTCGGTAGATTATATTGACGGAATCCGATTAGAGTTCGATCCATTTTATATACAATATGCATTGATAAAAATTGTTGTCTTTGCTTTTGTCATTGCAACGATACCTGCTTATCACGGATATTATGTTAAAGGAGGCTCCTTAGAAGTTGGTAGGGCAAGTACACAAGCAGTTGTTTGGACTAGTGTTACGATTATCACATTAAATTATTTCTTAACTCAAATGCTCTTAGGATAATGATAGAAGTTACAAATTTACATAAGAGTTTTGGAGATGCTCATATTTTAAAAGGTCTTACTACAACTTTCGAAAAAGGAAAAACAAACCTTATTATTGGGCAAAGCGGATCAGGGAAAACAGTCTTTTTAAAATGCTTATTAGGATTGCACGATCATGATGAAGGCACCATATCTTTTGACGGTAGAATATCTTCGGATTTAAGTATTGAAGAAAAACGACAATTAAGAACTGAAATAGGAATGGTATTTCAAGGCAGTGCTTTGTATGATTTTCTTTCTGTAGAAGATAATGTAATGTTTCCGTTAAAGATGTTTACTAAACAACCGCATGACGAAATGTTGCATCGTGTAAATGAAGTGTTAGATAGGGTGAATTTAACGGGATCAAATGCAAAATTCCCTGCTGAGCTTTCTGGGGGGATGAAAAAACGTGTTGCCATTGCAAGAGCAATTGTAATGAATCCTAAATATTTATTTTGTGATGAACCCAACTCAGGGTTAGACCCACATACAGCAACAGTTATTGATAATCTGATTCAAGAAATTACAAAAGAATACGAAATGATTACCATCGTAAACTCTCATGATATGAATTCTGTGATGGAAATTGGTGAAAAAATAGTGTTCTTAAAAGATGGTCATAAAGAGTGGGAGGGCACCAATAAAGAGATGGTTGTAACAGATAATGAGTCCATTGTTAACTTCGTTTATTCTTCCAATTTATTTAAAAAAGTTCGAGAAATTTATTTAAAAGAAAGTAAATTATAAAAGCGCTTGTTTTATTAAAACAAGTACTTATATTTGCACCCGCTAAGAAAAAGTGAAGACTTGGTAGCTCAGTTGGTAGAGCACCTCCCTTTTAAGGAGGTGGTCCTGGGTTCGAGCCCCAGCCAAGTCACAGATTTAAAACAGTATTCAATTTTTTGTGTACTGTTTTTTTGTTTTTAGAATTTATTTGAGCGAGAAGTTTACCCTGAGTATTTCGACAAAGCTCAATATTAACTTTACCGAAGGGAGCCCCAGCCAAATAACAAAAAATCCGTTTGATAAAATATCAAACGGATTTTTATGGAGTAATAAATAGGCTAATTACAACTTTGCTATATTTTCTGATAAGGTATTGATGAATTTTTGCAATGGCCCCTTAATCATCATTGCCATCATAGGATTAAAATCTCCTTTAAAAAATAATTGATTTTCTGATGAGCTTTCATCTAATTCATTAATATCAAGTGTTAATGTAAAAGGTAGTTTACTACTTGCAGCAGCCAAAACTATTTTGCTGTATTCAATCTGTTCTTGCAATACTAATCTAATTTCTGGCATCCCTTTTAATCCAAATAGAAATGAATCCCCATCAACCTCAAACTTTTCTTTACTTTCTGGCATTAAGCCTTCAAAATTATTTAAGTCGGTTAAGAACTCAAATATTTCTTTAGCAGATTTCTGTACTGTTATTTTTTTTGTTTCTAAATTCATCTTTTTAATAATGTTGAACTGTTAAGACGTTAAAATGTTTAATCGAGAGTTAGCAAAGAATTAAAAATTGAATTTTTAATTCATAATTCAACACTCATAATTCAACACTCATAATTCAACACTCATAATTCAACACTCATAATTTATAATTGATTATTGATTCCACTCACTTGGATTTTCTCTCCAACTTTGCAACGTATTTAAATCATTGTCCGAAATATAATTGGTGTCATTGGCTTGTTCTAGCAATGCATTGTAATCACTTAAAGTTGTCAGTTCAATGCTAGACATTTTAAAATTCTCATCAGCAATTGCAAATCCATAAGTAAAAATTGCTACCATCCCTTTTACAGTAACATTTTCTTTTTTCAAAGCCTTAATGGCATTCAAACTACTTTTGCCAGTGCTAATTAAATCTTCAATTACCACAACATTAGATCCACTTTCTAAAAAACCTTCAACCTGATTTTGACGTCCGTGTTTTTTTGCTTCTGGCCGTACATAAATAAAAGGAACTCCCAATTCTTCAGCCACCAAAGCTCCTATCGCAATTGCACCTGTAGCAACTCCTGCAATTACATCTGGTTTTCCATATTTGCAGATAACTATTTTGGCAAGCTCTTGTCTTAAATAGGTTCTAATTTTTGGAAATGACAAAGTTGTTCTGTTATCACAATAGATTGGAGATTTCCAACCCGATGCCCATGTAAAAGGGTCGTTAGGTTGCAATTTTATCGCTTTTATTTGAAGCAATAATTCAGCAGTTTTTTTTGCAGTATCTTTGTTTAAAATCATGTTGCAAATGTATACAATTTTTGTGGACGACATTCCTATTTACTTGACAGATAATCTCCAAAATTTAACAAAAGATAGTTTTTATTATAAGGATGATATTACCATAGAATCTGTTTTAGAAAATGCAAAATCAAAGAAATTTTCTGAACTATTTTTATTCCATGTTGATTTAGAAACTTTGTGGAAAGAATTCAAATGGTTTTTTAAAATTGAAAAAGCTGCAGGTGGATTGGTAACCAATCAAAATGATGAAGTACTATTTATTTATCGATTTGATACATGGGATTTACCCAAAGGAAAAATTGAAAATGGAGAAAGGAAAAAAGAAGCTGCCATACGAGAGGTTGAAGAAGAGTGTGGTATTTCTGGATTAAAGATTGAAAAGAAACTTCAAAAGACCTATCATATATTTCAGAGAAATGACCGAGAAGTACTAAAAATTACCCACTGGTATAAAATGAAAACTGATTTTAAAGGTCCATTGACACCTCAATTAGAAGAAGGAATTACCAAAGTTGTTTTTAAGAATCAAGAAGAAACAAAAAGAACACTCGAAAATTCTTATGGAAACATACGCTTGTTATTTTCATCAAATTAATTCGATTATGTCTTTCATAAGAAAGACAAGGTAGCTTTAAATCAAAAAATGTATTTTTGCCGCTTGAAAATTTAAAAACCTAATCATGGAAAAATTTATCAGAAAGAGATTGCCTAATGCGAGAAACGATTTTTTCTCAGGAATTACAGTCGCGTTGGCATTGGTTCCAGAAGCAGTTGCATTTGCTTTTGTAGCAGGAGTTGATCCTTTGGTTGGTTTGTATGCCGCTTTTATGGTAGGTTTAATTACTTCAATTTTTGGAGGAAGACCAGGTATGATTTCTGGTGCTACAGGTGCTTTGGCAGTGGTGATGGTTTCTTTAGTTTCTGAAGGAAATGCGATGGGTGCTGAAGGAGAAAACCTTGGTTTGTATTATCTTTTTGCTACTGTAATCTTAATGGGTTTTATCCAAATGATGGCAGGGGTTTTAAAATTAGGCAAGTTTGTTAGATTGATTCCACACCCTGTAATGATGGGGTTTGTAAATGGTTTAGCAATTGTAATTTTTACTTCTCAGTTAGGAATGTTTCCAGAAGAGAAGGATACTAGTTATTGGATGATGTTAGGATTGGTAGCACTCACCATGTTAATTATGTGGGGCTTGCCAAAAATTAAAGCAATGTCAAAATTGCCAGAAGCATTGATTGCTATTTTGGTAGTTTCAGGAATCGTGATTGTTGGTAATTTAGATGTGGCATCCGTAGGTTCATTTATTAGAGATGGTGGTGGAGAAGGCTTAAAAGGAGGCTTTCCAGTACCAGAATTAGAAACTTTTTCTAAGATTCCGTTTACGCTAGAAACTCTTTGGTTTATCGGTCCATATGCGTTGATTTTAGCAGCTATTGGCTTGATAGAATCATTAATGACTTTAAATTTAATTGACGAATTAACAGATACCCGTGGTAATGGAAATCGAGAATGTATAGCACAAGGAGGTGCTAATATTGTGACTGGAGTGTTTGGAGGTATGGGTGGTTGTGCCATGATTGGTCAATCAATTATCAATATAAAAGGTGGTGGTAGAACACGACTTTCAGGAATTGTTGCAGCATTAACCTTACTCGGATTTATTCTGTTTGCTTCTGGATTAATAGAGCAAGTTCCAATCGCAGCATTGGTAGGAGTTATGTTTATGGTAGTTATCGGGACTTTTGCATGGTCTAGTTTTAGAATCATCAATAAAATTCCGAAAACAGATTTATTCGTATTGATTTTAGTTTCGTCATTAACTGTAATTTTTGATTTAGCTATTGCTGTTATTTCTGGAGTGATTGTTAGCGCCTTAGTTTTTTCTTGGGAAAATGCAAAACGCATTCGTGCTAGAAAAAGAGTTAAAGAAGACGGAACCAAAGTATATGAAATTTGGGGACCTTTATTCTTTGGATCAATCACAGCGTTCAATGAAAAGTTTGATATAAAAGGAGACCCTCAAAGTGTAGAGATTGATTTTGTAGAGTCACGTGTAAGTGATCACTCGGCATTTGAAGCAATTTTAAATTTGGTAAAGAAATACGAAACCGAAGGTAAAACTGTTCACTTAAAACATTTAAGTCAGGATTGTAAAGATTTATTATACAAAGCTGATTCTAAATTCCATGAAGTGATTATAGAAGATATTGATGACCCTCGTTATCATTTAGCAGAAAATCCTGAGAAATTCACTAAAGGATTAGATCAATATGATGTGTTGGGGAATTAAAAAGACAATAGACCGTTTCACTTTTAGACTTAAGATGTAAGGCTTTTTTATTAATGTCTTTCCTGCGAATCCCGATAAATATCGGAACGGAATCCAAAAATGAGGTAGTTTTTAATTGAGTTAACTTTGGATGTCTGCCTTCGCAGGTATAACAATATACAATCTATTTCTTATAATAAACCTTTAACAACTCTGCAGCAACTGAAATTGCAATTTCATTGGGTGTTATACCACCAATATCTAATCCTACAGGGCAATGAACTTTTGAAATGCCATCTTCAATATTCAGCTCTTTTTTTAGCAGATTATTAAAACGCACTTTTTTAGTTTTACTACCAATGAGTCCAATATAGTTGGTTTCTGATTCCAACGCTAAAGCAGTAATTTCAAAATCTAATCTGTGGTCGTGCGTCATGATTACAATATAGCAATTAGGTCCCCAATTAATGTACTGTTTGTACAAATCAAAATCAATATCAGAAAAAGAAATGGTATCAGAAAGGGTCAAAGTATCTCGCCAATTCTCTCTCACATCTAGTAAAGTAATTTTAAAGGGAGTATCATTTAGAATGTTGCACACTTCAACACCAATATGGCCAGCGCCAAACAAATAAAGTCCTGGAGATTGATTC
>JAQRMW010000250.1:0-17601 GCA_028599075.1 Urechidicola sp. | reverse complement strand
ATCTCGCCAATTCTCTCTCACATCTAGTAAAGTAATTTTAAAGGGAGTATCATTTAGAATGTTGCACACTTCAACACCAATATGGCCAGCGCCAAACAAATAAAGTCCTGGAGATTGATTCATAGGTTCTATAATTAATTCTACTTTTCCGCCACAGCATTGAGCCGTTTCTGGACCCAATGTAAAGGAGTATTCAATAATTTTATTTTGATTGATTGCAATAATAGCTTTATCAATAACATTGAATTCGAGTTTTCCACCACCTATTGTTCCGTAGATTTTTTTATCAAAAGTAACGATCATTCTTGCGCCTATTTTACATGGAGTTGACCCCAAACATTTGGTAACGGTAATTAAGGCAAGTGGAATATTTGCCGATTCGAATTCCTGTAATTTTGAATTCCAGTTTTGCATCTTATTTTAAAATTCGATAGATAGGATAACGCATATAATTCTTTTCTGCATATTTAGAATGCTGATAAATAAAATCTAATTGAGCATTTGAATTGTTAGCAAAATCAGAATCGTATTCTTTTTTTAAATCAAACTCCGTTTTTAAGACGGGGTCATTATCTAAAATTTCTTTTGCAATATCTTCAAAAACATAAGGAGAGAAATATTCTTTTCTTTGCAGAATAATATCGAAGAAATTCCAGTTAAAAAAGGAGTCCGTTGCTTCGGGTTCTAAAGTTTCTAATAAATATTTTAACCCAGATTGATTCGTAGGAACTAAAAAATCACCTTTCTTAAATTGTTGCATAGTTACAGTAGAAGTTACCTTTGTATTATAATGTAAATAATGATTTTCGAAAGGCGATTTTACCGTTTCATAACGATCAATCGTATACCCTTCAACTTGTATTTCTGCATCCTCTTTTAAAGGTAGTATCTGAATTCTATTTTGTCGTAATAATTGCACTACTTTCTTTAAGCGCTTTGGAACAACATAAAAATTAGGGATGCTTACCTCTTTGCTCGGTTTGTAATTGTTGTAATACGAAACACTTTTGGTAAACGGTTTTGTTTGGTCATATTTTAAGCGCTTTAACCCTGTAACTTCACTTTTAATATATGAGCCTTCATAACCATAAAAGTTTAATGTCGAAAAACGGGTACTATCAATTTCCCAGTTGATAGGATATGTTTCTTTTGTTAGTATTTGCTCAATAGCTTTTTGGCGGAGTTGCTTTACCTCATATCCGTATAATTTTAAGAAATCTAAAGAGGAAAATAACAGTTCATAATTTTGCTCAACCCTATCTTTATACGTTTTTAGCATGTGGGTTTCTACCATAAAACCTAGAGAATTAAATAGCGTAGTATATCCCGTAGAATATCTGGGTGAATCAAAAAATTGTGTAAATCCCTTTTCTGGAACTTGATTGTAAACATTTACATATGGAGTAATAATCAAGTCTTTATTTTTTAAATTTCGCGTTATATTCTGAATCATACTTTCTTCTATAAATTCACCCAATTCGCCACCCATTTTGTTGTGTTGGGTAAATAAATGTGTTAGTGTATATTGATAATCTGCACCATTGCTCACATGATTATCAATAAATACATCAGGATTTACCATGTGAAAAATCGTTGTAAATGCTTGTGCATTTTTTGTGTCACTTTTGATGAAGTCACGATTCAAATCAAAATTGTGAGTATTGCCTCTTACCCCATATTCAAATGGTCCATTTTGGTTGACTCTTGATGTGGAATTCCTGTTTAAGCCCCCGCCAATATTATACATCGGTATAATGGCTATGATGATTTGCTCATATTCTTTTTTGAGTGTTTCACTTTGCACTAAATCTCGTAAGAATAGCATACTTGCATCAACTCCATCGGGTTCACTAGGGTGAATTCCGTTATTGATTAGGATGGTATTTTTTCTTGTTTCTAGCGGATTAAAATTTTTATCAGCATCAAATAGCACCAAATGGAGTGGGATATCTGCATCTGTCATTCCAACTTTTTGAATTTTTATTTCAGGATAGCTTTTAGCTAATTTTATATAAAACTCAATAGTTTGCTCATAAGTAGCGGTACTATCACCTTTAGTTTGCTCAAAAATAGTTTCAAAATTTTCTTCAACTTCTTGAGCTAAAATTGTTGTGCTGAGAAAGAGACTAATAAAAACGACTAGATGTTTTTTCATGAAATTACTTGATAACAACATCTGGGACTAACACACTCACATCGCCATTATTTCTTAGAATATCACGAACAATACTAGAACTGATAAATGAAGTTTCGGCACTTGTTAAAAGAAAAACAGTTTCAATACCAGACAACTTTCTATTGGTTTGTGCAATGGCTTTTTCAAATTCAAAATCAGCAGGATTTCTTAGCCCACGTAATATAAAAGCAGCATCAATCTTTTTGCAATAATCAACTGTTAGACCTGTATATGTCTCAGCTTTAATTTTTGCTTCATTGCTAAAAATCTCTTCAATAAATGCTTGCCGCTGCTCAGGGCTAAACATGTATTTTTTATCAGCATTGATGCCAATTGCGATGATTATTTCATCAAATAAAGGAATTGCTCTTTTGATTATATCTACATGCCCAAGTGTTATTGGGTCGAATGATCCTGGAAAAACTGCTCTTTTCATGGTTTTTAATTTTATAATTCAGACTCTTCGACAGGCTCAGAGTGACATTATTCATTTTAATTATACATTATCAATTTACAAACGCCATTTCAACCGCATTGCCAAACAACTCCTTTAGGCTAATACCTGCTTCTTGCGCTTGTTGTGGTAAAATACTTTCCGTGGTCATTCCGGGTACGGTATTCATTTCAATCATATGGGGTTCGCCATCAATTAAGATGTATTCGCTTCTAGAAAATCCGCTCATTCGCAAAACCTTATAGGCTTTTTTAGCCACTTCTCTTACACGTTTTTCTTCAGCTTCGGTTAATCTTGCCGGAGTTATTTCTTGAGATTTTCCTTGATATTTTGCTTCGTAATCAAAGAAGTCATTTTCTGAAACTATTTCAGTAATTGGTAAAACAGTAGTTTTTCCTTTATAATTTATGACTCCAACAGAAACTTCTATTCCATCTAAAAACGATTCTATAATTATTTCATCATCTTCTTTAAACGAGTTTTCAATAGCTTCTTTTAATAATTCTTTTTTATAAACTTTTGAAATCCCAAAACTACTTCCCGCTTTATTTGCTTTTACAAAACATGGTAATCCCACTTTTTTGATGATGGTATTAACATCAAAAACATCACCTAAGTTTAAATAATAGGATACTGCTGTTTTAATTCCGTAAGGCTTCACAATGCTTAAACAATCACGTTTATTAAAAGTAATTGCCATTTGATACGAAGGCGCAGAAGTGTGTTTTATTCCTAACAATTCAAAATAAGACATCAATTGTCCATCTTCACCTGGAGCGCCGTGAATAGCATTAAATATACAATCAAAAGTTATTTTTTGATTGTTAACAGTGGCCGAAAAATCATGTTTATCGATAGGGTATTCATTTCCATTTTTAACCAACACCCATTTATTTTTAAAAATATGAACTGCATAAATTGAATACAATTCGCTGTCTAAATTGTCGCAAACTACCGCTCCGCTTTTAAGAGAGATTTTATATTCTGATGAGTATCCGCCCATCACTACGGCAATATTTTTTTTCATGTACTTCTATTAATTACTTTTAATGGTCACATGCTGTTCGCTATTAATCATTCCCTTTGTGGATAAACATTTTAGCACGCTCGTTTCATTTTATCAAATAGATTCAAAACAAAAGTACGAAAAGAATTAAATCAAATATAATTTAAAGTTCCTTGTTACGTTTTATATCTTTGTTAAAACTAAAGCGGATATGAGTTTATTAAATTTTGTGAAGAGTAAGACCTTTTTAAAGCAGTTAATTATTGCCCTAGTTGGTATGATTTTGTTGCTTTTTTTATTGACAAAGTGGTTGGCTGTTACTACAAATCACGATCAAAAAATTCAGGTTCCAGATTTGTCTAAACTCACAATATCTGAAGTGACAACTGTTTTAGATGAATTAAATTTAAATGCAGAAATTATAGATTCTACAAATTTTAATCCAGAGTATCCTCCACTTTCTGTAATAGAGCAACACCCAGAGGCTGGTGATTTTGTTAAAGAAAAAAGACGTATTTATTTAAAAATAAATAGACCAACATATCAAAATATAGAAATACCTAATGTGTTTGCAAAGCCAAGAAGAAATGCCGAAGCTACCTTGAAAGCTGTTGGATTTAGAGTAGGAGACCATCCAAAATACGTAAAGGATATTGCTAAAAATGTAGTGCGTGGTTTGTATCACAAAGGAAAGCCAGTTAAGGAAGGTGATTTGCTTCCTCGTAATTCTTTATTAGAATTAAAATTGGGTGATGGTGGTGATAAAAGTGTTTATGATAAAAAGTAATTTTTTAAGATGAAGGAAGACGATCAGTTAGAAAATGAAGAATTATATGAGCATTTTAAATATGTAGCTCATGAGGGGCAAGAGCCTTTAAGAGTTGATAAATTTTTAATGAATTTTATCGAAAATGCGACCAGAAATAAAATTCAGCAAGCTGCTAAAGCAGGTAATGTTTTAGTAAATGAGATTACCGTAAAATCTAATTACAAAGTTAAACCAAATGACGTGGTGCGTGTTGTTTTAGCACACCCTCCACATGAAAATTTATTGGTTGCTGAAGACATTCCTATTGATATTGTGTACGAAGATGATGCTGTTATCGTGGTGAATAAACCTGCTGGAATGGTTGTGCATCCGGGTCATGGAAATTATTCTGGGACTTTGGTAAACGCATTAATTCATCATATCGAAAACTTGCCAACCAATAGTAATGAACGACCTGGGTTGGTGCATAGAATTGACAAAGATACCAGCGGGCTGTTGGTAGTTGCAAAAACAGAATATGCCATGGCGCATTTGTCTAAGCAGTTTTTTGACCGTACTACTGAACGAAAATACGTTGCTCTAGCTTGGGGTCATATAGACGAAGATGAAGGCCGCATCGAAGGCAATATTGGACGCAGTTTAAAAAACCGTTTGCAAATGGATGTGTTTCCTGAAGGTGATTTTGGCAAGCATGCGGTTACACATTTTAAGGTGTTAGAACGCTTTAGTTATGTGACTTTGGTTGAGTGTAAATTAGAAACCGGACGTACACACCAAATACGTGCACACTTTAAATACATTGGGCACACCCTATTTAATGATGCTCGTTATGGTGGTGATGCCATTTTAAAAGGCACCACCTTTACCAAATACAAACAGTTTGTAGATAATTGTTTTAAAGTATTACCAAGGCAAGCACTACATGCAAAAACTTTAGGGTTTACACACCCAACTACAGGAGAGTTTATGCGCTTTAATTCTGATATACCAAAAGACATAACCCAATGTTTAGAGAAATGGAAAACCTATACGGTTAATTCTAAAGAGGAGATTTAGGATTTTTGTTTATCTAATTTAGTATGGTTTCTGATTTTTATTATCACAACAAGCCTGTAAAAATGGAAACATAATACAATCCAGTCAGTATAAAGACAACACCTGCAACTGTTCGCATTACCTTTTCAATTTTTGTAATTTGGTTATAGAACACGCCTACTTTTCCTGCTGTAAAGGCTAATAAATAAGTAAAGAGGATTACAGGTAAACCTGTTCCGAATGCAAATACAATTGGCAAATAAAGTCCATCGGCTGATGTAATTGTCATAGGTATTAGCATTCCAAAAAACAAGGCTCCACTATAAGGACAAAATGCCAAAGCGAAAACAACACCTATTAAAAAAGAACCTAAAAGCCCTTTGTCTTTAAACTTTTCAGATAGTTTTTCTTGAAAATTCGATTTACCTAAAAAGTTTAATTTAATAACATTTAGCATTATTAGACCTATGATAATTAATAAAGGGCCTAAATATTTTTCTCCATTTTGATTAAAAAATCGAGCAATATGAAACTTACTCGCTCCAAAATATAATATCAAACCGATGGCAGTATAACTAAAACCTCTTCCTAAAGAATATAATAACCCACTTAAAAATACTTTTCGTTTGCTAGAAATATTTTTAGAGATAAATGCAGTTGCAGTTATATTGGTTGCCAAAGGGCATGGACTAATGGCAGTCATTAGTCCGAGTATAAATGCCGATAATATTGGAATATTATAATTTTCTAACAGAGATTGTAAAAAATCCATTTAGAGTGTTTTTAATTCCGTATTTATTTTAGTTTTTAATTCTTTAGAAAAGGTTTCTTGGTCTTTCCCATTCATGAAAGCAAAATCGGTTAAGTTTATTTGAGTTTCTTTTCCGTTTTTTATCACATTTAAGAATAGTGATGTGCCAGATGCTTCAAATTTTTCAGCGATTTTCTCATTTTCTTTTTCATCTACATTAATCACTTGAAATGTAATTTTTCCTTCTTTGAGTTCCTTAGCAAAATAAGTTTCTAGTGTATATTTTGTATTTGCTTCTATCGCATTACAAGTAATACATCTGTGTGTAGAATGAAAGTCTAACACCTCTATTTTTGAAATGGATTGGTCTAAAGAATTATCTTTATTTTTAGTTTGACTATTACAAGATGTTAGTGTTAGACTGATTGCTAATACTGTGATAAATTTGATTGTTTTCATTTTTTATTGATTTATAGTTTATAATACGATGTTAAAAATATATCCTGAAATAATAATGCAAAGTGTAACGACACCAAAAAAGATGGCAATGAGTTTTAAAGTCATTACTTTTTTTAATAGCATTGCTTCTGGTAAAGAAAGTCCTACAACTCCCATCATAAATGCGATTGCAGTTCCTATCGGAATTCCTTTAGCAACCAACACTTGAACTACAGGTAATATTCCTGATGCGTTTGAGTACATGGGCACAGCCAAAATGGTTGCAATTGGCACAGCAAAAAGGTTGTCTTTATCCATATATTTTTCAAAAAATCCTTCCGGAATATAACCATGCATTAGACCTCCAATAGCGATTCCAATTAGAACATAGGGAATAATACCTTTAAGAATTTTTAGCACTTCCTCCCAGATTACAGGTAATCTTTGTTTTAAGGTTTGTTTTTCGGCTATGAATACATCTTGATCTTTTTGAGCAGTTGCCAAAACCTCTTTTACCCAAGGTGTTAAATAGGGTTCTAACTTCAATTTTTGAAGAATTACTCCGGATATAGTGCCTAATAAAACACCACTAACCACATAGATAATGGTTGTTTTAATACCAAACAATCCAACAAAAAGACCTATTGCAACTTCATTGACCAAAGGAGAAGTAATTAAAAATGAAAATGTTACACCTAAAGGGATTCCACCTCTAACAAAACCTATAAATAAAGGAACTGACGAACAAGAACAGAAAGGTGTTACCACACCAAAAAGGCTTGCCATTAAATATTCAAAACCGAACAGTTTGTTTCTTGATAAATAATTTTTCACCTTATCTATTGGAAAATAGCTATTTACTATTCCCATTAAAAAGATGACAACAAAGAGCAGGATTAAAATTTTTGTGGTGTCATAAATAAAAAAATTTAAGGTTTCAGCAAGATGTTGCCCTTGTTCCATATTTAAGACATCATAGACCAACCAATCTGCAATATTTTGTATCCAATTAAACATAGAGATTGTTGCAGCTAGCTTAAAAGAGTTAAAACTTCATCCTTTGAAGGCACTCTACCTTTTATTGTAATAACATCATCTATTACTAAAGCTGGTGTAGTCATTACATTGAATTTCATAATTTCCATAATGTCCTCTACTTTTTCGATTGTTGCATTAATATTGTTTTTCGAAACTACATTTTCTACAACTCCTGCCATTGATTTACATTTTGGACAACCTGTTCCTAATATTTTAATTACTTTACTCATAATACTCTTCTTGTTTATCGCAAATAGGTGATATATTTGTTAAAAAAATATCAATCAAAAAAACTTTGAAATAAATCTTTTGCAATATTCCAGTTTTCTTGATTGATACAGTATTTTATTTTGGGTGGTTTTAATTCTCCTTGAATAAGACCAGCATTTTTTAATTCTTTAAGATGTTGGGAAACTGTAGATTGAGCCAAAGGGAAAACTTCGACCAAATCACCAGTAAAACAACATGATTGATTTTCGAGATGTTTTAAAATTGCTATACGTGTAGGATGCCCTAAAGCTTTTGCAAATTTTGCCAATGCTTCTGTGTCTTTCTTGTATTCTATAGTTTCTAAACTTCTTTTCATATTTCTAATCGCAAATATACGATAAGAAATTGTAAACATTTGTTTATCTATTTAGTTTTTATTAAAAAATTTAATGTTATGCTTTTGATAGCTTTTAAAATTTCGGGAAATAATTAATCTATATAGATTTAATAATCTAAAAATAAAGGATTTATACAGGTTGGGTATTATGTAATGAAAGCTTCTTAAGCTTAGAAACAATCTAAATTAATACCAATTACTCTTTATTTATTTGATGTGACATATATTTCCTTTAACAGTATGATAAATGTCATATCTGGGAGCTTTAAGTAATGGTAAATTTGCCCAAACTAAAAAACTATTATAATGAAAAAAACAATGTTAATTACATTGGTACTATTACTAGGTCTAGTTAATTTTACCTTTGCCCAAGAAGAATCAGATGCTGCTAAATCAGAATTTAGTAAATGGCAAATTCGTTTTAGAGGAATTGTTGTTACTCCAGATGAGAGTGCAACAATTGAAGCAATTGGAGGAGATGTAGATATTTCTACTGCATTTGTTCCAGAGTTCGATTTTACGTATTTCTTTACTGAAAACTGGTCGGCAGAATTAATTTTAGCAACTACTAAACACGATGTGAAGGCTATAAGCACAGCAGCTGGAGATATTGATCTAGGTGAAGTTTGGTTGTTACCACCAACATTATTAGGGCAATATCATTTTACTGGAGGTAAGTTGGTTCCTTATGTGGGTGCTGGTATTAATCTTACACTTTTTTATGGAGTAGATGAAGGGCCAGTAGCAGATGACGTTAGTTATGATGCTGCGATCGGTTTTGCTTTACAAGGCGGTTTAGATTATATGCTTAATGATAAGTGGTTTTTAAATGTTGATGTAAAGAAAATATTTTTAAATACAAATGCTGAAGTAGATGCTACTACAGCTCTAGGTGCTACCGTTAATGCCGATGTTGATATTAATCCTTGGGTATTTGGATTTGGAGTAGGTGTTAAACTGTAAAAATAATTAATTCAATCTTATAACCGCTTAACTTAATTGTTAGGCGGTTTTTTTTGAATCCATAACCAACCAAATTATTATCAACTTTCTCAATAGGTTTATAAAAAGTGAGTATGCTAAATCATTATTTAAAATACAATTGTTTTATAAATTTACATCAGAATGAAAATAGAAGAACTCATATTATTTACGCAAAATTTGAAAGCTCAAATTGATTTCTATTCTAAGGTTTTAGAATTTGAAATGATAGATTGTAATGAGTCGAGCTGTAGTTTTAATACAGGAAGCAGTATGCTAACATTTAAAGTTAAAGAGGATAGTAAGCCTTATCACTTTGCATTTAATATTCCTTCGAATAAAGAAAAAGAAGCGTTGCATTGGTTAAAAGAGAGAGTGACATTGATTCCTTTTGAAGAGGATGAAATTATCGATTTTGAATCATGGAATGCCAAGGCACTATATTTCTATGACTCTGATATGAATATTGTAGAGTTTATCGCAAGAAAGAGTTTAAACATTAATAGTAGCAATGCCTTTTCATTTAAATCAATTTTAAATATTAGTGAAATGGCTTTGGCATCAACTAACATAAAAGAAACAGTTGCTGTTTTAAACTCAATTAAACCCATCAAAAAATATAGTGGAGATTATAATAGATTCTGTGCTCTTGGAGATGAAGAAGGCTTGTTTATCCTCGCAAATCCTTTACTTAAAAAATGGTTTCCAACTGATGATGAAATCGAAGTTTCTGATTTTATAATCAAAGGAGATTTTAATTTTGAATTTAAGAATGGAAAATTTATCGAATTAACCTAAGTTTGTAATATAGATTAATCACATGAAAATAGTAGTATCACCAGCAAAGTCATTAGACTTCGAATCAAAAGCATCAACATTAGAATTTACTCAAGGAGTTTTTCTTCCAGAAGCAGAAAAACTAAGTAAAGTTTTAAAAAAGAAATCTGCAAAAGTACTTTCTAAATTGATGAGTATTTCACCAAATTTAGGCCAATTGAATTATGATAGAAATCAAGAATGGTCTTTACCATTTGATTTAGAAAATGCAAAACAAGCTGTTTACGCTTTTAAAGGTGATGTCTATATTGGTTTAGATATAGCAACATTACCTAACAATAAATTAAGACAGCTACAAGATAAATTGCGTATTCTTTCTGGTCAATACGGAGTGTTAAAACCGTTGGATTTAATGCAGCCTTATCGTTTAGAAATGGGGACAAAGTTAAAGGTTGGTAGAAAAGATAACCTTTATCAATTTTGGGGAGATTCAGTTACGAATACGTTGAATGATGAAATGAGTGAGAGTGAAATTTTTATCAACTTAGCAAGTAATGAATATTTTAAAGTTGTAAAGCCAAAGATGTTAAAAACGCCAGTTATTACGCCAATATTTAAAGATTATAAAAATGGAAATCTAAAAGTCATCAGTTTTTTTGCTAAGAAAGCTAGAGGAATGATGGTGCGCTATATTGTAGATAACAATATAGAGACTGTTGAAGATTTAAAAGGATTTAATACCGAAGGTTATGCTTTTGACAGCAATTTATCAACTGAAACAGAATTAGTTTTTACTAGGTAAGGTATCGGGTAATAGAAATTACGAAGCTTTTTCATAAATATACTCCTTACGTAACTCTTTAACTAAGAGGTAGTAAAAAATAGCACGATACTTACAATCATTAGATCTTCCCATTTTTAAAATTACTGAATTAATGACTTCATCAATTCTTCTAGAGTCAAACAGCCCTAGTTTTTTTCTTAAAAAATTATTTTTGATTGTTTGTAATTCTTCAGCACATTTACCTGAAACAGTTTCGGCTTCAACTTTGTAGATTGATGGTCCTAATCCTTTGGTTACTGCAGTTAATAATTGTTGGTCGCAATCAATGCCTAAGTGCAGCATTGCGTTTTTGTATTGGTCGATTTTTTGGTAGAACAGACTCATATGGGGATATTTTTTAGTTAGCAATTCCTCTTTCGAGGGTTTCAAATATAGTAAATAAATTGAAACTCCAAAATTTAATGGAAAAAATAGGAGGGTAGCTAATGTATTAATTCAATGGTGGTTAAACTTTTGGAGGGTTTTATTAAAAAAGATTTTAGAGTGTATTATATCTAATCTAATAAATCGGGTCTAATGTTTTGTGTATGCTCTTGTGCTTTAGTAGCGCGCCATTCATCAATCTTCGGAAAATTACCAGAAAGTAAAACGTCTGGAACTTTCATTCCATCATATTCAGAAGGTCTAGTATAAACAGGTGGTGATAATAAATTATCTTGAAAAGAATCGGTAAGTGCTGAGGTTTCATCACCTAAAACTCCTGGAATTAATCGAATAACCGCATCACATAAAACAGCAGCAGCCAATTCGCCACCACTCAAAACATAATCTCCAATAGAGATTTCTTTGGTGATGAATTTATCGCGTACGCGTTGATCTACACCTTTGTAATGTCCTGTAAGAATTATCATATTCTTTACCATCGAAAGTGAATTAGCTGTTGCCTGATTCAGCGTTTTTGCATCTGGAGTCATATAAATAATTTCATCATAGTTGCGTTCACTTTGCAATTTTGAAATGCATTTATCAATAGGTTCTATCATCAATACCATACCAGCGCCACCACCAAATTGATAATCATCAATCTTTCCATATTTGTTTAAAGCAAAATCGCGTAAGTTGTGAAAATGGACTTCAACCAATTTTTTGTCAATAGCACGTTTCATTATAGAGTGCTCAAAAGGACTTTTAATTAAATCTGGAGAAACGGTAATGATATCTATTCGCATGAGGCAAAGATACTTTTTTAAATGAGAGAATTCTAGGGTATTTTATTTCTTTAGTCCAGATTTAAAAACATCAGGTCTTGCATAATGCCCAACTGCATCAAACATTCTTTTTGCGGCAGTTATTTGGTTTAAATTAATATCAGCATATAAAATTCCTTCTTCGGCTTCTAAAGGGCCAGCAAGTATTTTGCCGTTTGGAGCGATGATACAGCTGTTGCCAGAATTAATCCATACCCTATCTTTTGGGTATAAATTCTTAAACTCATATTCATCAGGGATATCATCTGTTTTCAATGCCATACAAACGCTGATGACAAACAATCCGCCTTCTCTAGAAATATGCTGCATAGATTGCATCCAATTGGTGCTTTTATCCCAAGTTGGTGCCACTAATATTTGAGCGCCACTTTGGTAAATTGTATTTCGAGCTAAGGGCATGTAATTTTCCCAACAAATTAATCCTGCAATTTTTCCGGCAGTAGTGTCATAAGACTTCAGTGTACTTCCATCTCCTTGAGCCCAAATAAGACGTTCGCCTCCAGTTGGCATCAACTTGCGATGCTTGCCAATAATTTCGCCTTTATTATCAATAAATAATAAGGAGTTGTAAAGGCTTGTATTGCTTGTTTCAGAATTTCGTTCGTGCATGCCAATAGCCACATTTATATTTGCGGACTTTGCTGCTTTACAAAGTTTTTGAGTGTATAGATCAGGTACAGAAATAGCATTTTCAACAAGTTTGATGTACAATTCATTTAGTATTGCTCCCTGACTGTTTGGAATTAACCAAACCCAATCTGGATATCCAGAAATAAAAGCTTCGGGGAAAACTACCAATTCAGCTCCATTTTTACCGGCCTCTATAATTGTAGCGCAGGCTTTGTCAATTGTTTTTTTGATATCTAGAAATACAGGAGTTATTTGAGCCGCAGCAAGCTTAATATTTTTTTTCATAAATAAATGTTTTGATAATAAGTCTGGTTTATAACAGGTTAGCGAAGATAGTATTTTTATTTAGAGAATTCCAAGTGTAAAAATCAATTATAATTCTGCACGTATCATTCTATCATTTTCAAAAATATCTTTACGCAATTCGATGTTTTTAAAGCCTTTGTTTTTTAATAGTGCAATTGTTTTTTTTCCTAAGTATTGATTGATTTCAAAAAAAAGTTCTCCATTTTGTTTGAGATTTTCTTTTGCAAAATCTGCGATTTTATCATAAAACAATAGTGGGTTATTATCATCAACAAAAAGGGCTAAATGCGGTTCGTTGTCTAAGACGTTCTTTTTTATTTCCTGCTTTTCTAAAACTCTAACATACGGTGGGTTGCTTACGATAATATCGAATTTTAATTCGTCTTTACGATGAGTTTGCAACGAAGTAATCTCATTATTAAAAACAGATTGCTTCTCCCGCTGGTTATCGGGATTCGCAATGACTTTTTTTGATAAAGTCAAAATATCTTGTTTAATAAACTGCACATCAACTTTATTTAACTCGGCATTTTGTTTGGCTATGTTCAGGGCTTCTTGCGAAACATCTAATCCAAAAACTTTTGCTGATGGAATGTTTTTCGTCAAGGAAATAGCGATACATCCACTACCAGTTCCTATATCTAAAATGGTTGCTGGTTGTTGGTTGTTGATTGATTGAAGAATCCAATCAATCAATTCTTCTGTTTCTGGTCTAGGAATCAAAACACTTTCATCTACATTAAACGGGAGCCCAAAAAATTCGGTTGTGCCAGTTACATATTGTATCGGAATTTCTTGTTGTAGTTTTTCTAACCCATAAAGTAAAAAACGTTCTTCCATTGCTGTTAATTCTTTTTGAGGGTCTAGAGCAATATCAATTCGTTTAAGTTTTAAAAGGTGTTCTATCAATATAAAATAGAAACTATCAATTTCATCTTTTGGATAGATCGATTTGAGGGTAGAAAGAAAATGTTGCTTGAGTTCTTTTAGTGTCATTAAAAAAATATAATTTTCAAAAGTACTTAATACGTCAGTTCGAGTGAAATCCTTTTTTGAGAATTTTGTATCGAGAACACTGCTAGTTAATTCTTAGGATATGATTTCTCCCTAATTGTCACAATTTTTTTATCATCCACATACTACAGCTATAATGACCTGTATCTCCAACGGGGCCATCTAAAGATTCGAAACCAACACTATTATATAATTTTCTTGCAGATTCCATATAAGGCATGGTTTCTAAATAGCATTTATCATAGCTAAATTCTTTTGCTTTGTCTAAGCAAATCCTCATCATTTTAGTTCCTAAACCTTTGCCTCTTGCTTCTGGGGCAAAGTACATTTTTTGCAATTCACAAATATTTTCTGTTGAGTTTTGCAATTGCATTATTCCTGCGCCACCAATTATTTCTGAATCTTTTTCAATGATAAAATATTTAGCTTTTGATATGTTGTAGGTTTTAAACATACAATCTAGTGCTTTATCTTCATATGCAGTACCAACTTTGGGCACCCCAAATTCTATCAAAACAGCTCTGATGACTTTGGCAAGTTGCTCATTATCTTTCGGTTGAAGTTCTCTTATCTGGTAGTTGTGATTCGTCAATTTAAAGTTTATTTTTGTGTTGTGAATATACATGAAAAATATATAAACCGCTGTATTCAATTGGCTAAAAATGGATTGGGAACTACACGCCCAAACCCAATGGTTGGTTGTGTGGTTGTATGCAATGATAAAATTATTGGTGAAGGATATACGAGCCCTTATGGAGGTAGTCATGCCGAGGTAAATGCCATTGAATCTGTTGATGATAAGTCAGCACTTTCTAGAGCTACCTTATATGTGAGTTTAGAGCCATGTAGTCATTTTGGTAAAACGCCTCCGTGTTCAGATTTGATTGTGAAGTACAAATTAAAACGAGTTGTTGTTGGTGTTGTTGATGCTCATAGTGTAGTGGCAGGTAAAGGAATTGCACATTTAAAGTCAAGCGGAATTGATGTTGTCGTAGGTGTTTTAGAAAAGGAATGTATTGAAATTAACAAACGATTTTTTACAGTTCATCAAAAAAAGCGTCCTTATATTATATTAAAATGGGCGCAGACAAAAGATGGGTTTATAGATAAGAAGAGAGGTGCAGAAGTAGAAAATTTACCCAATTGGATTTCGAATAAATACTCGCAACAATTGGTGCATAAATGGAGAGGCGAGGAGCAATCTATATTAGTGGGTACAAATACAGTTATTGCCGATAACCCTAGGTTGAATGTGCGTTCGTATAAAGGTGAAAACCCAATTAGGTTGGTGTTAGATAATAGTTATCGAATTCCTAAAGACTCACGAGTTTTTGATGGTTCGGTTAAGACGATTGTTTTTACAAGTTCTAAAATGTTATTTCCAGAGGATAAAGAAAACTTACATATAGAGGTGATTGATTATTCTAAAAGTTTGCCACAGCAAATTTGTGATGTTTTATTTCAAAAGGATATTCAATCTGTAATTATTGAAGGAGGAGCTCAAACATTGCAAAGTTTTATAAATGAAAATTTATGGGATGAAGCTAGAATTTTTACTGGTGATGTGTTTTTTAAAGAAGGATTGAAAGCTCCAGAGATAAACGGTATTGAAAAAGAGCACACTCAAATATTTTCTGATTCCTTAAAAATTATGACTCCTTATATATAGGTGCAAAATTCAGATACATATAAAACAATTGAAAAATCTTTTGGAGGTGAAATCTTTAAAGATAAAGGGAGTAAGTTTTATGGATATGCATTTCCTGTTTCTAATGAGATTCAGGTTAAAGAATTTATAGACGAATTAAAATCACAACATCATAAAGCAAGGCATTGGTGTTATGCTTGGAGAATTGGAGCAGAAACTATTCGTTTTAGAGCAAATGATGATGGTGAGCCAAGTAACAGTGCAGGACAGCCAATCTTGGGGCAATTAATTTCTTTTGATGTCACAAATATATTGGTGGTGGTAGTTCGTTATTTTGGAGGAACTAAGTTGGGTGTTGGTGGGTTGATTACTGCTTATAAAACATCAGCTAAACTTGTTTTAGAAACAGCTAAGATTGTTGAAAAAACAATTGATATTTCTTATATACTCACATTTGAATATGAATTTTTAGATAAGGTAATGCGAATTATTAAAGAGAAAAATTTACGGGTAGATAGCCAGATAATGGAAATGAATTGTGTCTTTGAAATTAGTGTTCGTAAAAAAGATGCTGCATCAATAAAAACTAGTTTCGAAAACTTGCGATGCTTGCAAATTAAAGAAATAGATGATTAATTTTTTCAAGTAAATGTTCGGGGCATTTAACAGGTCTATTTTTTTTAGAATCGATAAAAGCTAATTTGGTATAAGCGGTGGTTAGCAACTCATTTTTTTCGTTGTAAATCTCAAAATTAAATTCAATTTTTACCGAAGGTTTTTTTAATAAAATTGTTTTTAGAGTGAGTAGGTCATCATACTTGGCTGGTTTCAAATAATTTACATTTAAATTTAAAACAGGAAGCATAATTCCGTCTTTCTCCATCTCGCTATATGAATATCCTAAATTACGCAACCACTCAGCTCTGCCCATTTCAAAATATTGAGCATAATTACCGTAGTAAACATAGCTCATTTGGTCAGTTTCACCATATCTGACACGGATTTTTAACTCATGTATTAGCATTGAATATTTTTTTGAAGTTGCTTATAATACGCATAAAATAGTTAGGAAACAATAGCAATTTTATTTTTTTATACTAAAATTTATTCACACTTTTGTAAGACCAAAAATGGTAGAGAAATTTACCTATTTTCAATTAACCAACAACCCACAATATACCATTAATTACTAATGACTAAAACTGCTACTTCGGTTTGGAATGAATGTTTGACCTTTATTAAGGACAACATCAAGCCACAAGCTTATAAAACTTGGTTTGAGCCTATTAAGCCAATTAAAATTTCGGGTGATTCTTTAACAATTCAAGTACCTAGTAAATTTTTTTATGAATGGTTAGAAGAGCATTATATTAAGTTATTAAGAGTTGCATTGGTTAAGCAGTTGGGTAATGATGCAAAATTGATTTACGATGTCCGTATGGAAAATGCGTATAGCAGTAGTACACCGCATACAGTTAAAATTCCGAGTGCAAATAGAAACCCAATCAATCCGCAAGGAGTTACAGTTCCTTTAGAAATTAATAGACGTGAATTGAAAAATCCGTTTGTTATTCCAGGAATTCAAAAAGTAAAAATTGAATCTCAACTAAATCCAAATTATAATTTCGATAGTTTTATTGAAGGTGATTCTAATAGGTTAGCGCGTTCTGCAGGTATGGCAGTTGCAAATAAACCTGGAGGGACATCATTTAATCCATTGATGATTTATGGTGGTGTTGGTTTAGGGAAAACCCATTTAGCACATGCTATAGGTGTTGAGATAAAAGATAAGTACCCTGATAAAACGGTATTGTATATTGCATCAGAACGCTTTATTCAACAGTTTATAGAATCGGTAAAATCGAATACAAGAAATGATTTCATTCATTTTTATCAAATGATTGATGTGTTGATTATTG
>JAQRMW010000025.1 GCA_028599075.1 Urechidicola sp. | reverse complement strand
GTTGAGTATTTGCATGATTTGTGAATCTGATTTACGTGTTGTCTTCATTTGAATCTCCTTATGTTTTAATTATAAGAAAATTCTACTTTTACTGGGTGTTAATTTTTGGGAGGATTACAATATGATCTAATATTAATCCTGGCAATAGCCAGAATTACTAAGTTTATTAAACGATGTGCATTGACCATAACTACAAAGTTTTTTTAAATCGCTACATACTGCATTTTTAGCACCAATCCTACTATAAACATTCGCCCTATTTTTTAATGCAAGAGTGGAATTTGGTTCGATTTCAAGTGCTCTAGTAAAATCAAATAAAGCTTTTTGGTACGAGCCCTCTCTGAAATATACGGCGCCTCTATTAATGTATGGTTTTGCGAAGTGATTGTTGTATGAAATTGAGATCGTGTAGCGCTTTATTGCATCCCTGTAATCTCCTTGAGAAGTGTAAAGCACACCAAGACTATTATGTACTTCTGGATATTTTATATTCAGCTCCAAAGCCTTGAAATAATCATTTTGTGCCTTATTGACTTTCCCTAGTTTTTGCCACGCCTTACCTCTGTAATAGTAGGATTCAGCGATTTTTGGATTTTTATCTATTGATGTAGTAAAAAAATTAATAGCTTTGTTATAGTTCTTAGACTTGGCTGCAATAATACCTTGGTCGATATCGCTCTGCGCAGATGAAACCGGCTTGGTATTCTGTGCCACTGTTGTAGTTTCGCTACACGATGTTAAAAGTAGAGCTAGTGTAATAACAGTTAAACCTTTATGGAGATAGTTATTCATTAAAAGTCGTCAGGGTCGCTAGCCACACCTTGGCCACTTGGAGATGCAATAGTTGAGTTTTGAATATTTAGATTTTGATTTAAATCTTCTTGCTTGCCCAAACATCCACCACCACAATTTGCATTCATCTTTGTTTTTTGATCTTTTGACATTTTTTCAAGACCTAGGGCCATCTTTGAAGATTCTGGACTCCAAGCCATTACATTGATTACCATGCCATTTCCACTACCTGGGTGTGTTAGGTATTTATAAAGAATGGTATTAACGCCTTTTAATGTAATTTGTTTTGATTTTGCTTTTATACTGCTTTGAAATTCCTGATTAGAATATGAATTAGTAATACTGTCTGCTTTTTGTTTTTCTTCTCCACCAGTAAGAGAGTCATTAGCAACAATTTGTTCAGCCACAAACATTGATATTTGATTTCTTGCAATCATGGATGTTAGTCTTTTTGCAGTAGTATCAAATCCCTGGTCATCAGTGGATGCAAAACTAACTACAACTGGAGACCCTTTTTCGTCCCACCAAATTCGAGATCCATAGGTTGATGCCAATTCTTTATCGTTAATATTTTTAAGTTGATCTTTAATGGTTAGTAGTTTCTTTTTACCTTTTGGAGTTTTGCTATATGGATTGTATACTGCTTCGGCAACTTTTGTAGATTTTGCTGACCATACGATACCAACTCCAACACTATAATTACCCCTATGATTAGGACCTTCTGCGTTGAATACTGGGGTAGTACCTTGTAAGAATTGTTTAGTTTTTTGAGATAAATTCTCCGAATATATCAATATATATTTTCTTAAAGCCGTAAGCTTCTCTTCTTTGTTTTTATTTTCTCCTGTCCATTCAGGGTCAAATTTTTTGATCTGATCATCTAGTGCTAGGTCTGTTAATTTATGCGCTTTATCCATTAGGGATAAGGGCTTGATGACTTTTTCTCTAAATGCTGGCGCTGCATCTTCTGAAATTTTAAACATTGTAAGGGCTCTTTCAGAGCTTAATTCAGAGCTTAAGTTATTAGCAAGTTCAGCTTTGGCGGCTAAAAGGGCAATGCCATATGCCGATGTTCTAGCATCAAGAAAACCCGGAGATTTAACAATAGAACTGCCATTTCCAACAACTTCAGATCCAAACCCAACAAAAAATACTCTACCATTTCTTTCATTAAATCCGTCGTTTAAATTGTGTTTAGTAAGATAATTATTCCACGCTTCTAAAGGACTTATAGAGATACTTATCTCTGATTTTTGTTTACTACTATCGTATTGTAATTCATCAGCAATATTGAACCCATCTTCATTCGCAATAGAAAGTGTTGAAAGGGCTGAAAGCAGTAAGGTTGATGTTATTTTAATTATTTTTTTCATTCATTTCTCCTAGAAAATTAGATATCATAACTAACTCTATTTTAACTCAATTATGTATGGCAACAGTTGTTTATGACTTTGGCCGTAGTTTTTTGGTGTTAAGTTGCTTGAATTTCTTTTGATCACCTACTTCAAAACGTAGTACTAAACATGGTGTATTATTGAAAGGATGTAATGACTTTGATTATAGATCAATAAGAATTAACACTAAAAAAGTCTATAATAGATACGTGTTATAGTACAGTGCATTTCTACTTTATTTTATGTGTAAAAAATTAATTTCAAAAAATAAAATCCAGTTTTATTTAATTATTTTTGCAACAGTGTTTCTCTCTGGGTGTGCTGGTGTTGGTGGAGAATATAAAGATACAGTTGAAGAAAAATCAGGTGAAACTAAGTATTTTGATAAAGGGCATCCCATAGAGGAAAATTTTGATATTTCTTATGAAGTTACTGATGACGGAGCTTTAGCTTTTAATATACAGCAAAACCTTCTTTTGTTTGAATATGAGGCTGATTTGATTGATATCCATGTTAAGCATGGAACTAAGGCGAACCCAGTCGGGTCAATACTGCTTAATACATTTCTTATAGGGATTCCACTGTTAGTAAATACTAGCAATCAGGTAGATATGTTTACTGGCTATGAAACTAGCGATAATGTTGTAAGGACTATAAGAAAAAACGCAAGAAAAACAGGTGTTAGAAAGTGGCATAAATTTTCAGTAGCTGGCCCTCAAGTAAATATTGAATCAGATGGTGTGATTTTATTTAATGGTTTAAAGCAAAAAACCAATGATATTGGTTTTGTTTTTAGAGATGCTCGTAGAAATAGCAAGATATATGGAAACACAGGAGAGATTAGTTCAGTCATTGTAAAAGTTAAGGGTGACTTATCTAATATTGCAAAAAAGATTAATATTCAGGAAATTGATGCTTATCCACTCCGAACAGTTTTGTGGTCAAGTAATACATATAAATATTTAGGAAAGGGTGGATCGAACCATGATACTTTAGATAAAAAGATATCCAGTATGGCTGACTGGCTAGGCCAAGATGTTTTCGATTTTTTGTTAGATAAAAAGATATCCAGTATGGCTGAGTTAGAGTTTGAGAAATATGGAAAACTTCCAGTTGGTTTAGTTAGAGAGTATAACGATTTAAAAAATCAACCGCCAAAGCAAATTACCCTAGTTAAAGGTGAGTTCGAGAAAACGAGCGATTTTGATAAAAGAGTTGTTAAAAATAAAAGAATTTATGATAACTCGATACAGAATTACAACAATAAAATTTTAAGTATTAATGCAAAACTCAAAGAATTTAACAAAACACATTCCACTTTACCACAATCTTTAAAGTTGTCGGTTTATGAAAAAGCGTTAAACAATATTCGTGGTCAGCCAATTCTAACGTTTAAAAGGTATGACGCTGATGCAGAATTGTTTTATGCTACATTGAAATCTAGTAAAGGCAATTATAAGAAAGATGTTGTTGCCAAAATTGACCCACCTTCAGCCAAAAAATTAAAAGACTTTTTAATTAGCATTAGCGAAGATTACATAGAAGATGTTGTGTCTACTAATACTCCACAACCAAGCCTAGACAATAATGCACTTACTTTTGAGTATCCAGACAACAATGCACTTACTTTTACGTTTTGTGACAGACTAAGTAATATAAATAATAAGTCATATGGTCAGGTTATGTTATTTGATAAATGCAAAAAGAGTTGGCCGTTTAAATGGGTTGTTAAATCATCTGCAAATATAGAAGACGCATTTAATACTCACCGTAAAAGGGTGCGTCGCAATAGAAAGTAATTGGCAATTATGCACAAGGAAAAATTATGTACAACAATTTAGGTTGTTCTAGCTGCCACGGCGCTGGCGGCAACTCAGTGGTGCCATCGTATCCTTCACTAGCAGGTAAAGACGCAAGCTGGATTGCTAAACAGTTAAAAGATTTCCAGTCTGGCGCTCGTAAAAATACAACAATGAATGCAATGGCACCTTTGGCTGCAGGACATGAAAATAATATAGCTCAATATTTAAGGATGCAAAAATGATTAAATCTAAAAAATTTTACTATTTGTTGTTGCTGTTAGTTTTTTTAGGTGGTTGCACACAACAGGGAGAAACTCCAAATATAAAGAGAACTTCGAGTGACAAAGTAGAAAAAAAATCTTTTGGTCCAATAGTTAGTTATAAGCTTAACGGAGCCATGCTTGAGTTAAAAAGCATTACCGTAAAAAACGATAACAATGTTTTTGATTTTTACCCAGTAGCTAACTCTAACACTCCAAATTCTTTAACGGTTCATATAGGCGAGAATACCAATATTGGAAAGTTACAGGATTTATCAATGAAAAACACCCCTATCAATAATGTTGTTTTTAATAGCAGAGAGGCTCAACAAAATGCAAAAAAAATAATTGAATTACGGAGAGAAATAGCTAAGAAGGATTTAATTGAGAATCAAGCTAATCAAATAGAAGTAATGGAACTAGAGGTTTCTGCTGAAGATCGTCCAAATGAAGCATACAACAGCCTGTTTAAAAAAATAAGCTCTATTTCTAATGATGATGGGCTGAAACTTAATGCAAATACTATTGCTATCTTAATAGGTAATAGGACATACAAATATAGTGTTCCAAAAGTTAGGTTTGCACATAACGACATTGACATGATTGAACAATATCTTTTATCAAGAGGTGTTAATCAAAATAATATATACAAACACGAAGATAAAACTTTTGGTGAGATTACTCAAATTTTTGATTTAGAATTAGATAGTATTGTTGGCAACAATGGTTTAGATAAAAACATTTTGGTGTATTACTCAGGCCATGGAGTCGTGGATTCTAGTACGAGCGATCCATACATACTTCCGGTTGACACTAAGCCAGGTTATGTATCAACACACGGGTATTCACTTAATAAACTGGTTAATACTGTTTCTCGTTTAAATGTATCTAATCGTTCAATTATCATTGAATCTTGCTTTTCCGGTAATACTGCAGGAGGGCAGATTTTTAAAGATTCCTCTGGTGTTATTATCAAGCCAAGAGACGTGCAGCCAGGAAAGAATATGTTGCTGATAACTGCATCTGGAAAAGATGAGGTGGCTTCATGGGATAAGAAATATAGGCTGGGATTATTTACCAAGAACCTTGTAAAGGGCTTGTCTGGAGAAGCAGACACAAACTCAGACAATAATGTTTCATTAAAAGAACTTGAGATTTTTGTACAAGACAATGTAAGAATTGAGGCTAGATTGAATGATATGCGCTCGCAAAATCCTGTGTTACGCAATGGAACTAATTAACATAATGGCACAATTAAGTAAAATATGTAGCTTTATTATTATTGTTTTTCTCTTGAGTTCCTGTTCACAGAGTGCAAACATTAAAGAGGCTGTAAAAATTACACCAGTTAATCAAATTTCTAAGGGTTTGGACGATAGTAATATTTATTCGTATTCACATTTATTCGATAACAGTATTTCAGAACAAGAGGCATGTAAAACAGCCGAGAGAGAGTTAAAACAACAGCAAATAGAGGATCAATGTGGTGTCCAAGACATTGAAAGCGTATCTGTACTCGCTTTTTTTAATAATGACAAGCAGTTTTATAATTTTATGAGAGAGCGCATTACGGGTGAGATAGCAGTATTTGACAAGCAAAGCAACTGGTCTATTGATCGTATCACTCCTAATAGATTGAAATGCACTGTAGAAGCTAAAATTGAGGTTACATGTCATGCCAGAGATGCATCTTTTGCTCCATTGTTTGCAGAAGGAGTTACTTTAAATAAAAGCAACTTTATTGAAGGGGATTCGTTGAAAATAAAGGTTGAATCTGAAAATAATCTATATTTTTATTTATTTCAATATTCTCCAGGTTTGACTAATACTAAGGGTAATAATAAAAACTTTGTTCGCCTTTTTCCAAACCAGCTAGATGCTGATAATTATTTTAAAAAAGGCAGCTACAAAATTCCAAGTAACAACAAGTATGATTTATTGTTAACTTTAGGTGTTGATGAAATTTCTACTAATGAGTTAATCGTTGCTTTAGCACTAAGAAAGGAAGTGCCGTTTAAGGATATAATGACATTTACTGAATTTAATAAGATTTTATCTGGGATAAAATTGATTAATCGCCGAGAGGCGCACATCCCATATTCAGTAAATAAGAGATAATGATAGAGTAAAAACAAATACTTGCTTAAATTTATGAAAAAAATAACTGTAATCCTCCCATTTCTAACGCTTGCTAAAAATAGAATCTCCGTTGTTTAAATAGCCTCAAGTAGCTTTCTTGGTGGAATCCCACCAATCGAACTATGAGGTCGCTCGTTATTATATAC
>JAQRMW010000249.1 GCA_028599075.1 Urechidicola sp. | reverse complement strand
TTTTATTTGTTTATAAATACTTTCTTCTATACCGTCATCCTCCAAATATATAAAATTTTCTTTATAATCTACATTCCCTAATTTAAACTCCTTAATATCAACCAGTTTTTCTCTATTTATATTATGATTGTTTGGAACCCAGTTGTAATAAGTTCGGCTAAATATTATTGAATCTTTAACCATATAAATGTCAGCAGAAAATTTTTGTGTTAGAATTATATTTTTATCATCATACTTTTTTATAGTAAATTTAAGGTCTGCATTTTTTTGAACATAATTATTAGTTTTACTAATCATTAAATCATTAGAAATTCTATTTATTATTGTTTCGTCAAAATTATGACCAAACAGCGATTCAAAGTCTTCTGGGAAAAACCTTTTTATGAATTTTATGAAACTTTTAAACAGAAAAAATTTGGAATATATTTCAAGGTTGTCTATGAAAAAATTATCTCTTTCCTTTCTTGATTTTTCTATATGTAAATCTTCCTCAAGAATTACTTTTTTTAATTCATTTTTGTAAATATTTGCGTGTTGAAAAAAACGAATAAAAAACGAAAACCCACCACCTGCGATGAATGTGATTGATATTTGATTAAAAATTCGAATCCATTCATTCTCGTTATTGTTATATATTTCTATTTGAGTATAAGCAAAAATTGAAATTGTAATTGTAAGGGAAATAAATAAGGATAGCCATTTCCATTTGATAAAATGAATGTAGATAAAATTATAAAGAGAAGCTTGCCAGTTGTTTTTTTTATCTTGATTATAAAACCATTTTTTCATAGAATTCATTTTTATTATAAAGCACTTTCAGATCTAACTTTAATACTTGAAGAAGGGATATAAACTTTTAATATTTTCAGATTATGCGAGCCACTTGTTCTTGAACGATGTGAACTAGCACTTTGAACTGCTCTAAAGCGATCGACATAAAGGTTACTTTTAAAATTGTGATTTCTGCAAATTGCTTGGTAATAAATCATAATAAATTATTTAGGTTTGGAAAAATTAATTGGGAAACTAGCTTGTAAGCCGATGGTATTTCTTTTTAATAAACTATCTGTGCTATCACTGGTATTAAAAATATCATTTAATTGATAAAAAATTTCAACGTTTACAAATGATGATTGTTTGTCTTGTTTTTTAAAAGGAATTAATATCCCAGATTGTAAAGTAGTGATTGGCTTTATGTCATCAGCAATAATAACTCGGGGATTCATATGTAATGCAAATGAATTTTTAGCTCCTAAAAATTGATAATAATCAAAAAAGATACCAATTTTTTTAACACCTTCTTTAAACTCACCTACAAAAACATCTTGTTCTTTAACAATATCTCTTTGCGGGTTTTGTGAGATTGGTGTTGTGTCTACAATTTCTTTCGTATCTAAATCTAAAAGATTACTGGAGTAATTAAAATTCATTCCTAAAGACCAAAAGACATCATTTTTTTTAACACGTCCCCATCTATACCTTGAGATACCAATATTAATTTGGTGGCTAATGTATGAGTCTTTTGAAATTTGTTCCTCGAGGGGAAGTGATTCATCAAAGAGTTTAAAAGCATCGTTTCTAAAGCCATAACCCAATGAAAACCATGTAAGGTCAATATCTTCAATTCCTAGTTTTGAGCGACCATTTTGAATTTCTAAAAGACTCTCATCATATTTTTGATAAATTTCTTCAAGCTTAGTGTCAATATACTCATCGTTAGACAAGAATTTGATTTTTTTGTTTAACTGTATACTTTCAAATTTTGTTTTCTCATAAGCGTAGTTGATACTATCTTTTTTTAAAGAATTAGTTGAATTGGAATATGACTTTCGCAATGAGTCTAGTTTTATTAATTTTTTAGTGAGTGACTTAATTGTATATTCGGATGTAATCAGTTCTTTTTTTAATACGACATTCAATGAATCTAATTTGAATTTAATGGCTAATTCTTTTTTCTTTTCATCCATTTTTCTATATAATATTTCATTATAAGAAATACGATTTTTTTTGAATGGATTTATTATTCTGTTATAGGTGATTTTACCACCTACATTAGAATTTAAATCTCCATTGTTAAAAATAGAAGAAACTCCATTTGTGGCACCTCCTGAAATTTCAAACCCCCATACAGATTCTTTATTATTAATAATTGTTCCAGAAATTGAGAGTGTTTTATCTGTATTACTAACAGATACATATCTTCCAAAATTAGTAAAACTATTCCCTGTTAATATTTTTGAAAATTGAAGACTCATTATAGTTTTAAATTCATCAATTGTCTTAATTGCAGTTGAATCTTTTTTAGTTTGTGAATAAATCGAGGAACTAATTAAAAAAAAGAATACGAAGAAAGCAGATTTAATTTTCATAGGAAACAATTTAATGTCCTCAATGTATGCAAAATAGAAAGAGCATACAATACCCAGAAACCGTGATATTTACCTCACGGAAAACCGTTAGTAATTTTTCATGCCCTTTATCAAAAATGTCCTCATCTATTTTTACCATTTAAAATATTTGAGGACATTTAAAGCCTGTCCAAAGTCGTCCGTGGACTTTTTGGAACAGACATCTTCGATTTAACGGAAGTCGTATTTGCAAATACTTTTCCGACAAATCGAAACGGAAATTCAAATAT
>JAQRMW010000248.1 GCA_028599075.1 Urechidicola sp. | reverse complement strand
AGGGCTTTCTTCAGTTTGGGGTGAACTTTCTTTAGGCGTGCAGCTTAAAAGTGATATAGCAAATAAAAGTGCTAAATAGTTAGATTTCATAATTAATTGGATTTTAAAGTGTTAGTTTTAAATCCAAATATAATGAATAAAAGTATTATTAATTAGTTCTCGACTACGCTCGAAGGGACAATTTTGGTTGAAATTACTTTTTTAACGGAATCAATTCAAAATCATCAGTCTTATCCATCTTCTTAAAAATGTCAATCATTTCTTGAGGAGGTGTTGTTAGTTTACGTTTTGTTAAATCGATCCAAGCTCCGTAAATTTTTATCTCTGCAGCTATGATTCCATTTTCTTTTATAATTTCATGCTTGAATTTAAAACGCTCGAATTTTTCAGAAGCCCCAATCAAAATTAAATTAGCTTTGATATTTTCGCCTAAAACAATTTCTCTAAAAAAATTAGTATTTTCAGAAAACAAAACTGGGCCAATATTGAACTTGGCAAATTCTGTCAATGAAAATCCTTGACTTGCAAAGAATCTAGATCTTACCTCAGCAGCATAATCGTTATAGGCTGTGTGACGCATATGTGCATTGGCATCAAAATTTGCCCAAAGCGTTGGGTATTCTACTTCGAATTTCATGTGTTTGTTTTTATTGTTTTTTTATGGTCATACGCTGTTTACTATTTCTATCCTTTGAGAGGATAAATATTTGTACACTTGTCATAAATAAAAACTTGTGGAAATTAATTTTTAATGGCTACATTATAAGGTTGTTTCAATTTTAAATCACCTAAGATATTTAAACCCTCTTCTATATAAACATCCTTAGAAAGGTTAGTATGCCATAGCGTACGCTTCTTTTCTAAAATAGAATCCTGCTCTATAATTGGTAACTCATATTGTGGTGAATTGAAAGTTAAATCTGTTTCATATTTAGACAGTCTATCAAACCTTTTACTTTCTTCAGCATGTTTGTCTAGGTCATCAGTATAAGCATCATAATTTAAATATACATTAGTATCTTCCTGTACTCCTTTTAGCCATTTTGCATTTTCATCAATCAACATAAATTGAGAATTTTGATTGATACGTTCTACACTATTTATTACTACTTCGTCAAAATTTGAGTAATTATTCCAAAGGTCATAGTTTGCTTTTTTAATTTGATCCCATGGTAATGGATTGCTGTATTCTTTCTCTCCAATATCCATATAAGTGTAGCGAGATGGCAAAATTACATCAGGTTTTACACCTTCTAATTGGGTTGACCCACCATTGATTCTATAGAATTTTTGGATGGTCAAAGTCATACCGCCAAGGTCTCCATTAAAGTTGTAATAACGATTCAAATCCATAACAGTTTGTACTGTTCCTTTTCCATAGGTTTGTTTGCTGCCTATAACCACAGCTCTTTTGTAATCTTGCATTGCTGCTGCAAAAATTTCTGATGCTGATGCAGAAAGCTCGTTAGTTAATACTACTAATGGCCCATTCCAAAGAATAGATTTATCGCGATCTTTTTGAACGATTGGTTTTTCGTCTTTATATTTTACCTGTACTATTGGGCCATCTTTAATAAATAATCCTGCCATTTCTATAACTGCAGGAAGCGAGCCACCACCATTATTTCTCAGGTCAATTAAGATGCCTTCAACATCTTCTTCTTTAAGACGCTCAATTTCAATGGCCATATCTTTGGCACAATTTCTTGCATCACGATCTTTAAAATCAATATAAAAACTAGGTAAATTAATTATTCCGAATTTTTTTCCTTCTTTTTCAATTACACTAGATTTTACAAAAGTTTCTTCAATTTCAACAATATCCCTAATGATTGAAATCACCTCTATGGATCCATCAATTTTTTTAAGAGTCAATTTTACTTCAGTCCCTTTTGGGCCTTTAATAAATTCGATAGCATCAGATAAACGCATCCCAACTATATCTAACGGTTCTTCTTCGCCTTGAGCAACTTTTAAAATGATATCGCCAACTTCTAACTCACCAGCTCTCCAAGCAGGACCCCCAGAAATTAATTCAGAAACTTTGGTGTAATCATTTTTTTGCATCAACCTCGCACCAATTCCTTCTAACTTTCCAGAGAGTCTTTCATCAAAAGCCTTTTTAGTTCTTGGCGGAAAATAAGAAGTGTGCGGGTCATAGGCCTCTGTGATACTATTTAAAAAAGTAGCAAACCAATCAGCATGATCAAAATCACTTATACGTTCATAAAAATCATCGTAATTTTTCTTAGTGCTTTCTCTTGCTTCAATTTCTAGTTTTGCAAATTGTTCATCCGAAATCTTTTCAAGATCTGGATTTAATTTCTTTTTGTATTTCTCTATTGCAACCTCTGTAGATTTTCCATAAACCCCATCAGGGCCAGTAGAGCCAACATTAATTCCATGTTCAACTAAAATTTGTTGTACTTGTTGAATTTGTTTTTCAGTTGAGTAAATATCATTGAATTTAAAAGCATCATCAGAAATATTATTTCTAAACTCAACTTCGAAGTCCGAAATTTCTTCAGAAGTTTTTTCGTCAATAAATCCTGCTGATATTTTATCGTGTAGTCTAGATAGTGTGCTGAATTTTAATTGTTTCCTCCAAACCTCTTTTAACTCAGCTTTATTTTGAGCAAAAGGTTTATTTTCATAATCAACATTTAAAACATCATCATTAGAAAAGTTATAAGGAGTGTCTAAAATTTCGACATAATATGTTTTAGCTTCTTCAACACGCTGTAAAAATCGTGCATATACTAAATTGAAAAAATCAACTTCATCATTTAAAATTTGATTGTCTATTTGGGTTTTGTATTTCTCAAATTCATCAATATCTGATTGAATAAAATAGCGTTTTGCAGGATCTAAGTTTTCAATAAAGTTATCGAAGACTTCTATAGAAAATTCGTCATTAATTTCATTTGGCTCAAAGTGATTACTCGCCAATAAGTTTTTTAATAAATAGATTAATATCTTGTCTTTATTGTCACCTTTTCTATTCTCTAGACTAAAGCTGAATAATGTTAATGCCAATAATAATACTGGTATAATATATTTTAAATTTCGTCTCATAAATCCTCCTAATTTTTGCATCACTTTTGTTGAATCGTCTAAAATACTACGATTTTCACTGATTCTATGTTAATTAATTATTTTTTTTATAAACTCCTTTAAACACTTCCTTAATTAAGGCCCCGTCTGTTTTAAATTGTTCTCAAAGCTGAGTTACTGTTCCGTCATTGTTTGGTGTCCAAGTAATTTGATTGTAATATTCACTATTTCTTCCTTTTACAACTTCGCTTTTTAAAACCATTCTGCCATCGATAAACGTTCCTTTTAAAACCAAATTATATCCAGAATTGTCTACCCAAACTTGGTTCCAGCTTTCATCTTTTTTGTTGTAATAATTAGTGCTAGTTCCGCGATTAGATCCAGTAGATACCCACTCTTCTTTTAACATGCAATCACCATAATTTTTTGTGATGCTGTTTGTCCCAATTAATTTTCCATCGGCATTGTACACATTCCAATTACCGAGCCAAAAATCAAATTGTTGGTGTTTTTCTGTACAACAATTACATCGATTTAACTTTTTATTTTGTGTAGTAATTTGATTAAAGCTTACAATGGTTAAAAATAAAAGCAACTTAGTCATGTTAGTTGGTTTATGAAAGCAATATTACAGCTTACAACTTTTTTTCTATCCTTATAAAATGTTAAAATTGATTTGATAAGAAATACAGATTATTATAGTAGCTTTGTTTCTTGAGTAATCTGATTTTAAAATGAATAGAAGACCCTTGATTTTAGTGACCAATGATGACGGTATTACAGCACCCGGAATTAGAAAATTAATTGATGTGATGAAAACCATTGGCGATGTTGTGGTGGTTGCGCCTGATAGTCCGCAAA
>JAQRMW010000247.1 GCA_028599075.1 Urechidicola sp. | reverse complement strand
ACAAGTTCTTTTTACATTTAAAGGAATGTGAATATCGTTATAATTATAGAAATAAAAATTTGTATATTAGCACCCTAAAATTAATCAAAGATAACCCTCTTAAGTTATCTTGAACCTAAATAATAAATAATTTTGTAATTCTTACTTATTTTGTTTCATAGGCTAATAGATTTTGTTGTTGTTATTCCGTTCTGTTTCCGTTACTCGTATTACAGGTAACGGTTTGTGTATGAAGCGTTGGGCATTTCAAAGCACTTCATTTTCAGTTTACTGTAAATTTTATTTTTTGCTATAAATTTCATTTAACCACTTATTGCCCAATGATTTATACACTTTGTTGTGCGGTCGTACTTTCTTTTCGTCAGCGTTGGCAAAGACATACTTATTGACAAGTTTTGGCTTGTGCGGTTGGCTTTTTTGAGCGACTTGGCAATGTGTATGGCTTTAAGCGTTGGCTTCATTCAGTGTCTTTTCTAATGTTTCCTTAAATTCATTTTCGTTGTCATTATTGTAAAAAGGAACTCCTGTTATTAAATATTTGTCCGAGTGAATTTTAATAACCTCTTTCTTATCTCTAATTTCCTCTAAAAACTCCTCTTTCCATTTATCGTGAGCTTTCAAGTGATTTCCTTTTGGTTCAATGAAAACTTGATAAGTCAATTCTTCTCCCTCTTTTTGTTTGCAGAAAAGAACAAAGTCGGGTTCAAATGCACGACCTAATTTGTCAATAATTTTAATTTCTCTTTCATTACGAATCAGGTAAATATTTTCAAATGACTTTTCTAATTTTTCAAATCGTCTGGCAAACATTTTTACAAATTCCTTTTCTTCACTTGTTCCGTAGTTTGCGTTATAGACATACCATTCTGGCTCACTAACAATATCAAACTGACCGTCTGCTCTTTCGCTGTCTTTGTAAACTTTAATCTCTTTGTCTTTAAATACTTCTCGAATTGGTTTGTTTATATAATTCGAGCCTTCATATTCTGTTAAGTTGGACTTGATTTCTGATTCAATGGTTTGTAAAAGTCCTTGAATAGCGGATAAATAATCAAAGTTTGAAATATCAGTAAGTCGTGTTTTTATTCCATTAAAAGTGATTTCTAACCCACTTAAATAATCATTACTATCAATGAAGTTAGATAAAGATTCTACATTTGGAAAATATCGCTCCAAACTGCCAAAATAGAAAAATGGATTTTGAGCCAAAGCATAGCGAATAATATGTTTTGGTATTTCAGAAACAGGAATATCTTTTTGTTCCACTTTTTCCGTTTTTGCTTCTTTTTCTTCATTTCCAAAAACTCCTGACATTTGACCGATACCAGACGAAAGTGTAAAAGCAAAATTTCGTTTTGATACTCCTAAATCCGTAAACGATTTTACATTGTTGTAGCTTTTTTCAACTTTTTTATTAAAAACAACATTTCCATTTTTGTAAAAATCCGTTTTCTTAAATTCTGGTTTTAATTCTAATTGAAGTTGAATTGAATTATCTTCATCTTCATAAATTCCAGATTCAACAAGTGCCTTTTTCAGTTCTGAAATATAGCGGTTATCTTCTTTGGTATGATAATACAGTTCTTCTAATACTTTCATATCGTTAGAAACATCATCATCATATTTACGAGTGTATTGGTCTTGTCCTTCTTCTAATGCAAAAGGAAAATATCTTGCACCTCTACCAATTAATTGAGCTTCTGAAAGTGTTGTTTTTCCAATTGTTGTATTAGAACCACCAGTATTTTGCCCTTCATACAAACGGACAATATCAAAAAGATTTAAAACGTCCCAGCCTTCATTTAGTTTCTGAACAGCAAAAACCGCTCTAATCGGGTTATTTTCATCTTCTAATGTATTTAAGCGAATTTGGTTTAATTCTGCTTCTTTATCGTTGTTGGCACTTATGCAGTTTTCTTCTTTGAAATTAGATTTTATTCGCTTTGATATTTCTGATGAAGAAAGATTATTGCTTTCAAAAAATGTGAATGCTTTTTGCACAATCGCAACTGTTGATGTTTTTTGAATATTCTCTACCATTACATCTGAAAAATCATCAATCAGTTTATGAAAGTTGAGTTTGTTTTGTTCAGATTCTTTAATCGTTTTCTTTGCCTTGAAAAGAATTACTGGTTTTAAATTAATATCTTTTGATGTTGCTAATTCTTGACGGTACAAGTTCAAGATTAAGGCTTGTATTATTCGCTCTTGCTCGTCATATAGAGACCTAACAAGGTTTATCTCTTTTGAATATTTATCTTTTCTAAAATCTGCAAGGTCATATTTTTGAATAACCTTGTTTTGGTATTTGTCTGCAATTTCTCGGCTTTCATAATCTAATGTTGCTGTAAATTCTAATAGAATATTAGCAAAATTCTGTTTTAAAATTTCCAATACAGTACCTTCCCAACTTCCAAATAAATCTCCGTTATTTCTTGTTGCAGAACTTAAATGATGTGCTTCATCAGCAATCAAAACAATTTTTTTGTCCTTAAAATCTTCATAAGTAACACTGTTTTCTTTGGTGTTGTTTAAGTCAATATGAAGTTGTTGTATAGTTGTAAAATTGATATTGATATTTTGCTCGTCTGCTTCTTCAAAATTGTCAATTTCCTTAATCAGAACTTCTTTTCCGTCAACGACTACTTTTTTACTGAATAAATACTTTGAAGCCTGCGGATTTAAAAAATTGTCTTTGGTTTTATTAATGATATTGTTTGAATTAACAAAGAATAAAAAATTACGAAAGCCTTTTTCATAAAGGTAAAGCATTAAACCAGCCATTACCAAAGTTTTACCACTTCCTGTTGCCATATTATAGAGTAAATGAAAAGGTTTGTTTGGTTTGTCATCAAATTCCTCATTATGGCAAAGCATGTAACGCTGAAAGGATTCCTTTTGATATGGTCTTATACCATATTTCAAATTATCTACAATGTAGTTTGGAACTTCTGTACGTGCAATTTCTCGTTTACCAAACTCTTGCAACAATGTATCATATAAAAATGCCATAGTGCTTACTCTTTAATTTGGTAAAAGTCTTGTGTTACTTGCTTTTCTTCATTACTTACTTCAAAATCTTTATCGTTCATTGAAGATAAGTTAACATACAATTGGTTTTTATCTAACAACTCAATCAAATGCTCTTTTTGTTGAGATAATTCCAGTTTTTTAAATTCCTCAATGTGTTCTTCTTGTTTTTGAATATCTACATTGTAATTGAGGAAACTTTTAGCTTTCATCTGCTCCCAAATTTTTAAGAGAGTTTTGCTGTCTTTGGATTTTTCTATTTGTTCTATAAAAGTTTGGTTGTATTTTTTGAGTTCTAAATAGGTAAAAGAACCACCACCTTTCCAGTTTATAGCTTTTGATATACCTCCTTGTTCTCCATCAATAACCTTTTTCAACCTTTCTACTGCAACAGTTTCAATGTAATCCATTTGTTCAATTCCAATATATTGTCTGTTCATTTTATGAGCAGTAGATGCCGTTGTTCCACTACCAAGATGATAATCAAGAACAATATCATTTTCTTTTGTAACTGCTTTTATTAAAAAGCCTATTAGTGTTTCAGGTTTAGGGTATGAATTAAAATTTAATTTATGGTTCAAGATAACTTAAGAGGGTTATCTTTGATTAATTTTAGGGTGCTAATATACAAATTTTTATTTCTATAATTATAACGATATTCACATTCCTTTAAATGTAAAAAGAACT
>JAQRMW010000246.1 GCA_028599075.1 Urechidicola sp. | reverse complement strand
AACCAAAAGGCAACCTTTACCAATAATATCAATGCCGGTACTTCTACCAGTGGACCAATAACTCCAGCAAATGCTTGCCCAGAATTAAGACCAAAAACAGCAATGGCTACTGCAATCGCCAATTCAAAATTATTGCCCGTCGCCGTAAAAGAAATTGATGCGTTTTTGTCATATGGTGCACCCATTGCTTTGCTCGTAAAAAAGGAAATCAAGAACATCGCAACAAAATAGATTAACAGTGGCACTGCAATTAATAATACATCCATCGGAATTTCAACAATCAATTCTCCTTTTAAAGAAAACATAACCACAATAGTAAACAACAAGGCAATCAATGTTAAGGGAGAAATAGTAGGGATGAATTTTTTTGTGTACCATTCTTCGCCTTTTAGTTTTACTAAAATCAATCGGCTTAAAATTCCCATAACAAATGGAAGACCTAAATAGATTGCAACACTCTCGGCAATAGTTATAATTGAAATATCTACAATAGCTCCTTCAAACCCAAAATAAGGAGGCAGAATCGTAATAAATATCCAAGCATAAAAACTATAAGCAAATACTTGGAAAATGCTGTTTAAAGCAACTAAACCAGCACCATATTCGCTGCTGCCTTCTGCCAAATCATTCCAAACTAAGACCATGGCAATACATCTTGCCAATCCAATTAAAATTAAACCAACCATATATTCTGGGTAGTCGTGTAAAAATGTTATTGCCAAAATGAACATCAAAATGGGGCCAACAATCCAATTTAGTATTAGAGAAATTGATAAGATTTTTACGTTTTTAAACACCTTTGGCAGTAGGGCATAATTTACTTTGGCTAGTGGTGGGTACATCATCAATATCAAACCAATTGCAATCGGAATGTTTGTAGTACCAATACTCATTTCATTTATTTTATTAGGAAATGTTGGGAAAAAATATCCAACACCAACACCCAATACCATGGCAATAAATATCCATAGTGTTAGGTTGCTGTCTAGGAAACTTAATTTTTTAGTTGATGCCATTAGTTGTTTTTTATTTGTGAAAATACATATTTTAATTCGCTTGCAATTTGTAAACTCCGTTCTAAATATTTTGCTTCTTGTAGAGGTGAATTATCAAATTCTTTTGGATCATCATAAGTAATAGGAATTCTTTTTTCAGCACCTGCAATAAACGGACAATTTTCATCAGCATGAGAACAAGTTAAGATTGCCACAAATTCTGATTGGGGGTTAGATACATCATCATAAGTTTTAGAAAAACATAAAATCGGAGTTAGATTTTGACCATATTCTATTTGATAAAGCGGATTTGTGCTTTCTTTTTTTACTGCGATTTCGAATCCTGATTTTTTTAAGGTTTTTACCACCATCGGAAACATAGCTGTAGCTTCTGTGCCGCCAGAAAAGCAAGTAACATTTGCAATATTGTAATATGTAGCAATTGCCTGAGCCCAAACTTGAGATAAGTGACTTCGCCTAGAATTATGGGTGCAAATAAAATTGAGTTGTACTACTTTTTGTTGATTTACCTTATATTGAATGAAATCAATTAGTGGTTGTAGCACTAGTTTTCTATCATCAGAAATATCCCTAAAATTTAGGGCTTCAATCTGATTTTTAATGGTTGTAAATAACATTTATTATTTAATGAGATATAAAATTAACAACAAGTTCCTCCAGGCTCACAACAAGAATCAGCAGTTTCGAGTTCAGGTACACCACAGCTTTCCCTTGCTAAACAATCTGTTTGTTTGGTGGTAAGTAAGAAGTTGGTGCCGTCAAAATCTAATCCGAATTTACCGATGGTTTCTCCTTGGTATTCTACTTCGATGTCTAAATCTTCTAGACCCAGAACCTTTTCTGATAACTCAATAATATGTACTAATTTTTCTGGATGCAATCTATGGTTGTAATCATCAGCTTCCCATAATTGAAAATTGATTACATTTTCTGTTCTCACCGTTCCGCCACAGTCAATAAAATGTTTGCTTATTTTTCCAACTTCTGTTACGTGAAAATGATTAGGTACCAATGATCCATTTGGTAACATAAATGCAATTTGATCTAAATTACTTAGGTGCTTTTTTATTTCTGATAGTTTCATAATTTCTACTTTTTTTAATTTTAATTGCTACGTCAGTTCGAGTGATTTATCAATGTTAATTGATAAATTGTATCGAGAACATTTATTAACAACACTCTGGTGTAGCTGTTTTATCTTGATTTAAAAATTCATTCATTTCTTTTTTCATAGCAGTCCAATTTTCTTCATGGATGCAATAGCAAACTTTAGTGCCTTCAACATCACCTTTGATAAGACCTAAGTTTTTTAACTCTTTTAAATGTTGTGAAATAGTAGCTTGAGCCAATCCGATCTCATTGACCAAATCTCCGCAGATACAAGCGTTTAAATTAAACAGCTGTTCTAATATTGCCACACGAGCAGGATGTGCAAAAGCTTTTGCAAAGGTTGAAACTCGGTTTTGTTGGTCGGTAAAAATTTCTGTTTTCGTAACTCCCATAATTCTATTAATATATTCATTGCAATATTACGATGAATATATTTAATGGGCAATATTTTTTATTTTTTATTTAGTGTTTGATATTAAAAATTTACGAAAACCTAATATGGAGTTAACTTGAAAGAAAAAGAAAGGACTCTTCTTTGCATAAAAAAAATGGAATTATTTATAATGATTTTTGCAGCATTGTTCTCAGTTATGAACCCTTTTGGAACAGTGCCTATATTTGTTAGTTTAACCCAGCAAAACAATAAGTTAGGGAGAAATAAAATAGCATTCTGGACATCTCTAAATGTTTTAATAATATTGCTTATCTCATTTTTTATAGGGAAGTATGTTTTATTATTTTTTGGGATTACATTAAATTCATTAAAAATTGCTGGAGGTCTTATTATTGCCTCATCAGGTTTTGCTTTATTGACAGGAGAGTTTAATAAGCATAAAGGAATGAAAAGAGAGAAAGTAAAAGAAGATATTAAATCTCGTTCTGAAATTTCATTAACCCCTTTGGCTATGCCTATGATAGCTGGACCAGGAACAATATCTTTGTTAATAACATATAATCAAGAATTTGACGAACTAAATAGTGTTTTAATTATTCTTAGTGCAATTATATTATCTACAACAAGTATATATCTAATATTGAAAAGCTCTTTTTACATTGTTAAAATACTTGGCGCATCTGGTATTAATGCGTTATCGAGAATTATTGGCTTTATTGTTATTGCGATTGGTGTAGAATTTATCATTTCAGCAGTCACCAGTGTTCTAAATATTACTTAACGATTGCATTATAAAGTATTTTTTTGATTATTTTCAACGAACAACGAATATCGATTTTTGATCGAAAATAATTCCTCTAAGCTATGCCTCGGGGTTTCCGTTGAAATTGTCATTCCCGTGAAAACTGGAATCTAAATAACATAATTTCTATTTTTGATCTTTTTTGACAAAATGAAATGAGCGAAATACCTACATGGCTCTGCCTCAAGGATAGTTCGTTTAAGAAATTATTTATTTTTTAGAAACAAACTAAACTAAGAATTTCTATCTTTGAATTTTTAAAAATCATTGTCAGTCTGAGCTTGTCGAAGACCAATTAATAATTCGATTTTATGAACCTAAAAGACGCACAACTCACCGTAGATAATTGGATTAAAGAACATGGAGTTCGGTATTTTAATGAGTTAACCAATATGGCACAACTAACTGAAGAAGTTGGTGAGGTAGCAAGAATTATTGCTAGGCGTTATGGTGAACAAAGCGAAAAAGAAAGCGATAAAAATAAAGATTTAGGAGAAGAGTTGGCAGATGTATTGTTTGTGGTATTGTGTTTAGCAAATCAAACAGGAATTGACTTACAAGATGCTTTTGATAAGAAGTTAGATATTAAAACGAAACGTGATCACAATCGTCATCAAAATAATGAAAAATTAAAGTAAAAAGTTTCAAAGATGCAAAGTGACAATGGAGTAAAGGAAATTAACTTTGCACCTCTGTAACTCTGAGCCTCTGAATCTTTGCACCTTATTAAACCATGAACCAATATAAAAACGCATCCTTTTTAAAATTAACCATCCGATTTGTCATCGTATTTTTTGTGCTAGTAACTATTCTCCGATTGTGTATGGGCTTCTTTAAATTCGACGGAATGGAAGGATTAAAAACAGCCTATTATTATGATGATATGTGGAAAGTGTTTTTAAAAACTCAAGCATTGATGTCTCTTTTATACGGATTGCTAATGGCAGGATATTATAAATTTATTAAAAAGTAAAAAGTGAATTTAAAATTAGCACACTACCCTAAACCAATTAACGGAGAGATACAAATAACGGGTTCAAAAAGTGAATCGAATCGTTTGTTGATATTACAACAGTTTTTCAAAAACCTACAAATTAAAAACTTAGGAAATTCTGACGATGCCCAATATATGCAAAAGGCATTGGCATCAAAATCAGAATTAGTTGATATTCATCATGCAGGTACTGCAATGCGTTTTTTGACTGCCTATTTTTCAGTAGCAGAAGGAAGAGAAACAGTTTTAACTGGGTCGAAAAGGATGAAAGAACGCCCGATAAAACTATTGGTTGATGCATTAAAATCTTTAGGAGCAGATATTTCTTATTTAGAAAATGAGGGGTATCCACCGATAAAAATCACAGGTAAAAAATTATCAAAAAACAGTGTTACAATTAATGGTAGTGTGAGTAGCCAATACATATCGGCATTGTTATTAATTGCTCCGAGTTTAGAAAATGGACTCGAATTAATTTTTGAAGGTAAAGTAACTTCGATACCATATATCAATATGACTTTGGGATTGTTGACTGAATTGGGTATTGAAAATTCTTGGAAAGAGAATGTTGTAAAAGTAACAGCTACAGAGTCCATCAATGATAAAATAGCAACTGTAGAATCTGATTGGAGCTCAGCATCTTATTATTATAGTTTAGCGGCTTTGAGTGATACGGCCAATATTACATTAAATTCTTATAAACAAAATAGTTTGCAAGGCGATTCAGTTTTGGCAGATATCTATCAACATTTTGGAGTAAAAACAACATCTGTTGAGAACTCAATCATTCTAGAAAAAAGAATTACAACCAATATGCAACCTTTATCAGTAGATTTAAAAAATGCACCGGACATTGCTCAAACTATTGCTGTTACCTGTTTTGGATTGGGGATTGCTTGTGATCTATCTGGATTACATACCTTAAAAATTAAAGAAACAGATAGGCTCGAAGCATTAAAATCTGAACTCACAAAATTGGGAGCAGAGATTGAAGTAACAGATATGAGTTTGCATTTAAAAGCATCTACAAAAATTAATAGTGATGTGTTAATCAAAACATTTGACGACCATAGAATGGCAATGGCATTTGCACCTCTATTATTAAAAACAAGTTTAGAGATTGAAGATGCCAACGTAGTGTCAAAGTCCTACCCAGATTTTTGGAAAGACATTGCTCAGCTTACTGCAGAGTAAATTCTAAGAGCTTTAGTTTTTTCCGTCTTTGCGAAGTAAATTGAAAATTTACTGTGGCAATCTCAAGATTTTTGCAGCAATTAACCTAGAGATCACCACGTCGCAAATACTCCTCGAAGACGTTTAATATTTTATTTCTTCATTATTTGTGTCTTTCTCGCGCACGCGGGAATCCATTTTGTTTGTTTGTTAATGATGCTTCTAAAACTTTTCTACCCAAACACTTGACAACGCCTATCTCGATGTTGTATATTTGCAACCGTTAAAAAATTTAAAGCCTATACCTACTATGAAGTTATCAGAATTTTTATTTGAATTTCCA
>JAQRMW010000245.1 GCA_028599075.1 Urechidicola sp. | reverse complement strand
TTTAATTGGTTTCCCTTTTTTATTAGCCTTTAAAACAATGCTGAAAATTCAATTCAAAAACTACATCCCCAGTAAAAAAAATTGGTTTATCTGGTTAAACACTTTATTTATAATTGTGCTTTTATTAATTGGTAAAACAACTCCTTTTGTTATTGTCATTGCATTTTTCTTAGAAACAGTTATTATTGGTATTGTTCAAATATTTAAGTTAGTAACAACAATTTCTTATCATAAAAATAACACTAAGCCACAACCTAAAAATAACAACTACGGATTAGTTTTCTTTTTCATCTTCCATTACGGGTTTTTTATAGCAGTACAATTGATTATTGTATTTGCTTTATTACAATTTGGTAACAATCATTTTGAAGCTTTTGACTTAATAAACAATATTAAGTACGCTATGAGTATGAAAGGAATGAACTTGGTTTTATCGTCAATACTCCTATTCAATTTTGTTGATTATTACATTAACCATATTTGGGCAAAGGCTTATAAAAAACTAACGGTTGACACTTTATTTATGCAACCTTATAAAAGAATTTTAATTCAGCAATTTGCAGTAATCCTTAGCTCTTTCTTTATGATTGCTAATTTTGCAATGACTGCGGTTGCGTTGCTAATTATTGCTATAAAAACCTTTATTGACTTAAGTTTTATTACCAATCCAAAAAATAACATTTTTTCGAAAGGAAAATTAAAAGCATAAAAAAAGAGGAACAATGCCCCCTTTCTATAAATATATATTATAAATCTTTATTTTACAAACTGTGCAACATTTTGCCAAGGTCCTCCATTGATTACATCTAATCCTTGATCGCTTAAGAAGTCAGCAGCAGTACCACTTCTAGCACCAGATCTACAAACAGCTATTAGTTGATCTCCTAATTTTTTAAGTTCTTCTACTCTTGTCGGAATCGTATCTAATACAATGTTCAATGATCCATCAACATTACCCATACTAAACTCACCTACAGTTCTTACATCAATTACAACTGCTCCATTATTTAAATACTCTTGTATTTTGCCATTCATACTACTCTTCTTTTTAAACAAACTTAAAATCCCCATATCAAAATTAAATTTCGGCAAAAGTAATAAAGATTTCTTCAACCCATGTTACATAAGTTACATTAATCTTTTCTCTTAACATTAAAATTATTTTTATCAATTAGAGTAATTTGGTTATTGTGAAACAAGATAAAGTTATAGTATTAGATGAAAAGAAAATTTTGGCATAAAAAAAAGTGCCTGCCATTGCAACCACTTTATTTTATTGGCTTTCCATGTTTCTTAAATTTCCATTGCATTCTTAATTAAATAATAGCTCTCTGTTGCATGTGACCTTTGTGCATAATCTAAAGCTGTAAGTCCATATTGAGATTGAGAGTCTACTTTTGCACCTTCCTCTAAAAGCAACTTAACAATAGCCACTTTATTTTGACGTGCAGCATACATTAAAGGAGTCATTCCAATAGATTTTTTGTTAATCTCTGCTCCGGCTAAAATTAAGTTTCTAACCGCATTGTAATCATTTAACTGAATCAACTTTACAAAAGAATCAGTTTTTAAATGTCTAATCACATTGTAATAATTTAAGCTTTCGGTTGTCAAAGTCAATGCTTCTGTGCTTGTGTTGTCAGACGATACTGTTTCAACAGTTGTTGATGTTTCGTTCGTTGGATTGGTTTTGTTGTTTGTAGCAAAAGAATTAAATACAACTGCTACAACTAATAACGATGTTAATAATAAATTTTTCATGATAATAAATGTTTTTATAATTAGTATTTGTTTAAAAGACGCTCACAATCACTACTCCGTTACAGGGTTTAACACTGTTTAACAGAGTTTAACTTTCGTTATGTTAAATTCATCTAAATTGAAGTTATTTTAACATAAATATTATTTTACCCTTTTTAGATTAAATTATCCTAAAACCTTTTCGGCAATATTTAAAGAGGTAGTTACAAGTCGTTTTGTATTTTTGCAAAACACATTTCAATCAGAAATTAACATGAATAAAAAAGTAATCTTGATGATTTTAGATGGATGGGGAACATCTCCCGATCCTAAAGTTTCTGCAATCGACAATGCTCAAACTCCGTTTATTGACTCTCTTTATAATGACTACCCAAATGCTGCTTTAAGAACAGACGGATTAAATGTTGGTTTACCTGATGGGCAGATGGGAAACAGCGAAGTGGGTCACATGAATTTAGGTGCTGGCAGAATTGTATATCAAGATTTGGCAAAAATAAACATGGCAGTTAAAGATAACACCTTGGCTAAAGAACAAGTTTTGGTTGATGCTTTTAAGTACGCTAAAAACAACAATAAGCCTGTTCATTTTTTAGGGTTGGTGAGTGATGGTGGTGTTCATTCTCACATAAACCATCTTAAAGGATTAGCCGATGCTGCAAATGATTTTGGTGTACAGCAATCTTTTGTACATGCTTTTACTGATGGTCGTGATGTAGATCCTAAATCTGGGAAAGGTTTTATTGCAGAGTTAGAAACTCATATGGCAAATACTCCAACAAAAATAGCATCTGTCACTGGTAGATATTACGCTATGGATCGTGATAATCGCTGGGAACGTGTTAAGCTAGCCTATGATGCTTTGGTAAACGGAATAGGTTCAAAAACAACAAATGCTGTAAATGCAATACAGCAAAGTTATGATACTGCTATTACTGATGAATTTATCAAACCAATTATTGTAACTGATAAAAATAGTCAGCCTTTAGCAACTATTAAAGAGGATGATGTGGTTATCTTTTTTAATTTCAGAACCGATAGAGGGCGTGAATTAACCGATATGTTAAGTCAAAACAGTCATCATGAACAAAATACTCATAAACTCAATTTGTATTATGTAACCATGACTAATTACGATGAAACTTTTAAAGGCATCAAAATTATATATACCAAAGATAATTTAACTGAAACCTTAGGTGAGGTCTTATCAAAAAATAATAAAAAGCAAATCAGAATTGCCGAAACAGAGAAATACCCGCATGTGACGTTTTTCTTTTCTGGTGGGCAAGAAGAGCCTTTTGAAGGTGAAACACGCATCTTAAGAAATTCTCCAAAAGTTGCTACGTATGATTTAAAACCAGAAATGAGCGCCTACGAATTGCGTGATGCTTTAGTACCAGAACTTAATAAAGGTGATGTTGATTTTGTTTGTTTAAACTTTGCAAATGGCGATATGGTTGGGCATACCGGTGTTATGGAAGCTGCTATCAAAGCATGTGAAGCCGTAGATGTTTGTGTGAAAGATGTGGTTACAACTGCCTTAGAAAATGATTATACAACCTTATTAATTGCCGATCATGGTAATTGTGAAACAATGATTAATCCAGATGGAACACCCCATACAGCACATACCACGAATCCGGTTCCAATCATTATGATAGACAAGGGTTTAAAGAAAATAAATGATGGTGTCTTAGCAGATTTAGCTCCAACCATTTTAAAATTAATGGGGGTTAAACAACCAAAAGCGATGACAAGACATTCGTTGATTTAACATCTTTCGACTTATCGATGCGAGAGGAAAGAACAACGTAGAGGTCTCTTAATAAACTGCAACTGACATTATGAGATTGCCACAGTTAATTTGTATAATTAACTTCGCAAAGACAAATCTAAAATTATATTTACTTTTTTCGTTTCTTTTTAATATACACCGTTAACGAAACACCCCAATAATCTCCACTTTGTGTAAAAGTACCCGTTGAGCTACTCGGTTCTGTTCTATAATTTTCTGTAACATAACTACCACTTTTTAAGGTATTAAAACTTTTGCTATATCTAAACTCTGGTTGTAACATAAAATGCTTAAACAAAAAATAAAAACCTGTACTAATCTCTGCACTTGTATGAAACCATTGCTCTGAACGGTCATCATCTGTTTCTGTAATTTTTGCCGTTGGTGGTGGTCCAAAGCCTTCAATGCCATATCCTCCAAAAAATTGATAGAAAGACATGGTGAAGCTTGGTGCTATCATCCATTTTACTCGTTTAGAAATAGGTACTATATATTCTGCAATTAGTGGTACTGACCACATATTATCATCACCACTAGAGCTAGCCCAATAGGAAACATCATGATCTGCTCCAGTTTGTTCTTTTGTAAAATTATAGTTGAACTTATCAACCTTGGGTTTAATTATCAACCCTGTTTTAAAATTAAAATGTTGGGTTTGATAGACATTCACTACTACTCCAAACTGTGGGGTAATATAAGATGCAACTTCAAAGTTAACAGTTGGATCTTCTTTAACTACATTCCCTTTTAAGTTATTTGTGTACTGCCCAAAAGCACCTACTAAAAAATAGTCTTTTAAAAAATCTGTGGGTTTTTCTTGTGCTTGTATGTTTATAGAAAAAACAACTATAAGCACAAACATCGTTTTCTTTGCAAAATTTTTGGCTTTAATAACTCTCAATTTTTTGCCTCTTTTTAATTACTGTCTTCCTCACGAAAGTGAGGATCCATTTTACAAGTTTAGTTTAGATTCCCGTTTTCACGGGAAAGACAATGTTATTTTCGTTTCTTTTTAATATACACCGTTAACGAAACACCCCAATAATCTCCACTTTGTGTAAAAGTACCTGTAGAGCTGTTTGGTTCTGTTCTATAATTTTCTGTAACATAACTCCCGCTTTTTAAGGTGCTAAAACTTTTACTATACCTAATTTCTGGTTGTAACATAAAGTGCTTAAACAAAAAATAAAACCCTGTACTTATTTCTGCACTTGTATGAAACCATTGCTCTGAACGGTCATCATTAAAAGTCAAAATTGTTGCAGGTGGTGTTGGCCCTCGTGAATGGATACCATACCCACCAAAATCTTGATAGAAAGAAAGAGTTAAGCTAGGAGCAACCATCCATTTTATTCGTTTAGAAAGGGGTACTATATATTCAGCAATTAATGGTACCGACCACATAGTATCATCACCACTCAATTCCGTCCAATATGAATATTCAAATTCAGATCCTGTTTGTTCTTTGGTAAAGTTAAATTCTTCTCTCTCTTTTTTAGGCTTAACTATTATGCCTGTTTTAAAATTAAAATATTGGGTTTGATAGACATTTACAACCAGTCCAAACTGAACTGAAGAATAAGTTGCTAAGTGATAATTTATTGTTGGGTCTTCCTTAATTACTTCTCCCTCTAAATTACGAGTGAACTGCCCAAAAGCACCTACTAGAAAATACTCTTTTAAAAAATCTGTTGGTTTTTCTTGTGCGTGTAATTCTGTAAAAAAAACAACTATAAACACTAGGCTTATAGCTGTTTTAAAATTTATCAAATGCTTCATAAAAATTATATTAATCGTTTAAATACTGTTCGCGTCTGTTTGCATCTTGTTTATGCACTCCTTTTAGGTGATTGTTTTCTACCAAAAATTTTTGGTCTGCCCAATAATTGCCACCACCATATACAAATTTGGCTCTTTTTTTATTAGCCCTAAAGGTGAAATCAACGGTTTCATCAAGAGTAAGAAAATCATCACCACAATTGCTGTCACCATTATAGTCAACCGTACCATCTAAAGTAGCGGTTAAATCAGAGCGGTGTAAAAACCACACCCAGCCAACTTTTTTATAAAACTTAGTTCTAGATTTTAGTTTTACACCCCATAGTGGGTGATATACTGCTTTTACAATACCTTTCATTTTTCGTCTTGTAGCTGTATTCCATGAAGTTACATCTCTTTCATCAGAAAAACAAGAAGCTGCTGGTGGGTTGTTTCCACCGCCACCATTGCCACCCCCGCCAGTTGTTGTGCAGCCGCCATAAATTACCACATTGCTTCCTGTTTCATTTGCAAAGTCTTCACACAAATAATAGGCAATACGATTTAAGGTAAAAATGTCTCCATCTGTAATTTCTGCAACACCACCATCAAATACTTTAAAAATAGAAGTTCCTATTTTTACAGCACCTATATTATTTAGCACGGTCATCTCTTCTTTGTCTAATTCATAAAAAAATTTGTCAGGGTCATTAGCTTCAATTAAATCTGGTTTGTTTAACCAATCATCTTCAGCCACTTTATGGTCTTTACGCATAGAGTTTGTAAAGTTATACAAGGTTTCAAAATCGGTTAAAGGCTTGTAAGTATCAAAACCAATTGCCTGCTCTTTAGCGTGCAATTCATCTGCTGTTTTATTAGGCCATAAGGCTAAAAAGGCATCATCATGAGCCTCTACATTTGCTTCTAATGTTGCAACAGTGCTGTAAAAGTAGCAAGGTCGCTAAACACTAATAAGCTGTTAGAGCCATCTCCACCTCTGGCATAAGAATTTGTATATTCTAATAATTGAATTCCAGAAGCCAAACTACCTTCAGTAGGAGCTTCTGTGTTTTGCGATTGAAAATCGTCTTCGGTTGTGCATGAAAAGAAAAATATCATACTGATTGCTACAGCAAAAGAGCTGTAAATTTTAAAATTTTTCATTGTTAATAATTTTATTACAACACAAAAATTTTCTAGATTTGCATTGTAAATTTAACTTAATTTTGCGATTACGTTTTTTTACTGAGAAGCCGTTACCTAGTAGCGGCTTTCTCTATTTTTAGGCATAGCTATTTCATAGGGCAAATTTTTAATTTGTTCATAATTATTATTGATTTGATAAATTTAAAAGGAATGAAACCCCACAGCAATTATTCTCTTTTTCGAGGTTAAACTTATAAAAAAAAAACTTGAATCAAAAAATATTTTAACATTATTTTTAAATAATTAAGAATATTTTACTCAAATATCTAATTAACAGCAATTTTAAGTGACTGAACATGAGAATGTTAAAATAATAGAACGATGCAATACTGCTTTACAAATTTAAAATAAGATTACTTAATTGCCTTCGCAAAACGTCTTCGCGAGGCGAGAGGGACGAACAACGTGGCGATCTGTTTATTGATTGTTATGAACATTATGAGATTGCCACAGTAAATTTTCAATTTACTTCGCAAAGACAATCTAACCTCTTGTCAATTCAAAATATTCCTTGTCAATATCCTCTCTATGATCGGGGTGAGCAATAGACACCAATGCTTTTACCCGGTCTTTAATGGTCTTACCATATAAATTTGCAATACCATATTCAGTTACTATATAATGTGCATGCGCTCGCGTTGTAACAACTCCTGCACCAGGGTTTAAACTAGGTACAATTCTACTAATTCCTTTTCTAGTTACAGATGGTAATGCAATAATTGCTCTCCCCCCTTCACTTAAAGAGGCTCCTCTAATAAAATCCATTTGTCCACCAACACCTGAAAACACTTTTGTACCTATTGAATCTGCACAAACTTGCCCACTTAAATCCACTTCAATAGCCGAATTAATTGCTACCATTCTAGGGTTTTGTCTAATAATAGAAACATCATTTGAATAATCTGAAGCGCGCATATCAATAAAAGGATTGTCATCTACATAATCATACAGTCTTTTAGATCCCATTAAAAAAGTTGCTAAGGAACGCCCTGGGTTAACTCCTTTATAATTTCCATTTATAACATCCTTCAAAATCAAATCAATGACTCCATCAGAAAACATTTCGGTATGTAAACCGAGGTCTTTATGATTTGTCAGTTTTGTTAAAACAGCATTTGGGATTGAACCAATACCCATTTGCAATGTGCTTCTATCCTCAATTAAGCTTGCAACATAATCACCTATTTTCTGTTCGGTAGCTGTTGGCTCTGACATAATATGTGTCGGTATAGGCGAATCATGCTCAACAAATAAATCAATCTCTGTGATGTGAATTATACCATCTCCATGTGTTCTTGGCATTTGAGAGTTCACCTGTGCAATAACATAAGTAGCATTATCTATTGCTGCTAAAGTTGCTTCTACAGAAACACCTAATGAGCAATACCCATGACGATCTGGAACAGAAACATGAATTAGCGCCACATCTAAATTGACAATATTTCGTTTAAACAATAAAGGTAGCTCTCCTAAAAAAACAGGTGTATATGAACCATTACCAGCTGCCAACGTATGTCTAACATTCTTTCCTACAAAAAAAGAATTCACATGAAAACTCTCTCGCAAATCAGGATTTGCATAAGGTGCTTCACCTTCGGTATGCAACTGACAAACCTCTACGTTTTTGAGTTCTTCATGACGATTGGTCATCGCATTTATTAAAATTTGAGGTGCTGCAGCAGCAGCCTGAATATAGACTCTGCTATTAGACTTTATAACTTTTACTGCTTCTTCTGCACTTACTGATTGATACATTTCTTTACAATTTTATTACTACAAAATTATTGATTATAAAATTATAAAAAACTGCCAAATATCATATAATAAGAAAATATTTAGCTTGCTATTTTTGAGTATCTTTGCCATTATTTTTTTGAATATGATTGTTATTAAAACTAGAGAAGAAATTGAATTGATGCGCCAAAGTGCACTCATTGTTTCTAAAACATTAGGGATGCTTGCCAAAGAAGTAAAACCCGGAGTTACAACCTTACATCTAGATAAACTCGCCGAAGAATTTATTAGAGACCATGGTGCTATTCCTGGTTTTTTAGGTTTGTATGATTTTCCGAATACATTATGTATGAGTCCGAATGAACAAGTAGTTCATGGATTTCCAAATAATGATGAGTTAATAGAAGGTGATATTATTTCTATTGATTGTGGTGCTTTAAAAAATGGGTTTTATGGTGATCACGCCTATACTTTTGAAGTTGGTGAAGCTGCCCCTGAAACAAAAAAATTACTGCAAGTAACCAAAGAGAGTTTGTATAAAGGTATCCGCGAATTTAAAGCAGGTAACCGAGTTGGCGATGTTGGTTTTGCAATTCAAAATTATTGTGAAGCTCATGGATACGGAATTGTACGTGAGTTAGTAGGTCACGGTTTAGGACGTGTAATGCACGAAGATCCTGAAATGCCAAACTACGGAAAACGCGGTAGAGGTAAAAAATTTAAAGAAGGGATGGTAGTCGCTATTGAACCGATGGTTAATGCTGGAACACATAAAATAAAACAACACAATGATGGGTGGACAATAACGACTCAAGACAAAAAAATGAGTGCGCATTTTGAACATGATGTTGCCATAGTTGATGGAAAACCAGAAATTTTATCAACCTTTAAATATATTTATGATGCTTTGGGAATTGTGAGTGATGAAGAAGATGCGTTTAGAAAAATACCATTAAAAATATAATGTCACCTCGAGCGCTTCCGATAATTATCGGAACGAGAGGTCTCATTAAAATGTTCTCGATTAAAATCGAGATGATAAAGTAAGTGAATGTCTATTTTCAAAACCATACTCAATATTGTTCCAAGACCTATCTTAATAAAATTAAGCTATGTAGCTAGACCTTTTATTTCTTTAGCTTTAAAAGGAAATAATTACACCGACCCAATTGACGGAAAAAGTTTTAGAAAGTTTTTACCCTACGGATATGAAACGCAACGAGAGAATGTGCTTTCTCCTTCTACACTTTCTTTAGAAAGGCATCGATTATTATGGTTGTATTTAAAAAATGAAACTGATTTCTTTTCTAAAAAACTAAAGCTGCTTCACTTTGCCCCTGAACAAGCATTTTACAAACGCTTTAGAAAAATGGAGCACTTAGATTATACCACTACTGATTTAAATTCGCCTTTAGCAGATGTAAAAGCAGATATCTGTAATTTACCTTTTGATGATAATTCTTTTGATGTCATTTTTTGCAATCACGTACTAGAGCATATTCCTGATGATACTAAGGCAATGAAAGAGTTGTATCGCATACTAAAAAAAGGCGGTATGGGGATTTTTCAAATTCCACAAGAGCTAAATAGAGCAACTACTTTTGAAGACGATTCAATTACTGATAAAAAAGAACGTGCTAAAATATTTGGTCAATATGACCATGTTCGTATTTACGGTCGTGATTATTTTGACAAACTAAGAAGCATCGGTTTTAAAGTAAATGAAGTTGATTACTCTAGAACTTTATCAGATGAAGAAGTTAAAAAATACTGCTTAACTAAAGGGGAGGTTTTACCTGTTTGTTATAAGTAATCATTTCGACCAAAGGGAGAAATCTCATCCTCAAAATACTTGATTGTTTAAAGATTCCCATTTAGGATTAAAACTCTTAATCAGATTATTTTTCTTTTCTCGACGCCATTTTTTTAATTCTTTCTCTCTATTAATTGCTTCAACTGGGGTATCAAAACCTTCATAATAAACTAAATCCTAACAGTTGTATTTCCCCGCAAATGATTATCTCGAATTTTGACTATCAAAATGGTGTTGATGAATTCTTTTTTGGATACTGTTAGTCATCCCAATATAAAGAGTGGTTCTATATTTATTTGTGACGATATACACGAAATAATTATGAAGCATAGTAGTAACTTTTTAAGGCTTTGAGATTCCCCTCTTATGGTCAAAAAGGCTCCCGACTTTCAAAATTACGATTTTTTATATTCTTTGGCTATTCATCAAGATGAGATTTCTCCCTTCGGTCGAAATGACTATGTGCTTAATTCAATGTTACTCTTTTCGTCTCACCATTTTCATCTACATAAATCAAATAGGATTTTAACTCAGGATGACTTTCTAAAAATATCTTAGTCTTTTCAAAACCCATTGCCATAAAAGCAGTTGCATAACCATCAACATCTGCACAATCTAAATTAGCAATAACTGTTGCAGCCAATAAATTACTTTCAGTAGCATACCCAGTTTTTGCATTAATGGTATGCACAAACTTTTTTCCTTTCTCATCAACTTTAAATTTTCTGTAGTTACCAGAAGATGCCATTGTTTTATTTTCTAATCTCACTACTTCAGAAAAACTTCGTGTCAAATCCGTATTTGGGTCTTCAATCGCAACATTCCAATTCTCGCCAATATCATTTACCCCTCTTGCTCTAATTTCACCCCCTAGTTCTATCAAGTAATTCTTACAATTTTGACTTTCTAAATAACGGCCAATCACATCAATTCCATATCCTTTAGCAATGGCATTAAAATCAAAATAGATTGCAGAATGGTCTTTTTCAATTTTATCGACAACTAATTTAACTTTATTAAAACCAACATACTGCATGAGCGAATCAACCTTAACAGCGTCTAAATTTTTAATAGGCTTATCAGGGCCAAACCCCCAAGCATTGACCAAAACACCAACTGTTGGGTCAAAATACCCATCAGTCTCTTTAAATATTCTTTGTGATTTTAGAAAAACTTCTTTAAAATGATTGTCTATTCTAATCGTTGTATCTCCTTGGTTTATTTTTGAAATATCAGAGTTCTTTAAATAAATAGACATTGATTTATTGACAACATAAACCAAACTATCAACTTGTTTTTCAAAGTTACTGTTTTCAAAATCTTGAAAAATAATGTTATAAGTGGTGCCAAAAGCATTACCACTTATTTTTTGATATGTTACTTCATTATTAGAACATGAAAGTAAAAATAGAATTGATAAAAAAAGGATTGCTTTTTTCATGTGTGCCTTTTATTTTTTTAAATCGGTCACCTGCTGTTCGCTATTAACCATTTCGCTGTGTGATAAAAAATTTGAACAAGCTCGATTCATAATATGTAGTGTATTATTGGACTTTTCAAAATTACGGTTAATTCTTTGTTAAAAGAATGATATTCTGCTAATATCTTATGTAGTGCGTTTGTTTTTTTTTAACTTTGTGCATCTAAAATTTTACACAAATGAAAAAAATAGTTCTATTCGGATTAACAGCGGTTTTCTTATCGTCTTGTGTGTCGCAAAAACAATACACTGACCTAGAAAATGATTACAACTCAACTAAGCAAGAGCTAGTTGACACCAAAGCAGGATTACAAGACTGCTTAATTGAAAAAGACAAAAATGCAAATCAACTAGTTACTTTAGAGCGACAAGTTGCCTCTTTACAAGAAGACAAAAAACATGCATTATCTCAAGTTGAAAACTTAACAGTTTTAACGCAATCATCTTCTGATAACATCAAAGTTATCATTGATCAGTTAAGCGAAAAAGATAAATACATCAATGGAATCCGTGAGGCAATGACTCAAAAAGATTCTATCAACTTAGCCATCAAATATCAATTAACAAAAGAGTTGGCTGCTGGTATACAAGATAAAGATATTACTGTTGATGTTGAAAAAACAGTAGTGTATATCACTATTGCTGACAAGTTATTATTTAATAGTGGTAGTTCTACCGTATCAGAAAGAGCAAAAGAAATTTTAGGAAAAGTAGCTACAGTTATAGAAACTAGACCGGGAATGGAAGTGATGGTTGAAGGGTATACTGATGATGTGCCAATTAACAGAACCAACATTAAAGACAACTGGGATTTAAGTGTGAGTCGTGCAACATCAGTTGTTAGAGTTTTACAAAACGATCACGGTGTAGATCCTAAACGTTTAGTTGCTGCAGGTAGAAGTGAATATTTACCTTTAACATCTAACGACACTGCTGCAGGTAGAGCTGCAAACAGAAGAACAAGAATTGTTATCTTACCTAAGTTAGAAGAATTCTTCGAAATTTTAGAGCAAAAACCTTGAGACAAGGTTGAATCATAAAAACAAAAAAATCCGCTTTTCAGCGGATTTTTTTTATGTTCTTCTTTTTACTATTCCTAAAACTGGAAATAAATAAATTGTTCTCCACTCCCTTGAGCTATTACAATTAATACAAACATAATTGCCCAAACAAGACCTAATAACCATGATGGTGCCTTCTTAGCAACATTTTCTACTGATGTGTTTCTCATAAACCAATGGCATAAAAACAAAATTGTAATCACAGTAAATACTTTAATAATCTCAAATGATTCTAACACTTTCTCGCCATCTGGATTTAGATAAAGTAAAGAACCTACCATGTTTTTAGCTGTCACAAAATCCTTTGCTCTAAAAAACACCCATGTAGTATTAATACAAGCATAAGTTAGTATTGCTAAAAAGAATCCATTAAAAGCAGTTATTTTAAAAGGAAGAAACTTTTTTTGAGTTCTTTCTAATAATAAATAAGTACCATGTAATGCTCCCCAAACTACAAATGTCCAAGCGGCTCCATGCCAAAGTCCTCCTAACAACATTGTAACCATCAATGCTACATAAGTTATCACTAAACCATTATGACTACCTCCAAGTGGAATATATAAATAATCTCTTAACCAAGTTGATAAGGAAATATGCCAACGTTTCCAAAATTCTGAAAAACCTACTGATGCATAAGGATATTTAAAGTTATCTGGCAATATAATTCCAAGCATTAATGCTATACCAATAGCACAAGTAGAATAACCTGCAAAGTCAAAGAATATTTGACCAGAAAAAGCTAAAGTACCAGCTAATGCATCCCAGAAATTTAAAACTTTATTGGAATCAAAAACTGTATCTGAAGTTTCTGACAATAATGTATCTGCCATAACAACTTTCATAAACAATCCTAAAGTCAACGAAAATAACCCCCAAATAAATTGATTGATTGTTGCTTTCTTCGGCTCATAAAATTGTGTGATTAAATCTTTAGCTCTCACAATTGGTCCTGCAACTAATTGTGGAAAGAATGTAACATACAATGTAAAATCTAAAAAGGTATTTGCTGGTTTTATCTTTCTTTTATAGATATCTATAGTATAAGACATGGTCTGAAAAGTGTAGAATGAAATCCCCATTGGTAAAATGATACCCATAGGTTGTGCGTGAAACTCGACACCGATAGTATTCATAAGAACCACAAAGTTTTCTAATAAGAAATCTCCATATTTAAAGAAAGCTAGAAAGCCAAGGTTGACGAACATACTTAACAGTAACCAAAATTTTCTCTTCTGCTGATTTTCTTCTTTCATTAATTTATTTCCAGCTGTCCAATCTACCATAGTAGAAATCCATAATAATAAAATCAAAGGCGGGTTCCATAACCCATAAAAGACATAACTCGATAAGAGTAACATTCTCTTTTTATTTTTCCAATTAAAAAGTGGAGCATAATACAATGCCAACACTACAATTAAAAAGACTACGAAACTGAGTGAATTAAATAACATAATTAGTTTGTTTTAGAGTTAGTAATTACGCCATCATTCAACATTATTTTTGCTAATTCTGTTGTGAATTTTCTTGCATCTTCAGCAGATAAATGTGACCATTCAGGGCATTCTAAATTTTTAAATTGCTCATAATCTTCAAAATGGTAGCTTGGTACTTTTGCTTGTGAGACTAAAGCATCCCAAAAATCAGCTCTAGGCAATCCAATACTTTCTCCTACTCTTAATCCACCTGAAGATGGGCATCTAACTAGTATTACATTTCCTCCTCTTGCTTTAAATTTTTTCAAATCCTTAAGAAAAAAAGCCGTTGTTGCATCTTTTTCTGGCGGGTGTGCTTGTGCTTGTTTTCCATAAAACCCCCAAACCTTTTTTATAGTATTAGCAAATGCTGTATCTGTTGCGGCTTTGTACTTCATTTCAACATTTCGATCTGCATAAATATCTTGAAACCTATAAAATTCAGGCATTGGCGACGCTACTCTATTACCAATTTTTATATTGTTCACTAATGTTTTTAAATTTAAATCATCTACCCAATCCTCTTCATCTGAAGTTAAAAAAACAAAATTATTTTGAAGTGGAATAGAAATTTTATGATTTAATCTTTGTGCATAAGTTCTATTGTAGTAATAATCAATACGGGTTTGTACTCTATCCCAAAACATAGCTAATGGGTAAGTTGTAGAAAAAAATAATCCGGGAGTTACACCAACAATTATAGTCCCTTTATAATTAGTATTCTCAACAATATCATGAAAAGCCGGTAAGGGTGTTGTCCCTGCTGAAGCTAGTTGAATTGGCCTTTTCCCTGTTTCAGCCTCCCATTGGTTTAACTGAAAGTCAAAAAGCACACGTGATGAGCCTAGAAGAACAAAATCATCTTTGGTTGTATTTTCTACTTTGGCCCTTTGGTTTGCCCACAAATCTTTGTCATCTTCTAATCCCGGATAATACCCTTGAGACCGCCAATAGGTTTCCCAAGATCCAATTGCAATAAAACTCAATGCTATTGCAATAAGAAGTGTTTGCTTTAAATTCATATTAGTGTTTTTTAGTTAGTGATATAATAGAGGTGCTTCTGTCTAATAAAAATGCTCAATTAAAAATTAATTTTGACTGAGGGTTTAATAATTATAAAAAAATGGGATTGAAATCTAACAGAACTATAATGCACAAAAAAACAGTCTAAAAAAGAGATTTCTTTAGACTGTTTTTGAGTTATACATTAATAAATATTGGTTAGTTAGTATATCAAATATACAAAATATATATTAAGCTACTGATTCACTCACACTTATGGATACAGTTAATTATCTTAAAACGGAATTAATTACTACATGGTATTTTTCAAAACTTGTTAAATTATGATGTGTCCCATTTTCTATTGTTACAAACTCAGCCATTTCTTTATTAGCTTGCGCATACACTTTTTTAGCAAGATTTATAGAAACCAACTCATCTTGATTTCCATGAAAAATAGTAATCGGGCATTTTACTTTTCCGATAGTTTCAAATGTTTTGAACTTAAATTTTAAGATTTTTGAATAAGGTAATATCGGCAGCTTACGAAAAACAACATCTTCTAAACTACTAAATGTTGCTTCTAATATTAGTTGTTTTGGATTGTTTTGTGATGCTACAAAAGTGGCAAAAGTTCCGCCTAATGATCTGCCATAAACAACTATCGAATTTTCTTTATAAGATTGCTTTAAATGATTATAGCACAACTGTGCATCAGCATACATTAGCTCTTCAGTTCTTGTTCCAGTACTCTTACCATATCCTCTATAATCCACTACAAAAACATCATAATTGTATTTTGTGAGCTTAGCTGCAATAGCTCCCCATCTTTCTAAATTATCTTTGTTTCCATGAAAATAGAGAATAACTCCTTGTGGCTTATCAACTTTAAAATGGAGTGCATTTAAAGTCGCTTTGTCCTTTGCCTTAAGATTGATTTCTTTAAAGTCTTGCTGAAATGAATAGGTGTGATTTTTTGCTGTTTTTTTTGGTCTAAAAACAATAGAGTTCTGAAAAAAATAAAACCCTATAAGGATAAACACATAAAAAATAATAAGTATTAATAGAATCTTTTTAACCATTTTTTACGCTACGTTTTCTTTTACTCCTTTCAAAAGCAATACTTGTTTTTTCTCTATCAATGTCTTCAAATGGTTTTGATTTTAATATCTCATCTAATGCTCTATGATATCCTGGGTAATTGTGTAAATTTTTATGCCCACCATCAATAATAGGATACACCCTGGTACGCTTTGGATTTATCTTTGAAAGTTTGATACTCGATTTCATCGGAATTACCTTATCATTTGTACCGTGTATTAACTTAATAGGACAATCTACATATTTCATCCATTTATAAGTTGGCATAGAAAATCGTAAAATTAATCCTGTTGGTAAAAAAGGTAAATAGCGCTTTACGTTATTAGAAATACTAAAATAAGGACATGCCAAAATCAGCATTCGAGGTTTGTTCATAGATGCTACTTTGGTTGCTAAACCAGTGCCAAGTGAACGCCCATAAATGATGATATATTTCTCATCTACCTTCTCCTTTATTTTATCGTAAATAAGCAAGGCATCATCTTTCATAGTTTGTTCAGTGCGCTTACCCTTGCTTTTCCCAAAACCACGATAATCCATCATAATAACATCCCAACCATGAAACGTAAAATCAACAGCAAATTTACCCCAGCCTTTGATACTTCTCGAGTTTCCTTTTAAATAAAAAACTACTCCTTTTGGATTTTCAGTTTTAAAATGTAAACCGTTAATCAGCACATCATCATGTAATTGAAAATTATATTCTTCGACCACCTGATTTTTATACTCAAAAATAAAATCTTCGGGTAATTTTTCTGGTTTAAAAATTAATTTGTCTTGAATAAAATAAAAGATAATACTTAAAAAAGTTATGCAGATAACCGTAATAAAAATGATGTTAGGCCAGTTCATTTAAACTTAAATTTATCCCAAGATACCATTTTAATTTAAATTCATTTCAATGTGTTGAATTCCATCATATTGCAATAAATACTCTTGATCTTTTATAATAGGTAAGTGTTCTCCATCCGGATTTCCTAAGCCAACACCAGCATACAAAATTTTTGCATTGTGCTTATGCGCATGTACTTTAAACGCTTCCATTTTTATAATATCGAAGTTGTTAGGGTTGTTAGGAAGCTGTATCATTTTTACTATGACAAAATACCGTTGATTGGTTTTATCGATACACACATATTGAGGTTGTTTCCCCAATTTACTTTCAATAGCAATAAATTCAAAGCCTCGTTTTTCCAAATCTTTACCTACAATATTCATTGCCACGTAATGCAGTTCTTGTTTTGATAATTCTGTTGACATATACTTAGTTAATTTTTAACGTCAGTTCGAGTGATTTTTATTTAAAAATTGTATCGAGAACTACTTCTTCTTATTCCTTTTATTATAATTTTTATCACCTCTAGTTTTTGGCTTTTTGTATTTCTTGGCTATCTCTCTTCTATAAGAACCGCCCTGATTGGTCTTACTGTTTTTATCACTCTTCTCGTGAAAAGCTTCTCCAAAAGTTTCTCTATTTTTTCTTTTATGGGGATTATTTCTTTCAACTTCTTTTGGTGTCTCTTCTAGAGTCAGTTGTTCTGACATCTCTACTTCAGATGGAAACTCTAACAACGGAATCTCCGTATCCATTAAAACTTCAATATCTAATTTTGCAGACTGTTCTTTTTCTGTCGAAAATAAAATAGTTTGCCCTTCTTTTTCTGCCCTACCCGTTCTACCAATTCGGTGCATATAGTTTTCAGGAAAATTAGGTGTATCAAAATTAATAACATGACTTACTTCTTCAAAATCTAATCCACGTGCCATCACATCGGTAGCGACTAGAATTCTGTTTTCTCCATTATCAAATTGATTGATGGATCGTATTCTATAGTTCTGAGTTTTGTTAGAATGAATCACACATAACTCTGAATTATACCTTTCATCAAGTGCTTCAAAAAGGCGATCTGCACTTCTTTTGTTAGATACAAAAACCAATACTTTACTAAACTCTTCTTTGTCTTTCAATAAATAAGTCAATAGGTTTACCTTGGTATAAAAGTTAGGAACATTGTAAGATGATTGTGAAATATTATCGAGCGGAGTACCACTCACTGCAATGGAAACTTTTTTAGGGCTTGTAAAGTAATCAGCAATCAACATATCAACATCATCTGTCATCGTTGCCGAAAACATTATATTTTGACGGCGCTCTGGTAAGAGTTCAAAAATATTCATCAGCTGAAAACGGAAACCTAAATCTAACATTACATCTACCTCATCAATCACCAATTTCTGAATCGATTTCATTTTTAATGCTCTACTCAATGCTAAGTCATACAACCTTCCCGGAGTTGCTACTATAATATCTGTACCCTGAGCAATGGCCTGTTTTTGGGTATTTATATTTGTACCTCCATAAACTCCCAAAACACGAACATTGATGTACTTTGCCATCTTTTCAATCTCTTCTACAACTTGCAAAACCAACTCACGTGTAGGTACCATTACCAGAACTCTCGGAGTTTCTTGTTGCGAGAATTTTAAATCCCGAAGTATAGGCAACATATAGGCAAATGTTTTTCCAGTTCCTGTTTGCGCGATACCCACCATATCTTTACCAGAAAGAATCACAGAAAAAGATTTCTCTTGTATTGGAGTTGGATTGGCAAATCCTAAATCGTCAATTGCATATTGTAATTGATTGCTTAGGTTTAATTCTTGAAAAGTACTCATCAATTTAAATTTTGTGCAAAGATACGGTTAATTTGCTGTAAGAGAAAGGGATGATTTCAAACAAAAAACCCAACACAATGTGTTGGGTTTTTTAAAATATAATCTTTACGGTTTACTGAATTATCAATTTCTTAACAGCTTCTTTATCTCCGCTAAGAATTTTCAACAAATAAACTCCTGATGAAAGTTTTCCAAAATTAATTTCCTTATTAAATAAACCTGAATAGTTATTGTGTTTTTGAGAGTATAACATCCTGCCACTAATATCAAACAATGAAATTTGTACATCTTCCAAAGAGCTTAAATTAATATTTACTTTCCCGTTTGATGGGTTAGGGTATACATTAAATTGTGCAAAACTATTATCTTCAACTGCCAATGCGGTTTCTACTGTTTCACATATTTCTACATTCCAAGAAACTAGTGTTCCAGTGTCTGCACCTGCAAGATCCATAAATCCAATGGTCCAAGTACCTCCGGCAGTTTCACCATCTAATGCAGTAAAGGCTTGTGCAGGCGCTACATCTCCTGTTGTTGGGCTTGCGCAAACTATGGCTCCAGCCGAATCAAAAAATGTAACATCAATGTCATTTTCACCTCCACAGACTTGATTAATTAAAGTGAGTTGTGTTCCATCTGGACTTAAAATATCGAATCTTAAATCATTAATATAGGTATGCGTTACATTAATACCTGCTTTAAGAAATACTCCACTACCAAAGGTTTTTACAGATGTTGAATTTAACCCATCAGTCGAAAAGGTAGGGTCATTGTCAGGAATTGCTGCATTTGGAGTGCTCGTAAATAGTTCGTCACATGTTGTTGAAATTAAATAATCAATAGAAAAATCTTCAGTATTAATTGCAAAGAAAGGAGCTCCTGTTGGTTGTACTATGATTCTACAATATGGTGCGGGTGTACTTGGCACCGTAATTGTTTCACTCCCATCATTGGCAACTCCAGAAGCTAATGTTGTTGGATAAGTCAGACCACCATCAATAGATAAAAGAATATCTACTGTTGCTGCCCCTGTCATTAAATTAGTGCTATTTACATCCCAAAAAATATCTTCGGTTGTACCTCCATTCCAAACTATTCCACTTGTAGCTTGCGATGTAATTTCTAAAGGGCCTCTTGTAGCATCCCAAGTAACAATCATCTCTCCAAAGCTATTTCCAGCGCCACCTGCTCTATTGTCTCTTACTGTCAATCTAAAATCTGCATTTCTGCTAACTGTAGGTATTCTTTCCCAAGTGTTTCCATTTACACCACCTGCTAATAAATCTGTTAAAACAGGAAAAGTCCTTATTGGTGATGTGGTTGGGTTATAAGATCTAAATAATACTGAATTGCTATTGGTTGAAGTCTCATCTGGATAGGTTGTTACTGCATTGTCTTCATCAAATTGCTCCCAGCAATATGTTAAAATATCTGCACCATCATTATCTGTAGCAGATCCTGTTAATCTAAATGGAGTCCCAATTGGTAATGTAATATTAGCCCCAGCATCAACAACAGGAATATTGTTTCCCGTTCCTGTCTCAACATCACAAGTTCTTGATTTTGCATGATCAGTAATCTGTTGAATAGAAATTGCATGAAAATATGGATCAACATTTGCCTGCACATCTGTAGCTCCAGTAATTCCTGCATAGCTCATAATTGTTGAACCACTTCCTGGTTCCATTTGCGCATTGTATCCTTCATTACCTCCATGAGTCCATGTATGATTTCCTCCAAATTGATGCCCTAACTCATGCGCTACATAATCAACATCAAAAGTGTCTCCAATCGGATTAGTACTAGTCGTATAACCACTTCCTTTTTGATTATCAACACAAACACAGCCAATACAACCTGCATTTCCGTTATTTCCGATTCCCGCCATTAGGTGTCCAACATCATAATTAGCCTCTCCTATTTGGGCAGTTATTGTAGACTGAACAGTACTGTTATAATTAGAATCATCTACAGAATCATAAGGATCAGTGGCTCCATCTAAATACACAATATCATCATTTGTTGCAACTAGTATAAGTGTAACGGCAAAATCTATTTCAAAAATCGAATTTTGTCTCGCCACTGTAGTTGCAATTGCAGCATTAACAGATCCTAAAGTTCCACCATGAAAAGCAGAATACTCACCAGTAACAGACATAGCCAAATCAAAGGTTCTTAAAATAGAATCATCCGCTGCTTGATTTTTATTAGTTCTATCAATATCTACATGCAAATTATCGTCGGTTGTACATTCAAATGGAGTCTTATTTTTTTTTCTATCTGATCTTTTAAAGATTATAGATTTTGAAACATCGCCTGGAACAACTTCAATTATTTCTGTTTGACTTCTGTTTCCTTTTAAAACGATTCCGTTCATACCATTATAAGGTGATATTGTAAACCTTATATAAGTAGATGCGTCATCGATTGCATACCCAGCATATGCTCTAATTTCAGGGTATCTTTCTTGTAATTCTGGAGCAAAAACCGAAGCTTCTTGGATTCTGTATTTTATTAAATCTCCATTTCTGTTTGGAATCTCAATTATTGTATTTGTTTCTTTTGAGGAACCATTACGTTGTGGTGCAGTACTCAATTGCGATTTAAAAGAGTCCATATTTAAAGAAAATACCTTTGCCTTTAATGGGATATTTCTTTCTAATAAAACTTCTTTTTGAGTTGTTGAAATTGTCGTTTGTTTCCAAGTATTTTGAGAAAATATAGTAATTGTAAGTAAACAGAATGCTATAGAAATAAGTAGCTTTTTCTTCATAAGATTGGGGTTTTAAAATAATTTATTCCTCAAAAATACTTCTTTATTTCATCATAGCAAAAAACCCAACACAATGTGTTGGGTTTTTGTTTGATTCTTGTCATTGCGAAGAAAACTTTAATTTGCTGCGGCAATCGGTTTTTCAAAAAAGAGATTACCACGTCATTTCATTCCTCGTAACCTTTACAGTAATGACAGTTTATTTTCTATCCTCCAAAGTCATCGAATCGGATGTTCTCATCGGCTAGACCAAAGTCTTCGCCCATCTTCTGAACTGCTTTGTTCATTAATGGAGGGCCACAGAAATACAATTCTAAATCTTCTGGTGCATCATGTAAATCAAGATAATTTTCAATCACACAATTATGAATGAAACCGACAAAACCATCACCAGCCTCATCATGAATATCTTTCTTTACTTTCCAATTATCTGCTTCTAAAGGATCAGATAAAGCAATAAAGAATTTAAAGTTAGGGAAATCTTTTTCCAAGGCTTTGAAATGATCTAAATAAAACAATTCTGCTTTAGAACGACCACCATACCAATAGGTAACTGTACGTCCTGTTTTTAAAGTTCTGAATAAATGGTATAAGTGCGAACGCATTGGTGCCATACCTGCACCACCACCTACATATAGCATTTCTGCATCAGACTCATTAATAAAGAACTCGCCATAAGGTCCAGAAATAACAACTTTATCTCCTGGCTTTTGATTAAAGATATAAGAAGATGCAACTCCCGGATTTACATCCATCCATCCGTTTTTAGCTCTGTCCCAAGGCGGGGTAGCAATACGAACATTTAACATAATCTCTCTTCCTTCTGCTGGATAAGATGCCATTGAATAGGCTCTTTCAACAGTTTCGTTATTTTTCATTACCAAAGGCCATAATCCAAATTTATCCCATTCTGCTTTAAATTTATCTGGAGTTTCGTGCTCTTCTGGATGTGCTGTAATATCCATATCAGAAAACTTTACTTCACATTCTGGAATTTCAATTTGAATATATCCACCTGCTTTGTAACCCATATCTTCTGGAATCTCAACAACAAATTCTTTAATAAATGATGCCACATTGTAATTACGTACAACAACTGCATCCCATTTCTTAATTCCAAAAATTTCTTCAGGAATAGAAATTTCCATATCCTGTTTTACTTTTACCTGACATGCTAAACGAATACCGTCTTGCAATTCTTTACGAGAAAAGTGTGGTGTTTCTGTCGGTAATGCCTCACCTCCACCAGAAGTAACATGGCACTCACATTGAACACATGTTCCACCACCACCACATGCTGATGGTAAAAATATTTTTTGATTCCCTAAAGTGGTCAACAAAGAATCTCCTGATCCTACTTCGATTTCACGTTCTCCGTTAATCATAATTTTTACCGGACCTGAAGGTGATAATTTTTGTTTTACTACTAATAAAAGTATAATTAATAACAATGCAATCAATAGAAATACGACTACTGTTACTAACATTGTTCCTCCTGTGCTTGCTGCTAATATCATCTTATTCTACTGCTTTAGTGTTATTTGCAATTTCAGTTTGTTGCTCTACAGAAACTTGAACAGTTTCTACTTGTGCTGGTTTTTCTTCTTCATCACCTCCGGTTAACATTCCTCCGAAACTCATAAAACCTATCGCCATTAATCCTGTTATGATAAATGTTATTCCTAAGCCTCTTAATGCTGGCGGAACGTTTGAGTATCTGATTTTTTCTCTAATTGCTGCAATAGCTAATATTGCTAAGAAAAACCCTATCCCAGAACTTACTCCATAATTAAATGCCAATCCTACAGATTGAATTTCTCTTGATTGCATAAATAATGACCCTCCTAAGATGGCACAGTTTACTGCAATCAATGGTAAGAAAATCCCTAATGAATCATACAAAGCCGGAGAAAATTTCTCGACTACAATTTCTACTAATTGTACCATGGTTGCAATGGTTGCAATAAACATGATAAATGATAAAAAGCTTAAATCATACGATGCATACTCTGGTCCTAACCAAGCCAATGCACCATCTTTTAAAAGATAGGTGTCTAATAACCAGTTTAAAGGAACTGTAATTGCCATAACGAAAATTACTGCTGCTCCAAGACCTACTGCGGTAGAAACTTTTTTAGATACTGCAAGGTAAGAACACATTCCTAAGAACGTGGCAAATACCATGTTATCTATAAATATTGATTTGAAAAATAATTCTAAATGTTCCATATTCTATATAGTTGTTTGTTGTTTGTTGATCGCTTTTGGTTAATTACTATCAACCACAAACTATCAACTTTCAACCAATTTTAATGATCTTCTACTAATGCTGTATTTCTACTACGCTGTACCCAAATAATGATTCCAACTGTTACCAATGCCATTGGCGCTAACAACATAAATCCGTTATTTTCATATCCAAAAGCATAGACTCCTGTTTTTTCGATAGGATCTCCTAATACTTGAATTCCTAATAGAGTTCCAGATCCTAATAATTCTCTAAAGAATCCAACAATAATTAATATCACTGCATATCCTAATGAGTTTCCGATTCCGTCTAAAAATGCTTTTCCTGGTGCGTTTGCTAAAGCGAATGCTTCAAAACGTCCCATAATAATACAGTTTGTAATAATCAATCCAACAAATACTGAAAGAGTTTTACTTAATTCATAAGCAAATGCTTTCAATACTAAATCAACAATAATTACCAAGGTTGCAACTACAATTAATTGCACGATAATTCTAATTTTTGAAGGAATGATATTTCTTAATAATGAAATAACAACATTACCTACACTCAATACAAACAGTACTGCAATAGACATTACAATAGATGCTTCTAACTCTGCAGTAATTGCCAAGGCAGAACAAATTCCTAATACTTGAATCGTAATTGGATTGTTATCTGCTAATGGGTCTGTGATTAACTTTGCGTCTTTTTTTGATAAAAGTCCCATCTAATTATTTATTTAAAGTTTGTAAATAAGGCATATACATTTTCAAGTCTTTCTTGATCATAGCCGTTAATCCATCTCCTGTAATTGTTGACCCTGCAATCGCATCAACTCTAAAATCTTGTTTTCTTTCATTCTTAGGATCTGCATTACCCTTAGCAATGGTAATTCCTTTAAAAGTATTGCCATCAGTAATATGCTCTCCTGTAAAATCATCCATAAAAAAACGTTGGTTGATGTTTGCTCCTAAACCTGGGGTTTCTCCTTTATGATCAAAGAAAACTCCTTTAACAACTAGGTTTTTATCTAGAGCTATATAGCCCCAAACGGCATCCCATAAACCTTTTCCTAACATTGGAATGATGTAGTATTTCTCTCCATCTTTTTCTCCAATAAATAAAGGCAACCTTCTTTCTGATCCTTTTTTAGCAAGTGTAGCTTCTTTTTTCAAATCGATTAAATAAGCTTCATTATCTTCAGTAACCTTATCTCCTTGAATTACGATTTGCTTAGTGATATACTTATCAAATTTTTCAGCCACTTGATCTGTAGAAATAAACACAACACTTTTTTCGTCGTTGTCATTTATGCCCATAGCATACAAAATATTTTGTTGCTTTTCTAAACGTTTATTCTCATCAATTAATGGTTTCAAATAAGTTGCTAAAAACGCTAACAAGGCTCCCACAATAATTACCATCACTGTGGCAAAAATTATTGTATACGAATTTTTGTCTGTTCTTTTTTCCATCGTTATGCAGTTTTTGCTTTTAAACGTTTCATTCTTCGTTTTACATTTCCTTGAACAACATAGTGGTCAATTGTTGGTGCAAATACATTCATCAATAAAATGGCTAACATTACACCTTCTGGATATGCAGGGTTGAATACACGAATTAAGATTGAAATAAATCCGATTAAGAATCCGTAAATCCATTTTCCTTTATTTGTTTGTGATGCTGTTACTGGATCTGTAGCCATATAAATTGCACCAAAAGCAAATCCACCTATTAATAAGTGTTGCCAAAATTCGGTATTCATTAAGTCATAAAACTTACTGCTTTCTCCGATGATACCCATCGCGGTAACTTGATTAAAAATCAATCCCATTACCAAAGCGCCTAAAACAGATGATAACATAATTCTCCAACTTCCAATTTTTGAAAAGATTAAGAATAATGCTCCTAATAGTATTAATAAGGTAGATGTCTCTCCGACCGATCCTGGAATAAAGCCGTAGAACATATCCCATGTAGAATAAACAATTTCTTGTCCTTGCGCTAAAGCACCGAGGACTGTTTCACCAGAAATGGCATCTGAAGCTGGCATTGTACCAGCAGCTATTTCATTTGTTCTTTCAACAGCACCTGTTACCCAAACTTTATCTCCACTCATCCATGTTGGATATGCGAAGAATAAAAAAGCGCGTATTAATAAGGCAGGGTTTAGAATGTTCATTCCGGTTCCACCAAATACTTCCTTACCAATTACAACTCCGAAGATGACAGCAACTGCTAACATCCATAGTGGAATATCGATTGGTACAATTAACGGAACTAACATTCCTGTTACCAAATACCCTTCTTCAACTTCGTGTCCGTTTTTGGCTGCGAAAAATATTTCGATTCCCAAACCAACTACATACGATACTATAATTAATGGAAGAATTTTCCAGAAACCAATCCAAAAATTTGATAGTGACCAAAACTCAGCACTAAAAAATCCACTAGATACCATTTCAACTTCACCTGTTGCTAAGTGATGTTGGTACCCTGTATTGTACATTCCAAAAAACAACAATGGAATCAAGGCTATAATAACCATGTTCATTGTTCTTTTTAAATCATCAGCCCCACGAATATGACTCCCTTTTTGTGTCGTATCGTTTGGCATATATAAAAAGGTGTGAAATGCTCCAAATACTGGAGACATCTTTGTGCCTTTAAATTTTTCTTTTAGGTTGTGTAAATTATCTTTTAAAGCCATAATTATCCTATCTCTTTAATCATTAAGTCTAACCCTTTTCTAATAATATCTTGATGTGGTTGTTTAGACACACAAACAAATTCTGTCAAAGCAAAATCTTCTGGTGCAACTTCGTACATTCCTAATTGCTCCATTTCATCTAAATCTTTATACATACATGCTTTCAAGATTTGCATCGGAAAAATATCTAAAGGAAAAACCTCTTCATATTGTCCTGTCAACACAAATGCTCTATGCTCACCGTTAGTGTTTGTATTTAAATCGTACTCTTTATCCTTTTTGTTCATCCAAGAGAAAGTCAAAGCACGTGTTGTAGAAATTTTATTAAAAATTGGTGTAGTCCATCCAAAGAATTCATAATCGTTTCCTTCTGGAATTGCAGTTACACAGTTATCATAATACCCTAAAAACCCATCTGGATTGATAGCACGACCTGTTAGTACATTACCCGTAATTAATCTAAAATTATCACCTTCAACTCCTGCATCATAAATAACACTCGCTACCTCTGATCCAATAATTGTTTTGTAATATTTTGGTTTTTTTATTACTGATCCAGAAACTGCAATGACTCTTTCGGCATTGAATTTCCCTGTCAACAATAACTCACCAATAATTATCAAATCTTGTGGAGTAACTGTCCAAACAACTTCACCTTTATTAATAGGGTCAATTTGTGCTATTTGAACACTTACATTTCCTGAAGGATGCGGTCCTGAAACCTTATGCAAATCAATTCCGTTTAAACCAGCTAAAGGCGAATTTGATTTAGCTCCGACCGAAACATGCACTTTACCATCAGTCAATTTGCCTAAAGCGGTAATAGCTGCTTGCAATTCAGTTTCTTTTCCTTCCAACACATAATCGTAATCGGCAGTTAAAGGAGCACTAGCATATGCAGAAATAAAAATAGCTTTTGGTGTTATGGCAGGATTTGCAATTACGTCATACGGACGTTGTTTTACAAAAGGCCAACAGCCAGAAGACAACAGTAAACTCTTAATATCATCGGCAGATGCTGACGACACATTTAATGTTTTATTTTCTTGATAGGCTTGTTCTTTATCCGCAGTAATTTTTACTGCTAAAATTTTTCTTTTTTCTCCACGAACTACTTCAGTAACCTCTCCACTCACAGGCGAAACAAATTTGATATCCTCATTTGTTTTGCTATAAAAAACAGTTTCACCTGCCTTTAATTTAGCACCTTGTTTTGCGATAAGTTTAGGAATAATTCCGTGAAAATCTATGGGTTGTAATGAATAAACATTACTGGCAACAGCGTTAGTAGTAACTTTTTCTGCTTTGCCTTTCAATTTAATGTCTAACCCTTTTTTGATACGGATGTCTGTTGACATATTCTAAATTTGAATTAAATTTTTTACTTATAAAAACGATGCAAATTTAACCAAAATAGACGTTACAAATATGATATAAATCAATTTATTGTTGATTTGTTTTTATTTATAATAATTCTAAATAATAAGAATTAACTCAACTCAAAAAACACTAACGAACAATCAACTTTTCTGTTTTAACTGCTTCTTCTGAAAATAATTTAACAATATAAACTCCATTCGAAAAAGCTAAATCAATAACTGTATCTGAATCAATTCTTTTGCTAAATAATTCTTGTCCTTGAATTGAATAAATTTGAATTTCAGTATTCTGATTGATTCCTTTTACAATTAATTTATCCGTTGCTGGGTTTGGATATATTTTGATACTAGACAAATATTCGTCTGTAACACTTAAAGAATTACTCCAAACTTGCCCAACCATATTACCCCAAATATATTCCACCAAATCTGGTTTGTCTATTAATGGGTTTCTGTTGAATTGCCAATTATAAATAATATTGTTACGATTCATTTCAAAATCATCTGGCGGGTCATTTCTGTGCCAATCAAGTATGGTTGATAGGTATCCCATTTCACCAACTACAGTCGGGTTTTCAATCACACTCAATCCATTAAATCGCAATTGCATATACAAAACACTTCGAGCTACATCGCCCTTAAAACTTCCTGCATTTCCAGTTGGGCCATTATAATCTCCATAATATTGGTTACTTCTAGAACTGTTTTCTGGACCATCTGCCGCCCTTAACGCATGTGCATCAGAATTTCCATGACGTAAAGAATCAGCATTTGTATTCCAATACGTATTTATACCATCAGGTATATCATCAAGTTCAATACTATCAAACCCCCCTCTAGAACGAGGAAAAGTATGTTCTCTATTCCATTTTCCAACACTAATGGAAGTGGTTTGGTAATCTAATTTTGCACGACCTTGCTCTGTATAAACCAACCAAACCTGATTGCTATTCGCCGGATTCTGATCTGCTTCTTTTAATACCTCTACAATATCTGCATAGGTTTGTGCTCTCACAACTCCTTCTTCGGCAATAATATCTTGTAGTGCTTGCTCAAGTGCTACACCAGATAATCCATCAATTGGATCGTAATATGTTGTTGGCTCCGTACTAGAAACCAAACCAAAAGTTGGACTTAAAGGTGTGCCCCAAGCAGACACCACAAAATCATTATCAACTACTCTAATTTCAATTAAGTTATTCAACGCTAAATACTCAGCAGGTAAACTTATCATATTTATTTCCAAAACCTCATCGCCTTCATCATCAGCATCATCAATTAAAGTAATTGTAGAGCTTATTGTGTTTTGACCATTTAATATGGTAACAGTGGTATCTCCACTAAAATCAGAATTATCGAATGATCCATTATTTAAGGTAAAAGTAATGTCCAAATCACTCGTTACATTTTGCTCTGACGCAAAAGTGATATCAAAGTTTTCACCTTCATTATATTGAGTGGCATTTACCGAAATTGTTATTCCGTTGAGCACAACTCCACTGCCATCATTCAGTGCTCTTGGAGTTGGAGCTTTTACTTCATATCCTCCTCCATTTAATCGTTGAATGGAGTTTGTGTTTCCAGAAGACCCTTCATTTATTTGTTCAGTCAATCCAAGTAATCCCATTAAAACAGTGTCATCTGAGTCTGTAGTATCATAAGCTAATGCATGGATTAAATTAGTAGTGGTTGCTAGAGTGCCTTCAGGAAAATCGGTATCATCTCCTAAATAAACGCCAACTGCATCCGCACCATTTTGTATAATATTTTCTGGCACTATAAATTGTGGTATTGGAGACACACTAGAACTTCCTATAAGTAGCAATCCATTTACATCTGTCGTATACCCATCTAAATCAAAGGTTAAATAGCTACTATCCCCACCACTATCAGAACCATTAAAAAATACAACAACATATCCATCTAGGCTAAAATTTGGTGTATCCGATTTTAACTCTAAGAATTCTACAGTATCAATACTTGGCGTATCACAATCGAGCTCATTAATCACAATTTGAGCAAAAGTTAATTGAGCCATCAGCACAAAAAACAAGCTGGTAAAAAATAATTTCATAAAATATGTTTGGGTATTCTCAACAACAAAGATGCTACTTTTTTGATATAGATTTGTGTTTCAACTGTTAATAATTGAAAAGTTGTTTTAATACTTCACTTTTAAATAAAGTTGATTCACTTTTAATATCTACCACACACAACAATCAAATTTGTATTAAAACTATTATCAAATTGATGTATCTTTGAAATTCTAGAATTTTTTCAGACACTTATAAAAACCATTCTTATGAAAGACTTTATCAAATTTGACTTTTCTAATTTTAAAGGTGATGTTTTTGGCGGTATCACCGCAGGTATTGTTGCCTTACCATTAGCTCTTGCATTTGGGGTTAGCTCAGGACTAGGTCCAAGTGCAGGTTTATACGGAGCTATTTTTGTAAGTTTCTTTGCCGCTATGTTCGGCGGAACAAGCACACAAATTTCTGGCCCAACAGCTCCAATGACTGCTGTAAGTATGGTTATGATTGCAGGATTAATTGCTGTTAATGATGGTGATTTAGAACGTGCATTACCAGCAATTTTAACGGTGTTTATCTTGGCGGGAATCATGCAAGTTTTACTAGGAGTGTCTGGTCTCGGAAAATATATAAAATACATTCCATATCCCGTAGTCTCAGGATTTATGACCGCTATTGGATTGATTATTTTAATCACTCAAATCTTGCCATCATTAGGATATTATCCAGAAGAAGACATGACTTATGTTGATAGTTTTAAACCACAGGCAAAAGAAATTATCCTTGATAACATCTTAAAAGAAGAAGCAGGAGAAGGTCTCTTAGTTTTAGATCATTTTGAAGAAACCGTAAAAAGAGCTCATTTAATATCAGACGAACAAATAATACAAGAAGCAAAAACTTTGGCAGGAGCAAATGCTTCTGGGGTTATTGGGGCATTAAAAGTAATCCCTAAAGCAATTTCACATGTAAATTGGCTAGAATTACTTTTAGCTTTAGGAACCATCATTATCATTTATGGGTTTAAAAAAATTACGACAACTATTCCCAGCACTCTAGTTGCTTTAGTGGTTATGACATTAATTGCTATTGGGTTTGGTTTAGATTATCGACCAATTGAAGAAATTCCTGGAGGAATCCCTATTCCGAATATGGGAGTGTTTACTCAATTTGATTTCGGCACAATATCACCTTATATATTTACCGCATTGACTTTGGCGCTATTGGGTTCTATTGATTCTTTATTAACATCGGTAGTAGCAGACAATATGACCAAAACAAAACACAATCCAAATAAGGAATTAGTAGGTCAAGGAATTGGGAATAGTATTGCAGGGTTGTTTGGTGGAATTCCAGGTGCAGGAGCAACCATAAGAACAGTTGTAAATATAAATGCAGGAGGTAGAACACGATTGTCTGGTATGATGGCAGGTCTTCTGTTACTCGCTATACTATTGGCTATTGGGCCAATAGCTTCAATGATACCAGCAGCTGTTTTAGCAGGAATTTTAATTACTGTTGGTATTGGTGTAATGGATTATAAAGGTTTAAAAGCAATACCATATATGCCAAAATCAGAAGTTATTGTAATGATTATTGTGATGGTTTTATCATCTGTATGGAACTTGGTTTATGCAGTTGGTATTGGAATGGTTTTAGCTTCACTAATGTTTATGAAAAAAATGGGCGATTTAACGGCTGAACACTCTGATGTAAAATCATTGGAAGAGGAAAAAGCTTGGGCAGATGAGAAAAATTTCCCAGAACATTTAAAGGCTGAAGTCTTTGTAAAACATCTTAAAGGACCTCTGTTTTTTGGATCAACCAGTGATTTTCAACAACTAGCAAAACAAATACCCGATACGGCATCAACAATCATCATAAGAATGGGAAGAATGCAGTATATAGACCAATCTGGTTTATATGCTATGGAAGATGTACTTGTTGATTTGGTTAAAGATGATAAAAACATCTTAATGGTAAATGTGTTAAATCAACCAAAATACATGCTAGAAAAAATTGATATTATTCCAGATTTAGTTCCAGAAAACCAACAATTCAAATCTTTTGATGATGCAATTGTTTGGGTAAAAAATAATATTTAAAATTATGTAAATGAAAAATTGGTTATTAATAACATGCTTTTTTGTCATTTCAATTTCTTTTAGTCAAAAGACATCTCTTTCATTAATGACCTATAACATTCGTTATGACAATCGATCAGATGGTGAAAATGCTTGGTCAAATAGAAAAGATGAATTAATTGGTTTAATCAAATTTTACAATCCATCAATCTTTGGAACTCAAGAAGGGCTACCTCATCAAGTTGCTTATATAAACAATGCAATGCCCAATTTTGATTTTGTTGGAGAAGGAAGAGATGGTAGTGGTAAAGGTGAATATTCTGCAATTTTTTATAAAAAAAATCGCTTTGAAGTTATAGAGGCTGATACTTTTTGGTTGTCTTTAACTCCAGATAAACCTTCTAAAAACTGGGATGCTTTATTACCTCGTATTTGTACTTATGCTTTGTTTAAAGAAAAAGAAACTGGAATCTTTTTCTGGGTATTTAATACGCATTTTGATCATATTGGGCAGCAATCTCGACTCGAAAGTGTTGATGTAATTCTAAAAAAAATAAATTTTTTAAATACAAAAAATTATCCAGTATTTTTTATGGGGGATTTAAATTCTGAACCTAGCAATGAAGTTATTTCGAAATTGAATAGTCAATTAATAGACACTTTTGATGTAACTGTTAGCACTCCTTTTGGACCAGCAGGCACTTTTAATGGCTTTGAGTTTCATAAACCAGTTACCAAAAAAATTGATTATGTTTTTATATCAAATTCTTCTCAAATAGGAGTTAATAGTCATGCCACTCTATCTAACTCTAAGAATTTAAAATACCCATCAGATCATTTTCCCATTTATATAGAAGTTGATTTGTATTCTAGAAGATAAAGAATCCTTCTAAAATCTTTACCCACTTTTCTACTGAAAGTAACAATTTAACTTTCGACTAATAAAAATGTAGTTTACATATTTTTCGTAAATTGCTTCACCCCCTAATTGTTTAACTTAATTTTTATTGATTATGAAAGCTATAAAAAAACTAAACAAATGGGCTAATTCACATGCATATTATCCAATCGATATTATAAGAATTACTTTAGGTGTATTTCTAATTTATAAAGGAATTTCATTTATAAAAGACTTTAGCCATCTCGAAGAATTACTTGTTGGTCTAGACGATTTTACCGTAATGGTTTGGATGGTTCACTATGTTGGCATGTTTCATTTTGTGGGAGGCATCCTACTTATTTTTGGGCTCTTAACTAGAGTTGTACTCATTGTACAACTACCCATTTTTATCGGCGCCGTTACCATTAACTTTTTTTCTGTATTCCAAGCCCAAAGTTTTGCCGAGGCACTAATTGTTTTAATAGTATCATTATTTTTTATTCTATATGGTTCTGGAAAACACTCTATTGATTATGATTTAAAAATGCAGACCTAAAGAGTTGGCATTAGGAATAGAGGTTCGATTGATTTATATTTGTTTCAATAAATAATTCTTCTTTATGAAAGAAAATGAATTAAAATTGAGTGATATATTAGCCATCGAACGAACTCGGTTAGCCAACACCAGAACTTTTTTAGCCTATTTTAGATCTAGCGTATTCTTTTTAGCCACTGGATTATCTATCATTAAAATTAACTTTTTTGATGATGTCTCTTATTTAGGATGGGGATTTATTGTGATAGCCCCTCTTTTATTTCTTCTTGGCTTGTATCGAAGAATAGCAGTTAGCAAGTCTATCAATAAAATGATTGATCAATCTAAAAATTAATCTCACTTTTCTTCGTTATCAAATCAATGAAACAATTAATTCTACTTTTTTTTATCCTATTTAATACCAATCTTTTTTCACAATCACCGTTTGAGGTTGTTGAGCCAGATTATATTAAAACAGTAATATTACAACCAACTAAAGCTGATTCTTATGTGCCTATTATCCGGTTAGGAGAATCGTTTATTTTATCTTTTGATGATTTAGAAGCAGACCAAAAATATTACTATTATAAAATTCAACACTTTGATTTTAATTGGCAACCCTCAGGATTGTCAGAAAGAGAATATATAAAAGGATATGATGGCGATCGCATTAGAAGTGATGAAAACTCTTTTAACACCTTACAATTTTACACGCACTATTCAATTGTATTTCCGAACAGAAGTACTCAGCTTTTATTGAGTGGTAATTATATGATATCGGTCTTAGATGAAAATGAAAATATCATTTTTACCCGTCGATTGGTTTTGTATGAATCGCTGGTTGATGTTGGGGTAAGTGTTCATCGAAGTAGAGAAATTGCAACAATTGATACTAAACAAAATGTACAATTTGTAATCAATCATCCAAATATGTTAATCAACAATCCGGAGGTAGAAATAAAAACCGTGTTGATGCAAAACAATAATTGGCAAACAGCAATGTACAATTTGGTGCCTCAATTTTATCGTGGTTCGCAATTGCTTTATAAGTATTTAGATATAACCAGTTTTTGGGCAGGAAACGAGTTTCTCTATTTTGATAGTAAAGCAGTTCGACTTTCGAATGTTTATATAAAACGTGTTGATTCTGGCCCGGAATTGTACCATACTATATTATATACAAATGATGAACGTATTGATAAACCATATGGAATTAACCCAGATATCAACGGAAATTTTGTTGTAAGAAATGTTGACGGCACAGGAGACTCTAACATCGAAGCAGATTATACTTGGGTTTTCTTTTCACTAAATACCATGGAGGATTTACGAGGCAAAAGAATTTTTATAAATGGCAATTTTAATAATTGGAGGGATAATGTAATGAACGAACTTTTTTACAATGAAGAAACAGGATTATACGAAGCGCAAATTTTAATAAAACAAGGCTTTTACAATTATCAATTTGTAACCATAGATACTGCTGGTAATTTTAGCAACCATGATATTGATGGCTCTTTTTATCAAACCGAAAATGATTATACTGTCTTGGTTTACTATCGAAAAATTGGAGATAGATTTGATAGCGTCATCGGAATTGGACAAGCTAATTCTAGAAATATCTTGAATTAAGCAACTCTAATCCATATGTTTAAAAAAAGTATATCTTTGCAAACACAAGATTCTTAGTATTGTTATGGTACAGCAAGTAACAAATGGTATAAAAATTTCAGTCAAGACCAAATTTATTGGTACAAGTTATCATGATGACCGCTTGCGTTATGCTTTTAGTTATCGCATTTCTATTGAAAACCAAAGTAATGATTCTGTACAACTATTAAATCGCCATTGGGAAATTTTTGATTCACTTAATACTATTGAAATTGTAGATGGTGCAGGTGTTGTAGGCTTAAAACCAATTCTAAAACCAGGGCAAAAACACTGCTATTCTTCTAATTGTATTTTAACTTCTCATATCGGTGCAATGAACGGATATTATGAAATGGTAAATTTTACCTCTACTAAAACCTTTAAAGTACACATCCCAACTTTTCAGTTAATGGTGTCTGGTGCTTTAAATTAATTTGCTTTTTTTATTTTTCAATTTGATTGACTACTTTAGTAGCACAAATCTCTTGTATGAAAAAATTACGGATTCGTAAGAAAAAAGAAGTTACACTTCACCATATTTTACCAGAGTGTCTTAACTGTGGTAAACCATTAGCATCTGACGATGTTTTTTGTTCTTACTGCGGACAAAAAAATGTGGAGAAATTAAACTTTGCGAGTTTTATTGGCCAACTCATTTCTGGATTCTTTTCATACGACTCAAGATTTTGGACAACTTTTATCCCGCTGCTTTTAAAACCAGGTGTAGTTTCTAGAAATTATATTGACGGTAAAAGAAAGCGCTATGTAAATCCTTTTCAACTGTATTTACAAGTTTCTATTTTATTTTTTTTGATTTTAGGCTTGACCAGTAATTTTGACCCTAGCGAAACTACTGCAAATATTCCTGATAATATTATGGTTTCTGATTCTATAATACCTCAGGATGTAAAGGATGAAATCTTAAAAGAAATTGATACTGTAGATCAAAAAGTCATCACATCTTTTTCTGATGGTATGCAATTTTCTGAAATGTTAGTAGATTCTACCTACCAATATAAAATCCAAAATGACACCATAAAAGAAGTTTCATTTTCAGACCGCATCCAAGATTTTTATGTGTACCAGCATCGAAATAAAGACGCTATTAAAACAAAACCTGCTTTAACCGAATTGGGTTATCCATTAACATTTTGGAATACTTTTTATTTTGAACAAGTACAACGATTTAGAAACAATTTTAACTCTACCGTAGATGATAAAGGAAAAGGATTATTCAAAAAATTCATCTCTAAATTATCTATTGGGTTGTTTATTTTCTTACCTATATTCACACTGTTTTTTAAAATTCTCTATTATAGAAAACACATGAACTATATGGAGCACTTGGTCTTTGTTTTTCATACACAAACCGTTTTCTTTTTATTGATGATTATTTATATCCTCATCACATTAGTAACAGATTTTGAAAGCACAGCACCATTTATGCTTCTCTTTTTAGTTTATTTATATATGGCACTTCGAAAATTTTACCAACAAGGCTGGTTTAAAACATTGGTTAAGTTTTTTATTTTAAATATGATTTATATGAATATAGGAGGTGTCGCAATGCTAATTATTTCATTCATTGCTTTTATGTTTGGATAGGTATCAGTCTAAGTTTTCAGTTTATAGTCATTACGAGGATTTTAAGACGAAGTAATCTGTTAATTGATACCTAAATGAGATTACATCTACGCTTTTTGCGCATCACAAAGACGCGAATCATTAACTATCAACCAACAACAACTAACTAAACCTCTTTGATTTTATGAGTTAACATATCTTCATAGATTAAATGAAGTTCAGCATTTTCTCTACTGATGCATGTGATACTCACTGTCCCCCCTTTTTCTCTTTTCATCAACACATCAATTTCTGGATTACCAACGCCTGCTGTTTTATGAAAATTTATTATCTGCTCTTTTGAATAATTGTAGTTTTTTGAATTCCAATCTCGAAACCAATCTTGACGCAGCTTTTTAACCGAATCATCATATAAAGTAGATGATGACCATATATGTGGAACTTGAGGAATATTAATTAAATGTTTCTTTTCTCCAGTCCAAACAAATTCGAATAATTCCAAGCCATCATTCCAATCTACAATCACCAAGGTAAAAGGTTCGATATCATCCAAATCAATCTGAGTCAAAGTTTCAGAAATAGCATTCGCTTTCAATAAATCCTTTACAATAATTCCCCTACTTTTTCTATAACTCTCTTTTATAATGTGATTTTTATAACCCCCATTCAATAAACAAATTAATCTGTTTTTAGAGCTAGTTCCAATCCAAGACCCACCAGCATCTCCATCTTTTGGATAGATAATTTCAACTCCATCCTCGATATACTTTTTTGGAGAGTCTGCTCTTTTTCTTGCAAAAGGAACATCTCTACTCGATGTTAAAATAAACTCATTTTCATCCAAAGGAAGAAAGGTAACAGTACACATATTCTTGAGGATTATTTAATTAATTAACCGCTATAGTAGGCTTGTTAAACTATTCACAAATATAAAACCTAATAATTCAAAATCTCTTTAAAATATCGTAATTTTGCAGTCCTAATATTTAAATTATTTAGTCATGGCAAATGCATTTTTTAACGTTCCTAAAGCAGTGAACGAACCTGTAAAAACCTATGCTCCTGGATCACCAGAACGCAAAAACGTATTAGAAGCTTATAAAAAAATGTACAACGGGCAAGTTGATATTCCGTTTTACATAGGCGGAAAAGAATATAGAACTGGAAAAACTGTTGATATTACTCCACCACATGACCATAAACACGTTGTTGGAAGATATCATACAGCTGAAAAAGAACATATTGAATTAGCCGTTGAAAAAGCTGCTGAAGCTCGTGTAAAATGGGCAGCAACAAGTTGGGAACAAAGAGCAGCAATTTTCTTAAAAGCAGCCGAATTATTAGCTGGACCCTTCAGAGCCAAAATGAATGCAGCAACTATGATTGCGCAATCTAAAAATGTATTTCAAGCTGAGATTGATGCTGCATGTGAATTGATAGATTTCTTGACATTCAACGTGCAGTTTATGACAGAGATATATCAAAATCAACCTATATCGGATAGGGGAGTTTGGAACCGTATGGAATACCGTCCGTTAGAAGGTTTTGTATATGCAATTACTCCTTTTAATTTTACTGCAATTGCTGGAAATTTACCTGCTGCACCTGCACTTATGGGTAATGTAATTATTTGGAAACCTGCAAGGTCTCAAGTATATTCTGCACAAGTAATTATGGAATTATTTAAAGCTGCTGGCTTACCTGATGGAGTTATAAATATGGTTACAGGAAATTCTGGAACTATTACAGATGTGTTATTAAATAGCCCAGATTTTTCTGGAGTACATTTTACAGGATCTACACCAGTTTTTAATAGTTTCTGGGAAACAATAGGTAAAAATATGAATACCTATAAAACATACCCAAGAATTGTTGGTGAAACAGGAGGTAAAGACTTTATCTGGGCACATCCTTCAGCAAACGCACAAGAAGTTGCGACTGCAATCTCTAGAGGTGCTTTTGAGTATCAAGGTCAAAAATGTTCAGCAGCTTCAAGAGCTTATTTACCAAAAAGCTTATGGGCAGATATTAAAACAACGATTTTAAAAGATGTTAAATCTTTTAAAATGGGAACTCCTGAAGATACTTCAAACTTTATTAATGCAGTAATTGATGACAGAGCCTTCAAAAAATTATCTGGAGCTATTGAACAAGCAAAACAAGATGCTGATGCTGAAATTATAGCTGGTGGTGGTTATGATGATTCTGTAGGATATTTTATAGAGCCAACAATTATAGTTACTACAAACCCACAGTACAAAACAATGGTTAACGAGTTATTCGGCCCAATAATGACAATATTTGTTTATGAAGATGAGCAATGGGAAGAAATATTAGATGTTGTAGATAAAACAAGTGAATTTGCGTTAACTGGAGCAATTTTTAGCGGTGATAGATATGCAATTGATTACGCATCAAAAGCTTTAGTAAATGCCGCTGGTAATTTTTATATCAACGACAAACCAACAGGTGCTGTTGTAGGACAACAACCTTTTGGTGGTGCAAGAGGCTCTGGTACAAATGACAAAGCTGGTTCTATTTGGAACTTACTACGTTGGGTATCTCCAAGAACAATCAAAGAAACCTTGGTGTCACCAACAGATTATAGATATCCTTTTTTGGGAGAATAATCTAGTCTAGAAATAATTTATAAGCCGTATCAAGTTGATGCGGCTTTTTTAGTTTTCTGATTTCTCTAATTAAAACGGTACTCTAAATTCAATTGAAAAACTGAGTTTTTATACTCTCTTAAAAAAGCAGTTGTCGCATCTTCTTTTCTATCAAACCCATAAATATATCGAAAACCAAATCCAAATGTAGCCGAAACATCATACTTTACTCCAGCTGCGAGCCCCCAATTAATCTCATTTAACAATTCATCCAACACATCATCTGGGTATTTAAAGCCTCCTTCTTCTTGTTTAATCGTAAACAAATAATTAATCTGTGGTCCTAATTCAGCACTATATTTTTCTAAAAACTTATAATTAAACATTAATGGAAGCGTAAAATAAAACTCATTCGTATTATAATAGGTTCTGTTGATGGCATTAATCTGTTTTGTTCCTTGTAAGGAAAATAGAAGTTCTGGTTGCAGATAAAAGTTACCTTTCAGTTTAATTTCAGCAAATCCACCAACTTGAAACCCAAACTTATACTTAAACATATTATATTCGCCTCCAGGATCGGAAGGACTAATAAACTTTGACATATTTACTCCTCCCTTTAAACCAAAAGAAACATTTTGTGCAGTTAAGCTTTGTACAGAAAATACAACGAGTACAACTAGGGCAATTTTTTTCATAGAATAAATTTTCTCAAAAATAATGTTCTACTAACTATTGAGAAAGATATAAAGTAAAAATTTTGGCTAATTTTTATCTTAGTAATAAATTAGCTCAACTTGTCAACTTTAGTATATTTGCTGCTTCATAAAAAACCCTATACCATGAAATATACTCTTTTAGCTTTTGCATTTATCTTTTTAATTTCTTGTGCTGATGATGATGAGGCTAAAGACTATCGTGCAGAAAACGAACAAGAAATTCTAGATTACATTGCTAATAATGATTTAGATGCTACAGCTACAGGTTCTGGTTTGTATTATGTAATTGATATTGAAGGCACAGGTGCACAACCAACTTCAACTTCAGATGTTACTGTTGCATATAAAGGCTATTATTCAGATGACACTTTTTTTGATGAGAGCGATGCCAACGGATTATCTATAAACTTACAACAAGTAATTGCTGGATGGACAGAAGGGATTCCCCTTTTTAAAGAAGGCGGAGAAGGTATGCTTTTAATTCCATCTCATTTGGGTTATGGAAATGAAGGTAGAGGTTCTATTCCTGGGGGAGCTGTTTTAATTTTCGAAGTAAGTTTAATCTCTGTTAATTAAGCTCCACAAAATTTATTGTTTGTTTTTTAACAGAATGTGAAGCTCTATAATATTCCAATTTATCTAGGCAATAAACTTCTTTTAAAAAAAAGACTATTTTTACAGGTATCTAAATAAAAGTCAAATGAAAAAAATTCTAGTTTTATTCGTGTTTTCTGCATTCATTTTTGGATGTGAAACTAGCGATAATGAAACTCCAACAGCTTCAATTATTGGAGTATGGAATGGGATATCCATTAATTTTACAGGAACAGGTGCTGCCGAAATACAAGGTGTACCAGTAACAGCCGATGTTGATGGCGAAGGCTACGATATTGATTATACAGTAACATTTACTGAAGACCCAAATACAGTCACTACTGTTGGTATTTTTAGTGTAGAAGCTACTGCAAGCATACAGGGACAAACATATACCGAAAGTGAAGAGAATATTTCTATAGATTTTTCTGGCCCATGGAATCAAGATGGTAACACATTAGCTTTAACTATTAATGGCGAAGACGTAATTGCAAACATAGTAGAGCTTACAGAAACCTCATTGGTTTTACAATTTATAATAGAAAGAGTTGAAACAATTAACGGCGTTGCTATTACCGCTGATGTAGATGTTAACGCTTCC
>JAQRMW010000244.1 GCA_028599075.1 Urechidicola sp. | reverse complement strand
CTAAAATTTGTCAAGAAAAAAATATCAAGCTGTAAATGTCAAAAATGATATGATTATATTTCAAATTTACCAATTAAATTAGACTTGCGGATTTGAGGTAGCTATCGGGACGGGAATCCAAATTGTTTATTTTGTATTGATAATTAAAATATTGTCATCTGTGATTCTACAAAATATTTGACTATTTATTTCAGCGTCTATTATTTTTAATTCATTAATTGCACTTTGATCAAAAAGTATTTTGCTTTTTTCACTTTCCATTATTGGGATACCATTAATTACAATCAAACTTATTTTATTATTTAAGTCACTTGAGTTAGAGTTAAGGCTATCTTGGTAAATACTATTTAATTTAATGAATTCACTTTGTGTCTTTTGAAAGATATTTACAACTTTATTTTTTTTGTCAACTGTTGTTTTTTTGATATTGTCTTTATTTAAATATAGATTTTTAAAATCTGTTTTATTAGAGTCAACAAGAATATCAAAATTCATTGAATATTTTTTTATTATTTTTTCTCTGTTGTATTCTATATTATGTGTTCCACAGCTGAGAAGCAGAAAGAGCATTGGTGTTAAAAAGATTTTCATTTGTTTTTTATTCAAAAATAAGGTGATAACGATGACACAAAAAGTATAAATGAGTGAACATTACTTTTGAGTTAGTAAACTCTTCTTCAAATACCCTGCATCCTAATAGTATTAAAACCCCATCACTTTCGTAAGTTCATCATCCGAAATAATTAATAAGCCACTTTTCACCAATCTAGGAGTGAGTGTTTTCCAATTTTCATCAGCCTTAAAAATAGTTTTTAAAATTGGAGCAGCTTTTTCATATTCTTTGTTATTCAATAAATTAACAGCATACCAATACTTCATTTCTAAATTATCTGGAAACATATTTTGTGCTTTTAAGTAAAGCGCTTCAGCTTTTTTAGAATCACCATGTTCCATCGCTAAATCACCATCATTCATAAAATTATAAGCTGTATGTATTTTAATGAGTCGCTCTAATTCTTCAATAGGATTTTCATGGTCTTCAATGCGCAAATCCATTAATGTATCTTCCCAAGAATTGCCAGTTGCGGTTCCACTAACAATTAAAATAGCTGCAGATTGTTTGCCTCTTAAATCACCTTTTTCATTTTGTGCAGCTTTCATTGCAGCTAGCATTCTTGTGCTTAATGGGCCTTTTGTTGTTTCAAAAGCATCTGCCATTGCATCCCAAACAGTATTGCTATGCATTAAGTTAGCCTGCATTGAAAAATTATTTCCTTGTCTGTGACCCGCTGCTTCTATGCACGAACTACCAGTGTGCGTTGCTACATCACCATCTACATTTAAAAAAGCTACCTGTCTTACATCTCTACCTGCGTCGTTTTGTAAAAGCGCATCCAATGCTTGTTGGGGTGATAATCCTTCTTGCATCAAAGCCAATCCTTTTGGTCCATAACTTGGGTTGATAAATGATTGAGTTGCTACAACACCAACACCCGCTTTTCCATGAGTTACACTACTGCCCACACTAAACCAATGAGATTGCACCGCAACGCCCATTTCGCCAGTAACTGAATCTCTTGCAACGATAGAGTAGGTGTGAGCAAAGGGTTCTGATTTTTTAAAAAATTGTGAAAAACTTGAAGTAGATATCATTAGTAAAGTGATTAGTAGAAGATTTTTCATGACTGATTTATTATCTTTATTGATTGAGATGTTAAAGATAAGAATTCATTTCAAATGATTTTGTTTAGTTATCTTTGCAATCGAATAAAAATTTTCAATGCCACAATTTCCAAAGAACAGATTAGCACAACAAGTCATAGCATCTTGTGTTGCACACCACATAGAGCATGTTGTCATTTCTCCTGGTTCTAGAAATGCACCGTTAATCATTGGGTTTACAAATCATCCAAACATAAAAACATACAGTATTGTAGATGAGCGTTCTGCAGCTTTTTTTGCATTAGGGATGGCACAACAACTACAAAAACCAGTTGCAATAGTTTGTACATCTGGATCGGCATTGTTGAATTATTACCCTGCGGTTGCTGAAGCTTTTTATAGCGATATTCCATTGGTTGTGATTTCTGCGGATAGACCTAAACATCTTATTGATATAGGAGATGGTCAAACTGTTAGGCAAGAAAATGTGTTTAAAAATCATATTGAAGCAACTGCTAACTTAATTGCTGATGCAGATGCTGATGACAATTTGGATGTTTTGAAAGGCGTGTTAGAAACGGCAATTCATAAAAATGCACCTGTACATATTAATGTTCCTTTTGATGAGCCTTTGTATGAAGTTGTTGATACAATGAAGGAGTTGGAGCCAATTAATTACAAGTTTGTTGAAACTCCGTTAGATGTAGATGAGCTTCAAAACTATGCAGATATTTGGAATACTTCAGAAAAGAAAATGGTGCTAATTGGTAGTAATATTTCGAGTAAATTGTTACAAGTACAGTTAAATAAAATAATTGAAGACCCATCGGTAATTGTGTTGACAGAAACTACATCTAATGTTTTTCATGCACATTTTATAAATAGCATTGATAAAGTTATTTTTCCGTTGACAGATATAGAGTTAGAAAAATTATCACCAGATATATTGTTGACTTTAGGAGGGATGATTGTTTCTAAAAAAATAAAACAATACCTGCGAAAGTTTCAGCCTAAACACCATTGGCATGTAGATAGCAAAAAAGCTTTTGATACTTATTTTTGTTTAGAGAGGCATTTTAAAATTACCCCTGAATTATTTTTTAGTCAGTTTTTCTTTTTAACGCCGAAGTATTTTCCAAGTCATTTAAACTATCAACAAAATTGGATTGAGTTAAAAATACAAAGAAATATAAAGCATAAAGAGTATTTGGATGTTTGTGATTATTCAGATTTAAAAGTTTTTGAATCTGTTTTAGAATCCATTCCAAATAATACACAATTACAATTAGGAAATAGTTCTATTATTAGATATTCGCAATTGTTTGATGTGAATCCGAGTCTTAAAGTCTTTTGTAATCGAGGTACAAGTGGTATCGACGGAAGTACAAGTACTGCAATAGGAGCATCTATTATGGTAGATAATCAAACTGTATTTGTTACGGGTGATATTAGTTTTTTTTATGATAGCAATGCACTGTGGAATAGCAATATTAGAAATGATTTCAGAATTATTTTAATCAATAATAATGGTGGTGGAATTTTTAAATTCATACCAGGACCTCAAAAAACTAATGTGCTAAATTATTTTGAAACACCTCATGGTTTAACTGCTAAATATTTATGTAAGATGTTTGGTTTTGAATATGAGCAGGTATCAGATTTGAAAGAAGTAAAAGAATCTTTGTCAGATTTTTATTCTGAGTCAAATCAGCCAAAATTATTAGAAATTTGTACGCCAAGTGAAAATAATGATGATATATTGAAGCAGTATTTTGCTTCGTTAAAATAAAAATTATGGATTTAAAAGTAGGAGATAAAGTTGATTTAATCATAGGTAGAATCAGTAGATTAGGTTTTACAGTATTGATTAACAAAGAGGTTGAGGGTTTGTTGTACAAAAATGAACTGTATGTTAAACTTGAAGAAGGCGACGAAAAAGTAGGCTACATTAAAAAGATAAGAGAAGACGGTGGTATCGATGTTAGTTTGCAACCTATAGGGTTTAAAAGAACTTTGGTAGAGAACGAAATCAAAATATTAGATGCACTTAAAAAAGCTGAAGATGGTTTTCTCCTTTTGCACGATAAAAGCTCTCCAGATGATATTAAATATGGAATGAATATGAGTAAGAAAGCCTTTAAATCTGCTATTGGAGGGTTGTATAAATTAAAGATGATTACCATCGAATCTGATGGAATTCGTTTGGTTGCTCATCAATAAAATTATTTCATCTTAGCCGAAACGCGCTCTACATTTTTATAAAATGCATCCGCATCTTCTATGCTTCCGGTAATTTTCATATACCCTTCTTTATAGGCATCAAGGGCATTTCTATATCTTCCGCGTAATTCGTAATCTAAACCTATGTAATAATCACCCAAAGGAGATTCTGGATATAATTTGTAAATCATTTCGCCAAAATCACGTAAGAACTCTCCATTTTCCTTGTCAATAATTAGCCCTTCAATCGCATAAATATCTCGCTCTCTGATTTTTAGGTTTGCACCGAATTGATATTCAATTTCTACATATTTATTTTCTAAATAGGCAATAGCATCAGGTGGAGATAAATCTTTGATATTCGTTTCAAATTCTTCTTTTGAAATGGCTGCATAAATTCCGAAGATAAAATGCATAGCATTAGACATTGATTGCCCAATAGACGATATTTTAGTTGCTCCTGATAAGTCATCGAAATGATATTTAAACTTTTCATTTTCTAATGAAGTGAATAAACTGTTTACTGTGGCGTTTTGAGATTTTCTTTTGGCAGATAAATAATCTCCAGAACTTAAATAATAGTAATATGAATTTTTCTTGACTTTGTACACTTCGGTTTCTACCATATACGGAACATCAGGAGCAAAATATGGGTTGATACTTACAAAAGCATTAAACCCAGGATCATCTTCGATAAAAAAGTAATTCACGAAATTAGCTGTAAGGGTGTTTCCAACAATTGTTTTAAAAGGAGAAATTCTATAATTTTCTTCCATGTAATTCAGTAATTCTGCTCTTACAAATCTGTAAAAAGAATCACTTTTATTAGTGGGTAAACTATTTAATTTATCATAAGCACAATCTGTATAACGTCTTTTATTGTCTTGATTAATACCTACAACAATTTGTTCAGGGGCTTTTTCTTTTTGAGCAAACAAAATAGAATTACCTACATATACATCGAACAAATAATCAGCATCTAAAATAACTGCCATTGGGTAAACGCGTGCGGAGTCAATTTCATAAGATGGTGGAATGTATATTCGAACTTCACGTTCTCCTCCTAATTCGTAGGAGTTAATATCAATAGTAAAAGTGTTTTGTGCAATAATTGAAAACACAAATAACATAAAAAGTGGGGTTGTTAATTTTTTCATTTTATAAATTTTAATTATTAAAATCCAAAGCCTAATCCAAAGCTAAAATATGCTCCTTCTTTTGAATTGAATACAGATGCATTTATATTTACCATATTAGATCCTACAAGCCAAACGCCACCTCCATAAGAGGTTTTCCAATCATTCGAGCCTTCATTGTCTAGCCAAACCCTACCGTAGTCGAACCCTCCTGAGACTCCTATTTTTAGTGGTACCAATTGGGTTTTAAAATTCCCTAAATTAAATCGGATATCGGTATTTTGATAATAAGATCTATTTCCGGTAAAGCGTTGGTTTCGATATCCACGTAATCCATTCTTACCACCTATACTTGCACCATAATAGAACTCATAATTTTTGCCAATTATTATGTGACTATTTATTTTTGTTGCTAAAACTATAGTTCCATTAGCATTTAATTTATAAGCTATGCCCAGAGAAGGTGTAACAAAAGCGAAATTATCAGAATTACTTAAATTGGTTTTAAAACCAGTATCTAATTTAGCTATTAAGCCTAATGTTGGGAAAGCTTCGTTGTCTTTATTCTCATATTTATAGGAAACTTGTGCACCAATATAGTTTTGTCTTTCATCAGTAATATACGGAAGGGTTGCTACAAACCGCCCTTGGGTTTTCTCGACTTCAACACTTTCGAATAGTGTACCCAAGCTCAGTTGCCCTCCTGTTCGACCAATCCACTTTAAGGATGGATAAACTCCATGAGCACTAGTTCTTACTCGGTGGTAGTCATCATTAAAAGTGTCTTCAAAATTCTCGGTATCATTACCAAATCCATAAAAGTTGATGCTGTAATTAGGACTGGTAAATTTTGCTTCAATTAAAAGATTCCAATTATTAATAACATTTGCAAATTCACCAGCATACATTAAATCAAACCCGTTAGTAGCAAAGTAATAGGAGGCTTTTATACTGTGTTGTTGGCTAAAAGGGTTTCGGTTATACCCATTTATTTTAAAAACATTGCTGATGCCAATTTTAATTCCATCATCTGGATTGTAGCCTATTACTGGCAATATAATATTTCGATTTATTTTATTTTTCTTATAGTTATATGAATTAATTTCATAATCATCGGTCAATCTTTTTACTCCCTTTGATGTTGTATAGGTATTCTTTTTTGATTTAAAATCATAGATATTAACCTTAGCTCCACTTTCAATTTTATAGACATCATTATTTTGTCCACCAATCAGTTTTAAAGCGATTACATTTTTATTGGTTCCAATTACTTCAAACACATCTTTGTCATCTAGCCCATATACCCAAATTTCTTTGGTTGCGTTTTTAGAGTAAATTTTATCATGAATTAGTGTTCCTTTTTTATCATTTTTAATATTGAATGTTTTTATGTGGGTATCTCCATTATCTAGTCTATTAATCTCAAACCAATTGTCTTTATCTGTTCCTTTAACAATGGCATTTTTTTCTAAATGCAAATAATATTCTCTAGCTATTTTATGGAGGTTTTTAAGTCTTCCTTTTAATTTTGACTTTATGTCTTCAGCAGTAGCATCATTAATTTCAGCTGGTAGTTTGTTAAATGCGTTTTCAATAACTTCATCAGAAATATTTTGTTGTATAAATTCTACTTGGACTTCCCAATCTTTAAAAGTTGCTTGATTTATAAGTGCTAGATCTAAAGGGCGACCAGATATATTAAATTTTGGGACGTTTCTTATTTCATCATCATAGGCTTGCATCATACTGATGTCATAGGTAATACTAGTTGCAATTTTTATTAAAAAACCATCAAATTTTGAAAAGGCCTGGTCTCTATCTCGTGGTACTGGTTTATAGATTTTCTTTTTACCGTCTTTAAACTCAGCCCACCTCCATTGGTCTTGATGCCTATCCCAATCGCCAATTAACATATCAAACAATCGAGCTCTGATATATGCACTTTCATCAACTTGGTTGTTGTCAGATTTTCTCAAAGCTTTTAACATATCATGTGTGCTAATCAACTTGTCAGAATAACCAAAACTTGCAACATCTCCATGTCCAGAGGCAGCTCGCTCTTCAATCATATATAATTCATCACCAAAATCAGAATTAAAATGATTTAATGCTTTTTGCTTGGGGATGTAATATAGGGTTGGATTGGTGTGATAAACTTCAACAGCATTTGCTATATCGCCAATAACAAAAGGAGTATAGGGGTGTGCAGCTGTGTAAAAATCTAACATTAAACTTTCGGTGTATGTATCATCATAAAGCCCTTCGATATGCTCATCTTTAAAGGCAACTGATTGAAAATATTGTGTAGCACTTTTTCTAAGAGCACGCATCACATATTCTTTTCCATTTTCATCTTCTAATCGCAAAGAGCGAGATTGATGTCCACCGCCTTTTCGCGTAGGGGTCAATCCGCCAAAAAGCGTGTCAAGGTTGACAGTTGGAGCTGTAATAGAAGTCCCATAAATAGTTCTGTAGTGGTCTCCCATTAGCTTGGTAAAGCTTTTAGATTTTGATATTTCGTCTTTGGTATAAATGGATGCTTTGAAAGTTGCTGGAATGCTGTCGGCAAAAACTATGTTATTTTCTAAGTTTTCTGCATCGTGAATTTTGGTTTTAAACAATAATTTTTGTTTTCCATTTTCTTCCGAATAATAATACACCCAAGAAGATTTGTCTTTGTACAATACCAGCTTAGCATACCCAATTCCGCCATAAGAAAATTGGCCTCCATTACCAGTTTTAGCAGCAGAAAATTTAGAGGCAGACCCACTAATAATCTGAGGTTTATTCTCTTTAACTAAGTATTGAAGATTGTGTTCATGCCCCGAAACAAAAATAGTTTTATCAACTTTTTGTGATAAAGTAACAATTCTATTTTTTAATTTTAAATACATCGCATTTTGTAAGTCTTGCGGAGAAACACCACCAGTTTTTCTGATGATATTTATTACAGAGCCAATAATTGGTAACGGAATTTTATTATTAATAGGGTATAGTTGTTTTTTCATTGAATACTGCCCACCATGAGGACCATTTGTAAACATTGGATGATGCAATGCAATAACAACTTTTTTAGTAATATTCTTTTTTAAGAGGCCTTCAAATTCTTCAAAAAATTGAGTACGTGTTTTTATTTCACAGTTATCATTTATTGTGGGGTTGTCATCCCAATTTTCTAAATACCATTGGGTGTCTACAATTATTAATACAGCATTTTCTGAGATATTTACCTTTTTTAGAGGACAACCCTCTTTAGGTAAAAAAGCATCTTTATCATCTAGTTGTTTGGTGATGAATTTTGCTTGACGTTCTAAGCCTTTAATTCCATCGCTATAATAATCATGATTACCAGGAATAAAAATAGTATTCCCTTTAAAATTATCACTTAGAGATATTTGTTGTTTTAGGATAACTTCGGCTCTTTTTCTATCAGGATGCTCTTTTTTTGGCATCCCATCTTCATAGATGTTATCCCCTAAAAATAATAAAGTGGAGTTTTGTGATGCATTTGATAATTCATTTTTAAGATGACTAAAGTGAGTGTTAATAGAGGTTTTAGTTGCAATGCCCCCATCGCCCAATAGGTAAAATGTATGGTCGATTTCAGCATTTACTTCAGGAGAACTAATATTCCAATCAGTTGTTGTTTCTTCATATTGAGCATCATAGGTTGCACAACTCGAAAAAAATAAAAATGAAGTTAATATTGAAAGGATATAGTTTTTAAATCGACTCATAATTGATTTGTACAAAAATTAAAAATACAATAATTTTCGTATTTTTGAATTTACTCACCTTGTTTTATTATGACTGAAGATAAGTTTTTAATTGCCCTAAAAGGATATGTGTTTTTTTTGTTTAAAAACAAGCTTTCGCAAGATGCCGTGTACCATAATTTTAATCACACTCTGCAAGTAGTAGAAGCATCTCAAGAGATTGCAGTTGCTGAGAAAGTGTCTGATACTGATTTAGAAATTTTACTGATTGCTGCATGGTTTCATGATACAGGATATGTTAAAGGGTATGAAAAACATGAAGAAGAAAGTAAAAAAATTGCTAAAGAATATTTGGCAGAACATGGCTATGCTGATGATAAGACTCTAAGAGTTTTGGATGTAATTGACGCTACGGTTATGCCTCAAAAGCCTAAAAACACATTAGATAAAATTATCTGTGATGCTGATCTATTTCATTTAGGGATGGATAATTACAGTAAGAAGGCTAGCTTAATACGATCAGAAATTGAGCAATTGTGTGGTCAATCTTTTACTGATATTGAATGGATGCAAGAAAATAATACGTTCTTAACTTCTCATAGCTATTTTACAAACTATGCATTTGAAAAGTTAAATGAGCAGAAAACGCTGAATGTCCTAAAAGTGCAACGAGATTTAAAGAAAGCAGTTGAGAAAAAGAATGAACAAGACTTAAAAATTAAAACAAAGAGTGAAGAGCTAAAGCTAAAAAAGAATAAAGAAGAAAGACCTAATAGGGGTATTGAAACCATGTTTAGAGTTACACTTAGAAATCACATAAAATTAAGTGATATAGCAGATAGTAAGGCAAATATTCTATTGTCAGTAAGTGCAATAATGATGTCGATTGCTTTATCTACATTGTTTCCTAAACTTGAGAAGCCTGGGAATGCATATTTAATTTACCCTACGTTAATTTTTATTTTAACCTCTGTAATTACAATGGTGATTTCAATTCTATCAACGCGCCCAAAAGTAACTTCTGGTGTGTTTACAAAAGCAGATGTTGTAAAAAAGAAAGTGAATTTATTGTTTTTTGGTAACTTTCATAAAATGAAGTTAGACGATTTTGAAAGCGGGATGGATGCTATTATGAATGATCGCGATTATTTGTATAAATCGCTAATGAAAGATTTATATTTTTTAGGAGTAGTACTCAATAAAAAATACAAGTTATTGCGAGTCGCTTATACGGTTTTCATGATCGGAATCATAATAACTGTATTTTCCTTTATTTTGTCGTTTGTTATTATGAGAAGAGGTTAATCGTCATTATTTATTACATCCATTAATTGATCTAATGTAATCTTCTCTTTCGATTTTTTTGTGTAGTTTATTGATACTCTTAAGGCTTTTAAACCAGAAGTGCCTTGTAAATCTTCGATATCTAAAAACTCTACTTCACCCAATAAACAATCCATTGTTTGTAAATGTTTAATGTATTTTAAGTACTCTTCAGCCTCTTGGTCTTGATTGTAAACAATAGCAATTTTACCAGGTTGTGTTAGACGTTCATTGGTGTTTTTTATCAATGCTTTGTCAATTCTCTTTTTTATAATTTCATATCGAATGTTGTAGGCGCCATCTACATCAAAACGTTTTTCATCCATTCTAAAACGAATTGCCAGCGGTGTGGTGTGTACTAAAATTAGTGATGCAATTTCTAATTGATGAGGTAAAGTAGCTTTTAATTTATGTGCTACATTTTCTAACTCGCACATCATTTGTAATTGCCACAACCTTAAATTGAATAAATAAATTTCGTTGTATTTTTCATTTCTAACCAAAGATTGCCCTATGTACATATTGTAATCTACACCATCAGTTTTATAGCGCTCAAAATAATGAGGAAACATTTCTTGAGCCTCTATTTGTTTAGAATCTATAAACTTAGTCAAGGTATCATTTAATGTGTTTACACTCTCTTCATATTTTTTTCTTTCATCATAAATGACCAAAAGCTTAGAATCTATTTGCGACATATAGTTGTCTATTAAAGATTTTAACTCTGCATTTAAAGATTTTAAATGATTAAAAACAGGGTATATTTCTTTCTTAAGAAAATAAGCGATATTTATTTCATCTCCAGAGTGTAGTCCTTTTTTAATTTCCTTTCTATATTCATCAATTCTAAAATATAAATCGTCGTAAATAGGAAGCTTAAATAAATTTTTTGCCTTGTCAATAATATTCAGCGCAAGGTTTAATTGCTTTTCTAAATCTAGTTGAATCGATTTGTTTCTGGCCAATGAAGACCCTTTTATATCACTTTGACCGTATAAAGGAACAACGTTTTCAAAAACAATATCATTTAATTTTGATGAAATTTTGTCATCAGTTTCTAATTGATTTATATATTCTTCAGCTGCATCAGTAAATTTCCATTTTACAGTTGGATGTATTGAAGTGTAATGTTCTTGAATTACAGATTCAATTCTATTATCAAGATCTTCAAGATACCTTTTAGCAGCAATTTTAAATATTGGAATGACATCTTGTAGTTTATTGGCATTGATAGAATTTAATTCAAACTTATTAGGAGATACTAACTCCATCACTCCACAAAAATTTTCTGATAATTCTAACGGAACAAGAATAATACTCTGTATCCCTTGACTATGTAAGGTTTTGTAAAACTCATTTTGGTTGGTAGCTACACCATATTTTTCAACATCCGAAATAGCCAAGACTTCTTTTTTTGAAAATAGCTTTTCCATTACGCCATTGCAAAAATATCCTTCACAAACTATATTCTTATTAGATTGAACAATATAGCTTTTTCTCTTACTTACGTATTTGTAAGTGATTTTATTATCAATAGTAGTAAAGCCAGAAAACTCAAATTTTATATCGTTAGAGCCAAATAAATTAGAAATGCTTTGCTCTACTTTATCTTTTGCATCTTGATCTTTACGAATTAGACTTTCTTTTAAATTAGAAATTAAATAATCAGAAGTTATATCTACCAAATTTATCATTCCAAAACCATTAAACTCATAACTGTTTGGGGGGAATTTCTCTCGCCATAAGTCAATGTTGTCAAAATTGTTGATTAATAATTTCACATCATCATCAGTAATTTTTGGAGCGTTCTCTAAAGGCTTTACTTTAAAGAAATCGCCATTGTATAGCGCGCGATAATGTCTTGTAGATCCATTTTTTTTATTTGGGATATCAAAATAGAAAGGACGTTTTAAATCAAGATTTATATTATAATGAAATGCTAATATAAATGTGCAGGTCATGATATAAATATTCGATTCATCAAAATTTTTCAATTTCAATTCATAATCGGAGCCGGCTTCATCTAATATTTTTTCAAATCGCTTAGAAAGTTTAAATGTTGTAAATTCAAACGGAATACTAGCAGCCTTAATCTCATTAGTTTGTAATAACTCTGGAAATAAAATATCTAATAGTCTAGAAATTTCTTTATTATAAGTACTTAGATTGCTAAAATCATCAAAACCTTCTCGTAAAATGGGATAATGTTTATATTCCTTCAGTAACTCTTTAGAAGTAGAATACAATATGTGATTTTTGTCTTTTGAAATCTGTTCAAGATATTCAAAAATAGCCTCAAAACTAATTTTTAGTTTTAAAGGTAAATCTGTATTCTTTTTATAATTAGAAGGAATAATTTTCATTTCAAAGGCATTATTGTTTTAATTCTTTTTATGTCGATTTTATGAGTTCAAAATTACATATTAATTTAATATCTGTATGTAACATTTATTTCTAACTTTTTTATGAATTATTTTATAAACTGTTTAAATGGTTTATTTTTACAGTTCAATAAAAGTACTCTTATGGAAATAATTAATTGGAAAACTGTCAAAGAATTTGAAGATATTACCTATAAAAAGTGTAATGGTGTTGCACGTATTGCATTTAATAGACCCAATGTTAGAAATGCCTTTAGGCCAAATACTACATCCGAATTAATTGAAGCTTTTTATGATGTTCAAGAAGATACTTCTATAGGTGTTGTGTTGCTTTCTGCTGAAGGGCCATCGACTAAAGATGGTGTATATTCTTTTTGTAGTGGAGGCGATCAAAAAGCACGTGGACATCAGGGATATGTTGGTAAAGATGGTCAACATCGCTTAAATATTCTAGAGGTACAGCGTATGATTCGTTTTATGCCAAAAGCTGTAATTTGTGTTGTTCCGGGTTGGGCAGTTGGTGGCGGACATAGTCTACATGTAGTGTGCGATATGACATTAGCGAGTAAAGAACATGCTATTTTTAAGCAGACAGATGCCGACGTTACTAGCTTTGATGGTGGATATGGATCTGCCTATTTAGCTAAAATGGTAGGTCAGAAAAAGGCGAGAGAAATTTTCTTTTTAGGACGAAATTATTCTGCACAAGAAGCTTTTGAAATGGGGATGGTTAATGCTGTAATTCCCCATGATGAGTTAGAAAACACTGCTTATGAGTGGGCGCAAGAGGTTTTGGCGAAGTCACCAACTTCAATTAAAATGTTGAAGTTTGCTATGAATTTGACTGATGACGGAATGGTAGGACAGCAAGTTTTTGCAGGTGAAGCTACACGTTTAGCCTATATGACGGATGAAGCTAAAGAAGGTAGAAATGCTTTCTTAGAAAAACGCAAACCGAATTTTGAAAAGAAGTGGCTTCCGTAAATAAGTTGTTAGTTGTTGGTTGTCAGTTTGCAGTGGCAGTTATAAATGTCTGGTCGAGCGCAGTCGAGACCTATTATTACTTTAGGTTCAAGATAGTTTAGGGAAATTTATATCTTTGTAAATTATTGAGAAACAATGAAGAACAAGTATATTTTCCGTTCCCGAATTTCTGAGAAGAAATTTAGACAAATTTTAAAGCTC
>JAQRMW010000243.1 GCA_028599075.1 Urechidicola sp. | reverse complement strand
ATTATAATTAATGTAAAATTAGTCATTTGAATTGACACCAATTTAAAGTCGGTAATTTTTTGAAAGGTTACAAAGAAAGCCTAAGTTTGTGAGTAAATAAAAAATTCTATGCAAAACTCCATTCTTTTTTTAAGTGATGCTTCTATTTTTCAAGGTGATAATTTGGTGCTATCAAATGTAAATCTTGAAATCAATGAAGGAGATTTTGTTTATCTTATTGGTAAGACAGGAAGTGGTAAAAGTAGTTTGATGAAAACGCTATATGGTGATTTAACATTGCAAAATGGAGAGGGTGCTATTGTAGGGTTTGATTTGCAAAAACTTAAAGAGAGACAGATTCCGTTTTTAAGAAGAAAAATAGGCATCGTATTTCAAGATTTTAAATTGTTAAACGACCGTAATGTTGAAGATAATTTGTTGTTTGTTTTAAGAGCTACTGGTTGGAAGGATATTAAGGGAATGCAAGCAAAAATAAATGAGGTATTAACAAAAGTAGGAATGCATACGAAAGGATTTAAAATGCCTTTTGAGTTATCTGGTGGAGAGCAGCAACGGGTTGCTATTGCTCGTGCTTTGTTAAACGACCCCGAACTTATTTTAGCAGATGAGCCAACTGGGAATCTAGACCCAAAAACCTCTATAGAGGTGATGGAAGTCTTAGAAGAAATCCATAAAAGTGGTAAAACAATTTTAATGGCTACACACGATTATGCTCTAATTCTAAAATATCCCTACAAAACCTTAAAGTGCGAAGGAGAAGAATTGTTTGAGGTGGTAAAACAGACTAATACTACAAGTTAATGATTTCAGTTTTAATTCCGGTTTTTAATTATAATGTACAGCCACTTGTTGAAAATTTACTTCATCAATTTGAAAGTATTAATTGTAAATGGGAACTGTTTCTTTCGGATGATGTTTCAAACCCACAGTATAAAAGTAAAAATCAAAATTATATTGATGAATTGAATTTAGCAAATGTTAAACTGTTTCAGCAAGAAACTAACATTGGCAATGCAGCGAATAGAAATTTTTTGATTGATAAGGCTACGAATGATTGGCTTTTATTTTTAGATGTGGATGTTTTAGCAGTTAAAGATGATTTTCTTTCTTGTTATATTTATGAAATGAAATCAACCAAAAAAGATCTTATTTCAGGAAATATTATTTACGATCATAAAAATCCACAGCCGACTTTATTACGGTGGAAATATGGTAAGCAGAAAGAGGAAATTGGTTTTGAGAAACGGAAGGCGCATCCTATATTAAATTTAAGGGGAGCTAATTTTGCAATAAAAAGGAGGTTGGCAAATGATAATAATTTTCCTTTACTAAAGGAAAATTATGGGTTTGTTGATACTCGTTTTTTTCTTCAATTTAATCAAGATCAAGTATCAGTAATAGAAAACCCGGTATATCATTTAGGAATAGAAGATAATGATGTGTTTGTTAATAAAACCAAAAAGGCTATTGCAAATGCCTTGTTTTTAATGAATACAAATGACGAGTTGGCTAGTCGCTTAACATTAGTTTCGAGTTATAAAAAAATAAGAGTTTTTAGATATATATTGAATAAAATATATCATTCATTTTATTCTCGACTCGAAAAAAATCTAGTATCAAAAACACCATCTCTTTTTATTTTTCAGCTATTTAAAATTTTGTATTTAAGCAGTTTAGATGTTTCTGAAAACAGTTAATAAAACCTCTTCTTGATTTTTCCAAATCAATTCTTTAGAAGCTTTTTCTAAATTTTGTTGATAATACGACTTTCCATTCTCTAAAATTTTATTTATAGTATTTGAAATGGATTCTACTGAGTGATTTTCAATGACTTCACCAATTTCATAATCAGTTACAATTTTTTTAATTTCTGGCAAGTAGGTTGCTATAACTGGGGTTTTAGCTTGTATATAGTCAAATAATTTATTGGGAAGAGAGTAGCGGTAGCTTAAACCAAAATCTTCTTCAAGACTAATTCCCATTGTTGCACTTTGAGTGATTGATACCAATTCTGTTGGGTGGAGGTTACCAAGTAATTCAACCTTGTCACCAACATTAAATTGAGATATAGCATTTTCTATTTTGGGTTTATAAGGCCCTTTGCCAGCAATTTTTAATGTAATAGTATCAATTTTTTGCATAGCTTCAATCAGAGGGATTAGCCCCCTACCATCGTTCAATGCTCCTTGATACAAAATGTATTTTTCTTTAGATTCTTTCTTACTAATGTTTTTGTATTCTGGTAGGTTTTTTAAGACTAAAGGTTTTATGCCATATGCGTTAAAATACCAATCGGCTATTGAATCGGAAACCGTAAAGAAATATTTTAAACTAGGTAATAGCTTTCTTTCTAAATATCTCCAAATGTTTTGAGAGAATCTACCCTGAACAGAAGGTAATTCAGAAAATAACTCATGGCTGTCATAAACCAATTTCTTTTTTTGAAGACGACTAATCATATAATTAGGGAGAAGTGAATCTAAATCATTTGACAGTAAGATGTCCTTTTTTGTGAATAGTAATTTGAAAAATAATCGGATGTTATACTCAGTATAAAACAGAACACCTTTATTAAACAACAATCGCATCCGATATGTTTTATACGGTCTGCTAATTGGCGGACTATTTTTTAATTGCCTTCCGATTAATAAAATGTCAAAATCTAGTTTCTGCAAAGACTTGCAAACTTTATATACACGTTGGTCGGTAACCAAATCATTTGTAACGGAAACTACTATTTGTTTCAAAAAAAGATTTTTGTGCAAGTTAACAATCTCTAATACATTATCAATTTACTAGGATTCTTTTTTATTTAAAACACTTCACTTTACTATTAAGTCACTTCATCCATTAAAATAGTCACTTCACCTAGAAAGTCACATTGTAGGCCAAACATCCAACGTATATTTGAATAGAATTTAAAAGTAAATTAAAACAATCGGAGTAGTTAACCGATTGAAATTTTTCATAATAAGTTAGTTAGTTTTTTAGAGGCAGTCGGAGCATCAAGTTTCGACTGCTTTTTTTATTTGTGGATAGGATAGTCAATTTTTAAATAAGAGAAGTTTATTGCTTAATTAAATAATGTAAATTTGTTTCTAGTCAAAAAAATTAAGAGTCACCATAAATTCATTGATATGAAAGTTGTACCCATTAATCAACCATTACTTTTAAGTGTTGCGTTTTTGGTAACAATGCTAGCCATTTTTAGAAGAGCAATGGCTTTGTTTTTTGGGACAAGCATTTTTAACAGCTCTAAAGCGCCAATTACTCTTGAAGATATTGTAGTAAGGGTCTTTTTTACTTTTCTCTTTTCTTGGCTTGTATTACAATTCAACACCAACTGGAAATATAGATACTCCAATTTATCTTTTGGAGTAAGAACTGTTTTAACAATACTTTTTAATTTATTAATTGCTTTAATTGTATTTCAGCTTCTATTTGTAGTATATTCATATGTTATTGAAATAACCTTGCCTCAAGGAGAAAAAAACCGTTTCTATTTTGGATACACCGTTGTTTTTATCATCCTTTTTTTTATTGCAGGTTTTTTAAGATATCAAATTGTTAATCAGCAACAAGTAATAGAAAATGAGAAATTAAAACAAGAAAATCTTGAAAATGAGTTGGTAGCATTAAAAAATCAAATCAACCCACACTTTTTATTTAACTCACTAAATTCTTTAAACTCGTTGATAAGAGAGAATAAAGAAGCTACAAAATTTGTAAACAAATTGTCTTATATGTATCGCTATATTTTGCAAAGCAGCAATCGAAATTTGGTTTCTCTAAAAGAAGAATTGAAGTTTTTAGACAGTTACATCTTCTTAATTAAAACACGTTATCGTAATCGTTTTGAAATAGAAATTGACCTCTCTGATGATTTATACGAAGAAAAATTACCTTCGCTGGCATTACAGCTTTTGGTTGAGAATGCCGTTAAACACAATGAGATATCAAAAATTAACCCGTTAATAGTAAAAGTGTATTTTGATAATAACTACCTTTGTGTAGAGAACAAAATTAGGTTGCGAAAAACATTAGTAGATAGTACTGGTAATGGATTGTCTAATTTAAATAAACGCTGCATCCTATTAAAAGATAGAAAAATTGAGATAAGTGATACTGACGGAATCTTTAAAGTCAAATTCCTATTAAAAGAATAATTAAAGAAAGCTAACTCTTAACTAAATGAAAGTAATTATTGTTGAAGATGAAATTGCAGCAAGTGAGAATCTAGCTTATTTATTAAATGAAATTGATAGTGCAATAGAAATTGTAACAGTTTTAGATTCTGTAAAAAATGCCGTAAATTATTTTTCTAAACCTACTGATGCTGATTTAGTATTGATGGATATTCATTTAGCTGATGGAGTTTCGTTTGAGATATTTGAACAAGTAGAGCTCAATATTCCAATAATATTTACCACGGCTTATGATCAATATGCAATCAAAGCATTTAAGGTTAATAGTATAGATTATTTATTAAAACCAATAGATCAAGAAGAATTGTCAGATGCCTTAACTAAGTTTAGAAATCAGAAGGCTCCAACAAGTACTTCAAGTAATCAAATAGAAGGATTGTTATCTCTTTTAAATACTCAAAAAACATCATATAAATCTACCTATTTGGTGACTTCTAAAAATGAGATGAAGCCAGTAGCTACAGAAAACATAGCTATGTTATATATTGATATGGGGGTGATAAAAGCAATTACTTTTGATAATAAAAAATATTCAATTGACAGTAAGCTAGAAGATGTTGAGACCGAATTGAATCCAAAATATTTCTATAGAGTTAACCGTCAAATGATACTTCAAAAAAAGGCTATTGAGAGTATTGAATTCTATTTTAATGGTAAACTGATTGTAAATACCAATCCGTTATTTAATGATAGGATTGTGGTTAGTAAGGCAAAAGCTACTGCATTTAAAAACTGGATGAATTCATAACCAACTTTCTTTTATGAAAAAATTAATGCAATTAATCAATATTTAAAGTAGTTTTGTATTTCCTGAAAAAACTAAAAAAATTCATGAACAAAATAATACAAACACTACTTTTTACATTTTCACTTTTTTTGATGATTGGTTGCGGATCTAATGTTAAGCTTAAAAACTCTTGGCAAGATGATACTATTGGTATAATTAAAACTGAGAAAGTACTTATTGTAAACAAATCTAAAAGAGAAGGAATAAGACAACGTGGTGAGCGAGAAATTGCAAATGTTCTAAAGGCAAAAGGAGTTGATGCCGTTGAGTCTTTTGTTGCTTTTCCTTATTTAAGTGTAAACGCTACAAGAACCGAAGAAGAAATTGCTAAGGTTTTACAACAATTTTTAGATGCAGGCTACGAAGCTGTACTGATAACGAGGTTAAAAGACCCATCAAAGCAAGTTTCTACAACTACACGGATTACTGAAGAAGATAAACAAAAAAGCGAAACAGATGAATTCTTCGAGACTTCGTCTTATGGGAAATACCCTGTAACTTTTGGTGTTTATTTTAACGATACTGAAGTGCCTAACAGAACACCAGGTCCAGATGGGCTTGAAGAAACTACTGATAATTATTCAGAAGTTTTTGAATTAGAAACAGTAACATATCACATAAAACCAGGGCAAGAAAAATTACTTGGTTCAGTTACAATTGATATTACTGACCCAGAAGATATCATGGGAACATTAGAAAAATATGCCGGATTAGTGGCAAACCAATTGAAATAATAAATTAACAATTAAATTAAATTAAACATGAAAAACACAAAATTACTAGTTGTATTTGCAATACTGATAACTACTTTATTCGCATGCTCATCTTCATTCGAAATTGCTGATAAATGGAAAAATGATAATTTTAAAGATTTAAAAGGTAAAAAGGTTTTAGTTGTATATAAGACAGAAAATACTATTACTAAACAGCGTTTTGAGCAAGATCTTGCCGAGAAATTAAGAAGCGTTGGTGTAGATGCAACAGAAGCTTATAAGGCATTTCCAAAATCATTACAGCACAAACAAGTTAGAGATGAAGCTGAAATGGCAGAGGTTATTAAAACAATTACTGATGCAGGTTATAGTGGTGTTGTTTTAACAGTTCTTAAAGATCAAGCACAACAAACTGAATCTACGACTACTGGTGGCTATACTACAGGTGGATATTATGGTGGATATGGTGGATATTACCGCGGTGGTTTTGGTGGTTACTACGGTAATGTTTATGGCTATGGTTATGGCTATGGTGGTTATGGAGGTGTGTATGTGCCACAAGAGACAACTACCAGAGTTGTTGATGTATACTTGTTTGAAACTGTAATCTACGATTTAGATTTACCAAAGAGTGAGCAATTAGTTGGTGTTGTATCGGTTAAATTAACTGACCCAGAATCATATTCTAAAGTTGCTGGAAAATACACACAAGCAGTTGCTGATGAATTTACTGATGAAGTAAAATAAGCTTGTCTAAATATTATAAAAGTCGCTCAAGTTTAATTTGAGCGGCTTTTTTATTTTAAATTTTAAACGAATCTTTTAAAGAATCAATACTCTTTTTAAAGTTAAGTTATCAGACTCACTTAATTTAAATAGATACACTCCAGGTTTTAATTGAGAAACATCTATTTTATTTTGATTAGCTTCTATTATTTTGATAATTATAATAAATAATATCATTTCTATTTTCTTCCCAAGTATCTACTGGGTCATTTCTATGCCATTCTAAAAGTGTTGATTGGACACCATGTAAAGGTGAGTTGTCTGATATGCCTAGTATTGTTTCAGAAAGTTCTAAATCAACATAACCATCGTAGCCTTCATATCTAACTGCCATATAAAAAATCATGCGAGCCACATCACCTTTCACTTCAGGGCGAGGCTCAAAAGAAAAGTCGTTAGCATCTCTAAAAGATCCTGTGTCATTCCCCCATTTATCATAAACAGCAATACAGCTATTGCAGTTGTCAAAGCCTCTGTTGCTTCGAACAGTATTTGTAGTCCCATCTAATGGGCGTAATGCATGTACATCAGTTCCTGGGCCATCCTCTGTTCCGAAATCACCACGAGACTTTGCCCAAACATGCTCTCTTGTCCATCCGTTGTTGTTGTTATATTCTTGTGCAGCATTTATTGATATGCCAGAGTATAACATAATTACGTTGTCTGGATTGTTAGGGTCTTTATCAGTCTCTGATAAAATATTCCATGTGTCTGTACTAGAACTAGTATATGGAAAAATAGTATGATTATCAATAATTTGATTCAGTTCATATTTTAAATCTTCGTCAGAAGTGTTTTCTGCTGATAAATAATAATTTGCTGGAATTTGAGCATACGTAATTATTGGAAATAGTAATAGGAGTATAGATTTTTTCATGGGTATTGGGGCTCTCTAAGTTGGGCTTAGAGGTCATTGTTAAATTGTCATTGTTTATTAGCGACTATAAAGATAGTGAAAAAACTCAACTTACTAAAAAATAATAAGTTAAGTTTATAAGTGGAGGCGGAGGGACTCGAACCCTCGTCCAAACAAGCGACCAAAGTGCTTTCTACATGCATAGTTTTTGTTTAATTTTCGATAATAAGCTGACCAGAAACCGCCCACTTAAAACTTAGTCATTTTAGTTTCGAAATATAACCATGACCTTTATATTTCTATATTAACTTTTACGATGTCAAAAATTCGAACGCCGCTAATCAAGGCTTTCGAGAGACATAAAGCTTTCCGACCTTGTCGGACTAGGCTAATCCTACTGTAATTCGGATTATGCAGCTAAAGCGTAGTTATTCTCGCCGTTTAAAATGTTGAAAATGATTTTTACGAGTACTATTTCATTGCTCGACATGCTTACAGTTTAACCGACCTTGCAGTCAAAACCAAGTCGCCCCCAATTTGTCAATGATCATTATTTGTCAATTTACAAAATTATGAAAAATATAGATAAAAACACTACTTGTATAATCCTATAAATTCAAATATCTTTGGCATCCTCCAAATAAAATAAATAGATGGTAATAGGTATTATTAATGAGCTTAAAAATCCTCCGGATAAACGCGTTGTATTTTCTCCAGAAAAGTGTGTAGAATTATTAGAGCAATATCCAGAATTATCGATTAAAGTAGAATCTTCTGATGTACGTACTTTTTTAGATGATGAATATAGAAATACCGGAATTAATGTGGTAGATGATGTTTCTGACTGTGATGTCTTATTAGGGGTAAAAGAAGTGCCGATTGAGAATTTAATTGAAAATAAAAAATATTTTTTCTTTTCGCATACCATCAAAAAGCAGCCTTACAATCGCGAATTACTCAATGCAATTTTAGATAAAAATATTGAAATGTTTGACCATGAAGTTTTAACTGACTCTTCTGGAAATAGAGTTGTAGCTTTTGGACGTTATGCAGGAATTGTAGGAGCCTATAACGGAATAAGAGCCTATGGTTTAAAAACCAATTTATTTGAACTGCCAAAGGCAGAAAATCTAAAGAATCAGCAAGAATTGATTGCAAAATTGAATAGTATTTCATTATCAGCGATTAAAATTGTGTTGACTGGTAAAGGGCGTGTGAGTAATGGTGCTAAAGAAATGTTAGATGCTATGAACATTAAAGAGGTGAATGTAGATGAGTATCTTACCAAAGATTTTAATGAACCTGTTTATGTGCAATTGAATGTGTTAGATTATAACAAAAGATTAGATGGGCAAGTTCTAGGTAATACTAATTTTTATAATAACCCTCAAGATTACCAAGGTGATTTTATGCGTTTTACAGCTGTGTCAGATTTGTATATTTCGGGGCATTACTATGATGATAATGCTCCGTTTATTTTTTCTAGAGAAGATGCCAAATCTGACGATTTTAAAATAAAAGTGGTTGCAGATATTAGTTGCGATATTGATGGACCAATTGCATGTACTATAAAACCATCTACTATTGCAGATCCTATTTATGGGTATAATCCACAGACTGAGCAAGAAGAGGATTATTCTAATGAAGGCACTATAGCAGTTATGGCCGTAGATAATTTACCTTGCGAATTACCTCAAGATGCCTCAGTTGGATTTGGAGATCAGTTTGCTAAACATGTGATTCCAGCATTTTTTAATGATGATAAAAGCGGAATTTTACATAGGGCACAAATGACAGCTAATGGTAAATTGACCGAAGGGTTTTCTTATCTTCAAAATTATGTTGACGGAAAAGAGTAATGCTACAGGATAAACAATTCTTACTCGATTTAGCAAAAACCAAAATGCCATTTGGCAAATACAAAGGGAAAGACTTAATTGACTTGCCAGAGCATTATATAGTTTGGTATCACGCTAAAGGGTTTCCTCCTGGTAAATTAGGGAAGCAGCTTGGTTTATGAATTAAAACTAAATGGTTTGGAGTATTTGGTACATAAGATTAAGAAAAATTTGTAAGCTTATCAATGCAATAAATTACTGCTACACCTAAACTATATGCAATCATATCTTCAACGCTAAAAGTTGACCCCAATACCATTCTTGTTAGCGTATTAGGTTTGACATTTAATATTTTTAAAATATTTATCAGTTGTAAAAACTCAATCATATATGCAATTATTAAAACTAAAATTGCAATATATCTTGGATTGATTTTTATAAAAGATTTATTAAAACTATACAGAAGAATTACAACTAAAAAATCCCCTAAAACAAAACGAATAAATTCATTGTTGTAGTAATTGAAAATTATTAGCTCAGTTAATAATAGGAAAATAAATGTTGTGAGGTGAAATTTGTTGAGTTTAATAGATTGCATAAATTTTTAAGGAATTTTGTAAAACCAAACCCAAGATTGTACTGAGGTTAAAAAGGTTGTGGTTGAAAATACTATTGCGTAAAAATCAAAATTATTATAAATTATATTAAACATTAGAAGGCTAAAGATTATAATGGAATAGTAAGGGAAATATTTTTTAAAAATGTGTTTTTTAATAAGCCTACCTGCTTCATATTCATATATGGTACGAATTGTAATCAATATCGCAAAAAAGGATATTGTTAAGAGAATTAAGAATGATATTGGAATTAATAAAATTAATACCGAATCAAAAATAAATTCTTCAGAAGCTAGCATAATCCATAAAATACTTGTTGCTAAAAATGCTGCTTTTGTCGTAGTTTTTCCGACTCTTGTCAATCCATCCATTACCTAGTTTTTAAATTGTCAACAACCATTTCTTGCCAAGAGTTTTGATTTAATTTTAAAATATAATCTTCATATTTATTTTCAATGTCATAATCGTATATTATTTTTCCTTTGTCTTGATATTCTTTTAAAATTAGGGTGTTATTATCAGATAAATCTATTAAATATTGTGTGTCAAGAACTTTTGCGTGTTCTATATTGTGTATTGTTATTATTTTATCCCAATTGATTAAAGACGAGAAAATTAAAATTAAAAATGCTATTTTAAGATTAACTCTAAACAAGTACCACAAGTTTTTGATGCTTGATACTTTTATATAAGTAGTTACTAGCCCAATAAATGTTAGAAGAAGATATACAAAAACTCCAATTCTTTTATAGGTAAATCCAAAATTGCTAGAATAATAGAAGTTTTTAAATGCAATAATTATAACTAGG
>JAQRMW010000242.1 GCA_028599075.1 Urechidicola sp. | reverse complement strand
CACAAGTTCTTTTTACATTTAAAGGAATGTGAATATCGTTATAATTATAGAAATAAAAATTTGTATATTAGCACCCTAAAATTAATCAAAGATAACCCTCTTAAGTTATCTTGAACCAATATTAATATATTCATCAAAGTTTGCAATTCCTTTTACTTGTAACTTTTTGAATTCAATTCTAATTTTCTGGGCAAAAAGTTCTGCAATATCAAAATGTAACTGTTCATGTTTTAACAAATGCAGGTTTTTATGCAATACCCATGAGTGATTTTTGTAAAAATTTGCAACAACAGTTAATTCTTTATAGTTTGAAATATTATTTTGTTCATCAACAAGTACTTCTTCGGGTAAAACTTCAATTTTTGTTGATGTAATAGCATATGCAAATATATCTTCGTTAGGCGGGGCTAAAAAATCATTCCATTCTAATTTTTTTTCTTTTGACCAGGTAATAATATTCTGACTAAAAATGTCTGTATTGTTTAAAAACAAGAGTAGTGAAAAAATTAATAATTGCTTCATAAAGAATGTATCTCAGTGGATAAATTTGATTCATTTTTTAATGAACTATATTTCCTGATAAGCGAAGTTCGTGTTTTTTAATTTAAGAAACAAACCAACTAATTTTCTCCCTATCTTTGCCCCATGCAAGAACACAAACTTTCTGATTGGTTACCAACCACAAATAAAGAAGTTAAAATACGAGGGTGGGATGAGCTCGATGTCATCCTTTTTTCTGGTGATGCGTATGTAGATCATCCTTCGTTTGGGCCTGCTGTTATTGGCCGTATTTTAGAAAGTTATGGCTTGCGGGTTGCTATTGTACCTCAACCGAGTGTGCATGATAATTTGCAAGATTTTGAAAAACTAGGAACTCCAAAATTGTTTTTTGCTGTTACTGGTGGCTGTATGGACCCTATGGTTTCTAACTATACCGCCAGTAAAAAAAGGCGTGATAAAGATGCATATACTCCGAATGGAGATAAAGGGTTTAGACCAGATTATGCAACTTCGGTATATTCAAAAATATTAAAAAATAAGTTTCCAAATATTCCTGTTTTAATTGGTGGTATTGAAGCATCGCTCCGTAGAGTTACACATTATGATTATTGGAGCGACGAATTAAAACCTTCCATTTTAGAAGACTCTAATGCAGATATGTTGGTGTACGGAATGGGCGAACAGCCTTTGCGTGAATTGGTTGAACTGTTGCAAAAAGGAGTTCCGTTTGAGAGTATAAAGACCATCAAGCAAACTGCAGTTTTTGTTAATAAGGAAGATGAAATTCCAAAAAATAAAAATTGGGAAGATGTTACTATCAATTCACACGAAGCTTGTTTAAAGAGTAAAAAAACCTTTGCGTCTAACTTTAAAACAATTGAGCAAGAGTCAAATAAAATTTTTGCAAAACGAATTTTTCAAAATATAGGGGATAAAACTTTGGTGATAAATCCGCCTTTTCCTACAATGACCGAAGATGAAATTGATGCTTCGTTTGAATTGCCATATACTCGATTACCTCATCCAAAATACAACAAGCGCGGACCGATACCTGCCTATGAAATGATTAAGTTTTCTATTAATATCCATCGCGGGTGTTTTGGCGGATGTAGTTTCTGTACCATATCAGCACATCAAGGAAAATTTATTGCAAGCCGTAGTCAAGAGTCCGTTTTAAAAGAAGTTGATACTGTTGCAAATATGCCAGGTTTTAAAGGCTACTTATCTGATATTGGTGGGCCATCCGCCAACATGTATAAGATGAAGGGTAAGATACAGTCTATCTGCGATAATTGTGTTGCTCCTTCTTGTATATCGCCAGTGATTTGTAGTAATCTAGATACATCACACAAACCACTGACTAAATTATATCAAGCTGTGGATAAGCATCCGAAAATAAAAAAATCATTTATTGGTAGCGGAATTCGTCATGATATGTTAGTGCCAGAATTCAATAAAAATGCTGACCCAAAAGAATTAGACGATTACACAGAAGAGGTGATGAAAAATCACATTTCAGGACGATTAAAAGTAGCACCAGAACATACATCAGACCCTGTGTTAAAATTGATGCGAAAGCCATCCTTTAAATATTTTCATAAGTTCAAAGAGCGTTTTGATAAAATCAATATTAAAAATAAATTAAAGTTGCAATTGATTCCGTATTTCATTTCTAATCACCCTGCATGCGAGGTAGAAGATATGGCAAACTTAGCAGCTGAAACAAAAGATATGGGCTTTCAATTAGAGCAAGTTCAAGGTTTTACCCCAACGCCAATGACTGTGGCAACAGTGATTTATTATAGTGGTTATCATCCTTATACGATGAAGCGCATGAAAACACCAAAATCGAAAAAGGAAAAAGAAGAACAACATCGTTTCTTTTTTTGGTATAAAAAAGAAAATAAAGCGTGGATAAAAAGCACCCTAAACAAACTTGGGCGAACAGATTTATTAGATGTTCTACTTCCAGAAAACAGTAGCTGGAAGAAAAACAAAACAGGTAAAACCAAAGACACATTTGACGAAACCATTACCGAAAAGAAAGCGCCGAGAAGAAAAAATAAATACAAGAGAAGAAATAAGAGGAGATAATTTTAAACTTTAGACTCTAGTTTATCACTCAGCAACCTTTTCAAAAACTGCATCAATATTCATTTGCTCGGGAGGTAAAAATCCTTTGGAAATAAGTGCTATTCCAAATACCATAAGCGCAATACCCATTCCTCGTTTTATTTTGTGGATGACTCTTGGGGTTAGTTTATTTTTGAGTTGTTTTGCAAGAATTATTTTACCCAAATCAGTAATAAAATAGGCAACAATGATGATGGAGAAAAATCGGAAGATTCTACTTTCATCCATTTCTAATGAAGGTCCAATTCCGATTACTAGCAACAACCAAAAGGCAAGTACCCCTACATTTATAAAGTTTAAAAAGAATCCTTTGGCAATAAGCCCAAAATAATTATTCTTTTCTGGTAAGTCATATTTTTGCTTTTCAGGAGTAGGCTTTTCTTTTTTAAGAAACATTCCCAATCCGTAAATAAAAAGAATTCCACCTCCAACAAAATACAAGTTTGGATCGTCTTTTACTTGCATTAAAAATTGATGAGAGCCATAATAGGCAAATAGAATAAAGACAACATCGGCAAGAATAACTCCCAAATCAAAAACAATGGCAGCTCTAGCTCCTTTTAAAATACTAGTCTGAATCAGCATAAAAAAAACCGGGCCAATCATAAATGCGAGCCCGAAACCTATGGGAATTGCTTTGAGGAAATCTTCAATCATATTTTTAACTTAAGGCTTACGACCGTTGTGTTTCACGATAAATGATATAAGGTTTGGTTTCAAATGTAGTTAAAACCATGAGATAATTAAAGGCTTTGTTTTTAAATTGGTTAGAAGTTGGGTGACGGAAGACAGAAGGCAATTCTTTAAACATCGGTCATCGGTCATCAAACTATTAATCACACATCATCAAAATCAATCTTAATTATTTTGGTTGTTGGATGCGCCTGACAGGTTAAAATCAATCCTTCTTCAATTTCATCATCAGTCAAAATTTCATTTTTCTCCATAGTCACTTCTCCCTCTGTTACTTTTGCTAAACAACTACTACAAATTCCGCCTTGACAAGAGTACGGAGCGTCCAAATCTTTATTTAAAGCTGCATTTAAAATTGTCTTTTTCTGAGACATAACAAAAGTTCTTTCCTCATCATCCAACATGATAGTGATTTCAGAATTACCTTCAGGAATGTCATTATTTTCATCGGCAGTTACTGGAACAGAAAATAGTTCATAATGAATATTTTCATCAGTAATATTATTGCTTTTTAAAACCTCTGTCAAGTCACGAATCATGCGCTCTGGCCCACACATAAAAGCCTGGTCAAAAGAAATATCTTTGTATTTATTCTTTAAATAATAATTGATGTTTCCTGCATCGCATCTGCCAAATAATTCGCCATCAGATTCTTCGCGACTAAAAATATAATGTACATTCAAACGGGAGGCATACATCTTTTTTATGACGTCTAAGCGTTCTTTAAAAATAGTGTCATTTGCAGATTTGTTACCATAAATCAAGGTAAAAGTAGAATCGTAATGTAAGGACGCTTTTAACATTGACATAATTGGAGTGATGCCGCTACCAGCTGCAATTGCTAAATAATGTTTAGAACTTTGAGGCTCTAAAATAAAGCGCCCTTCGGGTTTAGAAACTTCTAATTTATCCCCAGCATGTAACGCTTTTGTTGCATAAACAGAAAAAGTTCCTCCTTCAACAGCTTTCACTGCTACTTTTAAAATTTCGGTATTTGGGTCAGAACAAATAGAGTAAGCTCTTCGAACTTCCCTTCCATCTAATTTCTTTTTTATGGTGATGTATTGTCCTGCTTTAAATTGAAATGCTGCTTTTAAATTTTCAGGAACATCAAAGGTTATTGAAACTGCATTGGCTGTTTCTTTAGTTACTTCTTTTATATTAAGTTTATGAAATTGCGACATGAAATATGTAATTAGATTGCAAAAGTAAGAAATGCCCTATATCTTTTTGTAACAATTTGATAACTTTGTATACTAACTTCTTGTAATCAACTAAGAAACTATGATCAAACATTTTATTTCGCTAGAGTGGAAACAATATTTTCGTTCTCCATATTGGAAAAGAGGTATTGGATTAAAAATTGTTATCGGCTT
>JAQRMW010000241.1 GCA_028599075.1 Urechidicola sp. | reverse complement strand
GGAATAATATACTGAATTAATTTTCTGATAATATTTTTTTGGTGCATCTTCTCTTTTGAAAACACCAATAACTAATTCTCCCAAGTCTCCACAATGTTTTATTAGTATTTCGTTTTCTGATATTAGAATATCATTAAAAAATTCCGAAATATTATAATTCGATTTACTTGTGTTTTCTCTTATTGCTCCAATAATAAATGGAATTGTCAAACCGTATTTATCATCTTCTATACACCAAACCTGAATAAGTTTCTCCCAATATTTTTGTGTTTCTGTCATTAATTTTCAATTCCTAAAAGTTCTCCTAACTTATATTCATTCTTATATTTTACAGTTTCGTGAAAAGTTAAAATAATATTTTCTTCTTGTGAATTTTTGAGAATTACTTTAAATCTAATCATTTCATAACCATCTTTTTCATATTCCAATTAGGTTCAAGAACTTTAAAAATCTCATAGTCTTTTAAATCAATAGTTTTTTCGGAAAACGCATTTAGTTGGTCGGAATACCATTTGTTAATTATTTCTAAATATTCTTTTTCCGTAGTGTTTATGTCTTGCAAAATAAAAAGGTCAATTGGAACTAAACATTCCTTAAACATTTGTTTGTTTTTTTGCTTTAAAGATTTTATTACTTTCTCCGCTAATAATTTTCCAGTTGAAGTTTTTTCAATATTTTGACTACAACTCGTTAGCGTAAATAGTAATACAATCAAGATTGTTAATGTGTGTTTCATCGGTTTTTTCATAATGCAGTACAACGATTAGTATATGGCAAGTAGGGCAAAAGAAAGCAATGAACTTTCAAGTTTGCACTGAGCCAAAGCGTTGTATTTTGTTTTTAATTTATTCATTTTTAAAAGCCAAATCAACGATTTGGCGGTGTTTGTAAATAACAATGAGTCTCCGTAATCCACCGAACGCCCTATTTGCTATATACAGTGTTACCACAAGTTTTAAGGTTCTACTTTCGTCATTTTTATTATTTTTTCCGCCACATCAACCAAATCCTTTAAGGCTGGAGTCTCGCTTTTGCTTTCTTTGGTTTTGTCACGTTTCCTTAATGGATCTTTATGTATTTCTTCTAATGCTGTTTTAATATAATGCACATATTCCTCATTGTCTCCTGTGCCATTTTTCTTTAATTGCTCTGAAAATCCTACAATGGCTTTTGATAAAACCATTTTATAAGCGTAATCTTCAATTATGTGTTTTTGCTTTGTGTATTGATTTGCACAAAATATTGCACCAATAATTGGTAAAGGAAGTAATGAAATTCGACCAATTAAAAGTCCTATTTCATCTGGAGCTGTTTTTAAAACCCAAACACCTAAAGCAACTGTGCCTCCTAGACAAATGACAGCTCCTAATATCCAACTTCCAAAAATCAACCAATTGTTTGACTTTTTGTATTGTTCTTGAAATGCAGCACTTATTCCTTCCGCAGTTTTATAATTAAGAGCTTTTTTCGCAGAATCTATAAGCTCAATTGCTTGATCTAGTATTGATTTTCGTTCCTTTTCATATTCTGCTAAACTTGCATTATTATTTTCAATATTTTGTTCTAGTTCATCAAGTCTTTTATCTCTATCTTGAACTTTATTCGCAAACGAGGTAATCAATTTCTCATTTGATTTACTCTCTGTCATTGAAGACACAATTCCTTCTAAAATTTCATTCGCTTTTTCCTTAACACTTTCTAATTCTGTATTAATTTCTTCAAGAGATTCAGATTGTTCCGTAAGCTCATTTTTCTTTTTGGTGATTTCTTCAAGTTGAGACTCTATTTCAGTTAGTTTATTGGTCGTTTCTTCAACCTTTTCATCTATTGTTGAATTATTAGCATCAATTTCAGTACGTATTTCTTTTACTTCAACTAATTCTTGTTGTAATTGTAGTTTGATTTTTCTAGTTTCTTCAATTTCCGTTTCGAATTCTATTTGCCTTTCAGAGAAGCTTCTAATATTATAGCCACGAAGTAATATTTTTAATGCTTCAAATTGTGGTAAGTAGTTTGGTGGACTTTCAAAATATGTTTCTATCTGTGTTAAATAGTTTACAATATTCGTTCTCTCAGAGCTAATGGAAATTTTAATGAATTTTCTAGGAGCTTTAGTCAAAGTCGATAAATCTGTTAGCAATGATTCAATTCCTCCAACTAAGCCTTTAAAGTTATATTCATTTTCACCTCCGTATGTTTGGTCACTATACACATTAATGTCAGTATCCTTAATTTTCTCTCTTAATGAGTCTCTTTTTTCTCTGATTTGTGTAATGGTTCCTATTTCCATTTAGGTGTTTTTTAATTTGTGGTAACGGTTTGAATATGGTGCGTTTGGCATTTCAACGCTCCAAATTTTCAATTTACTACTATATTTCATTATTGCTATCATCTTCATTATTAGCACTATCTGCCAAATGCACTATATTTTTTGTTAGCATTTGTTTATCTTATTCATTCAGTTCGTTTCTGTATTCAGATACAAACTGTTTAATGTACTTATTATCTATTTCTATTAGTCTGTTCTTATACTTCTTTACAAAACTAAACAATTCTTTTCTTATTCTTGGTTTTTCAAAATTTGATTTATGATGGTCATCTTGATTATAATGGCATAAAATACATAATGCTTTTAGATTGTTTCTATGCGTATTTTGCAATTCATTTAATATAATATGATGAGTATGAATATGTCTTTTGTCATAATTGCTATAAAAATCATTTCCACCAAAATTACATTCTTCACAAGTGTAGTTCTGCTCTAACTTATACGCTCGTGAAATAGGTCTCCAATTTAATGGTCTATCATAAATATCGGTATTTTGACTTTCATTATTTTCAATAATTATATCATTTATATCAAGTTGATTATGAAAATCTTCTGTATTATTTATATTTTCTTCAATTAATTCTTGACAATTTCGGCATAAATTTAATTTCTTTTCTTTGTATTCATTTCCAGTATCATAATCAAACAAACTAATTAAAGGCTCGTTTGACCAAAAATATCTATTGTTAAAATTTCCATTATTTCTTTGTTCTTCAATTGTTCTACATTTAACTAAATGAAATCTTGGTCTGTCATTAATAATGTCAATATTTTTATCATACCGTGTAATATAAGGTCGCTTAATATACATAAACCCTTTCTGATATTGTCCTTTTAAATTCAGATAAACACCATCTTCTCGCCATTCAATTTTGCCTGCATTTTCCTGTTCGGTAAAATCCGTTGTTAATATCTCTGTATGGTCATAATAAACTTCCAATCGTGGAATATTTAATTTGTCCAAAAATAAATGAGCGTTATCGAATTTGATTAATGGCATTAGTTTTCTAATTCTTTAAGTACTTTTTCTATTAATTTATTACTTGTTGTTATTATTCTAAATTCTACTCGTCTGGATTTTTCATTATTTATAGGTTTGTTACTAATTATCGTTAATTCTCCATTATCATCAACAGTTCTACCGTATGACAAACCATTTGCCGTAAGTAAAAATTCTATTGACTTGGTTTTGTCAATTGGTAAACCTTTAAAATATTTCATTTTTCGTAAATACTTTATTACTTCTGCCGACCTTTTTTGTGAAAGAAGTGTATTAGCAATGTAGGGGTCTTTATCATACCTTGGTGCTGGAACTTTGTCTGTATGTCCTTCAATTCTAATTTCAGCAATTTTATCTGAATATTTGTCTTGTAAAATCACATTAAAATATCTTGGTAAAAATTCTTCTAAAATTGTTGCAAAATAAGGTCTAATATTAGTTTTGCCTGATTGAAATAAAACGTCTGGATTTGTAAATTTTATAGATAAATCTTTATCTAATTTAACACTCCACTTTTGAAAATCTGCTTTAAAGACACTATCTAATTCATTATACAATTCTTCCTTTGTTGCTTTAAACTCTTCAAAAATTTCGTCTCTTTGTGCTTGTCTTTTTTGGACTTGTAACATATACGAAATAGAAATAAACAGAAATATAACCATTAAAACAGTCATAATATCTGAAAATGAAATCCAATTATTATCTGAACTATCTTTCATTATCTATTTGTATAATGTTCAACTAATCTTTGAATTAATTCATCCAAACTTGTCAAGGTTTGATTTAATTGCTCTGTAAATTCTTCTGCAATTCCGTCAAGGTTGTTTCTTAATTCAGTAGATGAACTTGATATTATTGAAACTCCTTCTTCCATTTGTTCTTTTGTATTACTCCAAAACTCTCCATTTATATCTTTAATTTTTTCAATTTCTTCTAATCGATCAATTAATATGTCAATTGATTGTTTAAAGTTATGTTCATTGGCAATCCAATCATTTAATTTGTTAGTTGTTTCATCAAACGTTTCTGTGTTTGTTTTGACGGTTTCGATTGTACTATCTAATTTTGTTATAATATTCTCAAATTTAGTGTCGTCAATGAGTACTTTCTGTAACTCTTGAATTAATGCAGACAAATGACTATTGTCATTTGTTAATTTCGTTGTGTTTTCTGTTATTTCCTTAATTGAAGTTGAGGCAATAGTAAAGTCATTAGAAACCATTTTAAATTGTTCGGTTAATGATGCAATCATTTCTTTATTATCTTGTTGCCATTGATTTAAACTTTGAACGCTATTATTTAATTCATTAAAGTTTTCTTGAACTAATCTTTCAATTAATTCTGTCATTTGCTCGTTAAAGGTTTCAGTTGCACTTTTCATTACTTCAACAAGTGCTTCTGTATTGTTTTTCTTTAAAATTTCTCCAAATTCATCAAATTTGTCTTTCAGTTCTGTTCCGTTATCATTAATATTTGATAAAACTTCCTTGTGTTCTTTTAGTTCTTTATAGTTATCAGTAAATTGACTTCTTAATTTTTCTAATTGAGTTAATAAACTTCCGTCTTCATTTCCTATAAGTGAAGTTTGTATTTTTTCAAGTAGTTCGTTTTGTTTTTCTTGTTCTTTTTGACTATCTGTTATTTGATTTCTTAATTTGACTAATTGTGTAGAAATACTCGTATCGGTTTCTCCAATTAATGCTGTATTTAGATTTTTAAAATTCTGGGCAGTTTCAATTTTTGTTTCTTTCAAAATATTAACTAATTCTGTTAGTGCTGATAATTCGTCTGTTTGTTTTGGTGGCTCTGATAATTCAACAGAACGTAAAACATTTTGACCTATCATTCTAAATATAATAGAAGCACTAATACCTAAAATTGAAGTCAGAAAAGCCACTTTCATTCCGTCCAATAAAACAGGAATACTTTCGTCAATATTTTCAACATTAAACTGGCGAAGTCCAAAATAAATTCCACCAAATGTTCCTAAAACTCCAATTGTCGTAAAAACAGACGGTATTGAATTATAAAGATATGGGTTATATGTTTTGGTGTTTTTAGTTTTCCATAAACGGAAAATGTAGATAAGTGAAAAAATAGCCCAACTGAATAAAAATCCGTAGGTTATTAGTAGCAATAATTCTTTTGTCATAGTCTAATTTCTATATTCGGTGAGTTCTTGAATTCAGGGTTTGGGTTTTTAATAAATGCTAACGGTTTGTATATGGTTTGTTGCGTATAAAAATGCACTAAATTTTCGGATTAAACGCTAACTATATAAGTAATTACTTAACTTTGGTTTAGCAATTTGTAGCAATAAACTATATACTTTGTTGGCAACTGGGCATTCAGTTTTTTTGTTCATATTCTAATTCATTCCAAAAATCGCTATAAAAATTATTTGATTCCATTAATTTTTGATGTGTTCCAAAATTAGAAATTACTCCGTTTTCTAATACATAAATGGTGTCTGCAATTTTCGGTAAGGAATGCAATCTATGAGAAATGAAAATAATAGTCAATACAGATTTTAGTTTGTTTAATAGGTTTAGTACAAATTTTTCTGTTTTTCTGTCCATTGCAGAAGTAAATTCATCTAATAGTAATAATTGAGGTTTTTTATATAAAACTCTCATTAATGCAATGATTTGTTTTTGTCCGCCTGATAAATTAATACCCTCTTCTCCTAAAATGGTTGCGAAGCCTTGTGGTAAAGTATTTATAAAGTCTATGAAACCGTATTCTTTACAAAAATTTTCAATATTTTCTGGTGTATCTTCTTTTCCTAACAAGATGTTTGTTATTACGTTTCCACTAAATATGGTAATATCTTGCGGAATAATACCAATTATATTACGCCAATCTTCTGTATTAATTTGGGTAAAATTATACTTATTGTTAATTAATATTTCTCCATTTTCAAAAGGATAGAACTTTTGTAAAATTTGACCTAACGTACTTTTTCCACTTCCGCTTTCTCCAACAATTGCTATACACTTATTTTTATTTACTTCTATAGTAATGTTTTTAAAGAGCTGTTTTCTTCCTGCAAAGCGGAATGAAAGATTTTTAATTTCTAAAAAACTAAATTTTGATAATGCTATATTTCCTTTATTTTCTTTTTCTATGGAAGTAAACTCATACATTCTATTAAATGCTACTTTAGCTTCATTAATTGGAATTGTAATTAGTGCTAAACTTGCAACAGAAGGCAATAGCGAACCTGCAATACCCAAGACTGCCATTAACTCTCCTAATAGCATTGTTTCATTATACACTTTTGTAGCTGTGTAAATTAAAATCCCGATTAAAAACATTACACTAAAAACACCTGAAAAGACAGAAAGGCGAACATTTATTTTACCAAGATTAAAAACTTTCTCTTGAAAGTTGCCATAAATTAATTGGTTAATTTTTTGAAATATAGATTGTCTATTATTGTTTTTTATTGTAGCAATGCCTTGCATAGAAGTTATATAGTTACTTTCGTTAAAGGCATAACCTTGCATCATTTCTTTTTGTGCATTGATGATTTTTTTATTAAAACTATAAATTAATAAAAAGTAAAAAGGTAAACTGATAGAAGCAATTAAACCTGTTTGCCAAGAATAATAAAATAAGAACCCTAAAGAAACAATTGTAACTAATAAATTTATTGTTACGTTTCCTATAATTTGACTTATTACACGTTGCACACGCTGAGTGTCGTTTAATCTTGCAACCAATTCTCCAATTTTACGAGTATCAAAAAAAGGTTTTGGTAAATGTAATAAGGAAGTGTAAAAACTATCTATAATTCGATTATTAAAGTCTTTTGATTGTGTAATTAAAAAATAGTCTCTTAAAGATGTAAAGAATACTCTTACTAATAATAGAAAGGCAACTAAAATGATGCCTGTAATTAGTTTATTAAAATCTTTTGAAGGTAAAATATCATCTATAAGTTTTTGAGAAAATATAGCCATTGCCATACCTAATATAGCAATACATAAACCTAATAGGATACTAAAACTAATTAATTTAGAATCTTCCTTTATTAGTTTTATAAACCAATCTTTTTTGTTTTTAGTTTGCACTTTCGATTTTATAAAATCGTTATTTGGTGTTAATGTTAAACAAGTTTTAGATTTCCAAATTTTTTCTAATTCTTCTTTTGTGTATGTGGAAATCCCTTTTGCTGGATCTCCAATAATGAATTTATTATTTTCATATCCGTAACATATTATGTAGTGTTGTAACCGTTCTTCAAGAACAACGTGTAATATTAATGGTTCTTTATGGTCTATTATTGCTTGTATATCTGCTTCGTTACCTTGTGAAGTAAAACCTAATTGGTTTGATGCTTGGTACAAACCTAACAAGGTTGTCCCTTGTTTTGTAGTGCCACTTAATTCTCGTAATTTTTCTAAAGAATTATTGCTCTCATAATATTGAATGATTGATAATAAACAGGCAACTCCACAATCAGACTGGTCGTGTTGTAGTGTGAAAGTTTGTTGTAAGTACTTTTGAGATAAGTTTGTTGATTTAGTCATTTTTATTTAACACTCTTAAAATCCCGTTGGCATTTAGCTGTCCGTTATGTTTTTTGATTAATTCGTTATTTTTATCGTAGATTAAAATATATGGAATAGATTGAGCATTAAATTGAGTAGTAAAATGGCTAGCGTAATCATATAAAAAAGTAATTTTGGTTTGATTATTTAGTTTGTAATCTTCTGAAAACTGTTTGATTGTATCAATATTTTCGGTTGATACAAAAATAAATTGAGCATTTTTAAATTTGTTTAAGTGTTGGCTTATGCTTTCGGCTTCGTGTTGGCAAAAATCACATTCACTGTTAAAGTAAATAAAAATGGTTGATAGGCTAGATTTTAGGTTTGCATTTGTAAATGGAATATTGTCTAAGGTTTTTAATTCAAACTTTGGTATTGTTTGTATTTGTTTTGCAATCTCATTTTT
>JAQRMW010000240.1 GCA_028599075.1 Urechidicola sp. | reverse complement strand
TGTACTATAATTTATATTATGTTAAATAGATATTTTTATAAGCCACTATTTAGAGTGTGGTTATAAAAATATCTATTAGTTTTCATCCAATTAAATGTTCTCGATACAATTTCTTTACTAAGGTCAAGAAATTACTCGAACTGACGTAGACTAGTAAAATTGAGAATTGTTATTTCTTTTGAAGAATAAATGTTGCCATACTTCTCTTATTATCAACATTAATATATTTAATTGGTTCTAGTAAATTAAGATTGAATTGCTTTAGAGTTTTGTTTAATAAATCTGTTGTTAGTAAAAAACGATCTGTACCATCTGGTAAATGATATCTTCCTTCAGATATATGAGTTGCATATTTTTCCATTCCTTCTAGTGTTGCCATTCTAATAAATATCGTTCCCTTAGATTTTAATACACGTACTAATTCTGAAAACATTTTTGTAAAATGAATTTCATTCTGAGCAAAATGTAACAATGCATTACAAACAATATGGTCAAACTTATTATCTTCAAAATTTAGAGAATCTACACTTTGTACAGAAAAATGATTAGATTGCTCTTTGTATTTTTCTTTAGTATATGTTATATCATCTATGCTAATGTCAATTCCGTAGATGGTATAATCATTATTATAAAACCATTTTAGATTCCTACCGCTACCACAACCAACATCTAAGATGCAACTATTTTTTAGATAGCGTTCTTTTAGAATTTGATCTAATAGATAGATATCAATATTTTCTATGGTACTTTTTAAGTTTTCTAGATTCATGCTATTTTAAATTATACCTACAAGGTTCTTGAAACCTTGCAGGATAGATTTATCTACTTTAATTATTTTGTATTTTTTAATTCTTCTAAATTCATTTTATGGATTTATTCTGTTCTCGATACAATTTCTCTCTTCTAGTGAGAAATTACTCGAACTGACTTCAGTTAAAATTATTCAGCAAATTACGAATTCTAAAGCGTATTTTTGCCAAAATGAAACAACAGCAACAATCCCAATTCGAATTTGTAGCATTGATGGCATCTTTAATGTCTATCGTGGCTTTGGCAATCGATGCTATTTTACCCGCATTAGATATTATAGGAACCAGTGTTGGCGCAACTAACACAAGTGATTACCAATTGTTGATTACCATGATTTTCTTGGGACTTGGAATTGGTTCTTTACTTTTTGGTCCATTGTCTGATAGTCTGGGGCGTAAACCAATTGTTTATTTAGGCTTTGCTTTGTTTATCATTGCCAGTTTTATTTGTATTTACGCCCAAACATTACCAATCATGATATTTGGTAGGATTTTACAAGGAATTGCACTGTCTGCCCCACGAACTATAAGTATTGCTATTGTAAGGGATTCGTATAGTGGTGATTACATGGCGCGAATCATGTCATTTATTACCGTTGTTTTTTTGCTGATTCCTATTATTGCTCCTGCCTTGGGCAAACTTATTTTAGACCATTACAATTGGCAAGCTATTTTTTATGTACAGCTATTGTTTGGTGTAATCGTTTCCATTTGGTTTTGGATTCGACAACCCGAAACATTGCATAAGTCAAATCGAATCCGTTTTAGTAGAAGTATATTTATTGATGGAACTAAAGAGTTAGTTAAATTTAAAAACACCATTGGTTATACCATTATCTCCGGATTTATTACAGGCTCTTTTATGGTGTATTTGAGTACATCTCAGCAGATATTTCAAATGCAATATGGGTTGGCAGATGAGTTTCCGTATATATTCGCAGGCTTAGCAATATCAGTTGGTTTGGCTACATTTTTAAACGGAATATTAGTGTTAAAATACGGAATGCGACGTTTGGTAAACATCGCTTTATTTGGCTTTTTTGGAATCTCACTTTTATATGTAGTTTTATTTTATAGCAGCCCCAACCCTAGCATCTATATTTTGCTTTCCTTTTTTGGAATGCAGTTTTTTGCAATCGGCTTTTTGTTTGGTAACCTACGCTCTTTAGCCATGGAACCCGTGGGTCATATCGCAGGTATTGCTGCTGCAATTACTGGGTTTATTTCTACAATGATGGCGGTACCAATTAGTGCTGTTATCGGAAATTATGTTGATGGTACTGCACTACCTCTATTTGTAGGCTTTAGTGTGTTTGGAGTATTATCAATCTTTATATTGTTATTTTTAAAAGCTTTTAGAGTGGAAACTGAACGCTGATTGAACTGATAAAAATGATATGTTTTTAGTTTTTTCTCGATACGATATTTCATCAAAAATCACTCGAACTGACGGCGAAAATTCCTGTAAAAAAAGTACTACTCCCCTTTTCTTATATGTTCTCGATACATCCGCCTTGGCGAATACTCGAACTGACGTAGTAAAAACTCAAGCTTATTCTTCTTTTGGGCTATCAGGTTTTGAAATAGTTATTTTTTGATTTCTCCCCGTTAAGTGATCTGCTATTTTTTGAATTGGAGATTTATCAGTTGGCTTAAGTTGACTAGGAACCGTTGTTAAACTACCATCGCGAGCTGCCATATAATGCGGAGATAAAATCTCTACACCAGCTTCATTAAAAACCTCTAAAATATGCTTGTGAAGTTCAGAATATATCAAAGGCATTTTTTTTGCTTCTTTAGTATGTGCATTTAATTGGTAAGAAACATAATAGTCATCTAAACTAGTTTGCAATACAAATGGTTCTGGTTCTTTTTCTATGTGTATTGTTTGGTTAGCTGCTTTTATCAAAAGCTCATTAGCTGTTTGCCACGGCAAATCATATCCCAAAGTAATTGTAGTATGTAATATGATTGTTTTCTCTCTATTGTTAGAATAGTTAATAATTTTACCAATTAAAATATTAGCATTTGGTATGGTAACATCTTCATTCTTTGCAGTTCTAATATGCGTGACTAAAATAGTCTTAGAAATAACATCACCCACAACATTATCAATCTTAACACGGTCTCCTAATTGAAATGGGCGCATATAAGTGATTACGATTCCTGCAATAATATTTGCAATTGCTGATGTTGATCCGAAGGAAATAATAGCACCAATAAAAATTGATACTCCTTGGAAGGCAGTTGAACCAGACCCTGGCAAATACGGGAAAATCATAACCAGTGAAATAGCATACACAAGGATACTAAAAATCTTTTGGGTTGGCTTTGCCCAGTCTTTGTGGAAGTTAGGTAGATTAAATTTTCCCAACTCTACATCTGTTGCTATATGACTCGCAACTCTTACGATATACCTGGCAATAATAGCAATGATAATGATGAAAAATAAAGATGGAATGAAATTTATAAAACCAAAAAGAACATATTTTACAGGGGTTTCTATATAACCGTAAAAAAGATGTACCATATGTTCTGCCCAAGGAAAAAAACTAAACATAAAAGGAGCAAAAGCTATCAACGTGATTCCGATAATTATAATTCGAATAATTTTAGATAAAAAAACAAAAATATTCGCTGTCTTACTTGGGATAAAATACTTTATAATATTTCTATTCTTTCTTAAAAAGCTCTTTTCAATTTTAGCCAAACGTTTGTCTAAACGCCTAAATAGCCAATTGACTAATTTAATAAAACTAATGAGTACAATAAATGAAAGTGCAAAATACCCAATACGTTTTAACCACTCTTTTATAGATAGTTGAGTGGATTTATTTAGTGTAGTAGTTAAACTATTCATTTGTGTGCTAGCAAGGTTCAAGATTGGCGTGTTGTGATGTTTTGCATCGTTTTTGGTAACAATAAATGCTGTTATGTCATTGTACATTACAATCACATAATTATCATCAGACTTAAGATAAATACTGTCTTTACTTTTAATATACCATTTAGATATATCTTCTAATTTTGATGAAATTTCTTGTGCCCTTATTTTTACTGGATAGCTATCAGGACTACTTTTTATATAAAATAATGTATCTGATTTAAGAACTACTGATGCCGAAATTATATTTGGTTTTGGTAAATTTACATTAAGGCTGTCTTGAGAAAATGACGACAAACCCAAAAAGAAGGTAATAAATAAGGCACTAATAAATTTAAAATGCATGCAAGTTAGTTTTGTTGATTGCTAATTTAGTATTTAAAATGCACATAAAAAAAAGAACTGCCACAGTAAAAGAATTACCATCGACAGCTCTAAACTAACTAACCAAACTTATTTTAAATATTTTCTATTGAATGCCTAGATATTATCTAACCCATTCAATTACACAACAAATGTATGACGACATGTTAGTATATAAAAAGTAAAACTTAGTGAAGCGACAAAATTGGTTGGTGAAACGTCTTTATGGGTTAGTGAAGTAATTGTTATTGGATTCCCGTCCCGATAGCTACCTCAAATCCGCAAGTCTAATTTAATTGGTAAATTTGAAATATAATCATATCATTTTTGACATTTACAGCTTGATATTTTTTTCTTGACAAATTTTAGAGCATAGATTATCCCTTGTAC
>JAQRMW010000024.1 GCA_028599075.1 Urechidicola sp. | reverse complement strand
ACGTTTGTGGATATGAATTGGGAATTTATCTTGAATTAGATATTAACAATAGAGTTTGTATTTTTGAGACTTACGAAAAAGGAAATAAAACAACTGATTGGATAGAAAAATTTTAAAAAACTATGAGCGAAGAAGTCGAGAAAGACACAGGAGAAGACTCAAAGGAATTAGAGAAAAACTATATTCCTGGTAGACCTTATTCTCGTTTAAGACGAGAACTATCGGAAGAAGACTTAACTAATCCTGCGGTACAAAAATTAATTATCAGTGATATTGACAAACTTGAAGTCAGAATATCTGATTTGGAAGATTTTCAAACTAAATTCTATGAGACTGATAAAGAAAAGGCTGTTTTGAAAGAAAAACTTAAAGGACATAACTCTCACGAGATTCTATATAGTTTTTGCCTTTCAGCAGGTTCGGGTTTACTTGGAATAAGTTCTCTTTTCGAATTAGGTGAAAAAGGTTGGATATTTCTTGTTCTCGGTGGACTTTTAATAATTGGTGGAATCCTTTCAAAATTTGTCAAATGGAATTAAAGATAACAGCGATTGGAGATAAAGGCAATCAGAAAAATGAGAGAATCGGTTTGAAAGCAACCAGCGATTGCCAATTAAAATATTATCAAATATTTAGAACAAATTTTCACGAAACAGGTGGTTTCTACAATAGAAGCGAATCTGTATACTGGTTTGCACCTGAAGAGGTAAAAACAGGTGATAGAATCGTATTGTATACTACTAGTGGAACTGATAGCGTTAGAGAAAATGAGGATGGAAGTAAAACATACTTTCTTTATTGGGGGTTAGATTCACCAATTTTCACTGATGATACCAAAGGAGTTGTTTTAGTAGAAATTAGTAGTTGGAAAACTAGTAAAGGAAAATAAAAACTATGCCCAACAATGGCTATAAGTAATTGCTTGCTCTCGCCTACTTCTGAAAATCCTCGTGGATTTTCAGTTTGGTGCGTACTTGCAAAGTTTCGTGCTACCCCACGCAACTACTCATAGCCAAAACCGTTGTGTTTCATACCGCAGCAGCCGCATATTTTAGCACTTTCGGTTTTTGCCAACGCGCAATTCCAACGCTCTAAAAACCAAAAGAGCTAAAATTTCCCAACGCTTTTTGAAATTATCGAACTATATTTTATAAAATGTAGGATATAATCGTATATTTGCGACTATAAAATAACGAATATCTAAAATAATGGATAATTCAGAACTGAAAAAAGACCGTTTTAAGCGAGTAGCTTCCAGAAGAGTTGAAAACATACTTAAAGGGATTCGCAGTTTATCAAAGTGTTCAAATGAGAATAATTATGAATATGATGAAGATGATTTGAATAAAATGGTAAAAGCAATCAAAGAAGAATTAAAGACAATGGAAACATTGTACAAAAAGAATTTAAAAAACAATACTGACTCGTTTAACTTTTAAGAATATGGAGCAAATATTTAAAGACCTACTAATCGCTCACAAGGCAGAAGAAGTAAGAAAGATTCTCATTAAAATAGGTAAATCTAAAATGAGGTGGGATGCTGTTGGAAATAGAAAAAACAATCTTGCAACAATTAATATTGGAACTGACCCAGCTTCTGGTGTTACCGAAAGAATTACAAATGCAATAGATGCTGTTTTAGAAAAAGAATGGAAGATAAAAGATGAGCCAACTGATATAAAAACACCAAGAAAAGCTTCAGAAATTTGGTATGGTATTCCAGATGGCAGAATTTCTAAAATAGAAGATGCTCTTGATAATAGAATTCAAGACCTTTCTGATAAAATTCAAGTTACATTATTTGCTTCTGGGAAAGACACAAAACCAACAGTAGAAATAAGAGACAAGGGAATTGGTCTTGAACCAGAGCAGTTTTCAAAAACAATCTTAGACTTAAATGGTAACAATAAAATTGGAAAACTTCATTTAATGGGTGCTTATGGACAAGGTGGCTCAACAGCTTTGTCTTATAACAATTTAACAATTATCGTTTCAAAACCATTTTTTGGAGACCAAAGGAAAAAGAAAAAAGTTGCATTTACAATTGTCAGAATTAATGAGGGAGATATAAACAAAGACAAACACGAATGGTATGAGTATATGGTTGACAAATCAACTGGACAACCATTTACCATTGAAATTGACGATGATGTTTTCGAACCAGGAACACTAGTTCGTCATATTATGATGGATATTGGAAAATACAAAGGAGTAATAACCACACAAACAAATTCATTATGGTATTTAGCTCATAATTATTTATTTGACCCAATCATTCCTTTCACTATTTCTGACAGAAGAAACGATAGAAAGGTTAACAGAACCGTTACGGGAAACAACCGATTATTAACCAATAATCCAAACTTAGATTATTTCAATGAGGTTTCTCTAACATTCAAAGATGGTTCTTTAAAAATATACTATTGGGTATTAAATACGACTGGAGAAAATCCTAAAAACAGAATTTCTGGATACGCAAGCGTATCAAATCCTATTATTATTTGTTTCAATGGACAAAAACAAGGAACATTAGGCAATGGACTTATCAAAAATGATTTAAAACTTCCATTTTTAGACCGTTATATTATTGTTCAAATTGAAGCGGACAATATGGACAATGATTCCAAAAGACAAATCTTTAGTAGTACAAGAGAATCTTTAAGAGACACATCTATCTTAGCTGACTTAAAAAAAATGACTATTGATACTTTAAAAGAAGATGATAATCTTGTTAGACTTGATAGTGAAAGAAGACAACGTTATTTCACAAAAGATGACACCCAAGTTTTAGATAGTTTAAAGAAAAGGCTTGCTCGTAGAATTAATTCCTTTTTAAGTAATTCAGGCAAAGGAACATCTGTTACCACTTCAACTCTTGGAGAGACCGCAAAATCTGAGAAATTACCAGAAATAACAATTGAAGACCCACCAACATTTTTTGAGATAGTAACAAAATCACCAAAAGAAGTTTATCCTAATAAAACTTTTTCGATAAAGTTTAAAACTGATGCACACCCGAATTATTTTGCACAAGCAGAAACCTTTGCTGCATTTATTGAACCTCAATCTTTTGGTTCATATACAGGTACTGCGAGAGTTAATAATGGTTATGGAATAGCATACTTTAAAGTGAATGAAGAAACTGAAATTGGAGAAACAGGAGAAATTTCGTTAGAGTTAAGACCACCAAGATTAAAGACCATTTCAGCATCAGTTGATTTAATAACAGTTGAAAGTCCTGAAAATTCCGGTACTGATGGAAGCGGTAAAAATAAATCACCAAATATAGAAGTAAGTTTTGTAGATAAAAATAGTGCAATATATCAAGATAACAATTGGGATGTAACTAACGTTGGAGAAGTTGCTAACTCTCAAGATGGTGTATTTATTTCTATTTCAGAAGAAAATAAAAATTTAACAAAGCTAGTTGCAAAAGCTCAACGTCAAAATGACCAAGCTGTACAAAATATTAAAAACAAATATTTAGAGCACATTTCATTTTATGCATTTATGCTTGACCAAAATAAACCAGAAAAATTTCTCACAGAAGAAGAAAATGAGCTTTCAGATGGTGTTTATCAAAAAATTAAAGAATCTGAGTTAAGAAACGCAAGTGAAACAGTATGCGGAATGATTAACGATTTCTTTGAGTTAATTATTACTGAAAGTGTTGAATCAGAAACAGTTTAGGCGTGGTAGACAAACAATTTATAACACCTTGGGCTGATAAAAGTGATTCAGACCCATTTCATTCGTTATGTTCTTATTTAGGAGCATTTCCACCTTCGCTTGCAAATTATTTTATTAAATATTTTACTGATGAAAATGATTTAGTATTTGACCCATTTTCAGGAAGAGGGACTACTATTTTAGAAAGTAGAATATTAAATAGAAAATCATTTGGTTCTGACTTAAATCCAATTGCTCTTGCATTAAGCAAAGCAAAAAGTTACAATTTAAAACCAAAAGATATTTTAAATAGAATTGATGAATTGGAAGAAGATTATGATTATGCGTTGTTTTTACCAGAAGCACAAGCACAATCTGATGAAATTCATTTAATTTTCCATCCAAGAACATTAGCAGAACTTTGTTATTTAAGAGTTATGTTATTGGAATCCGATAACAAAATAGACCGCTTTTTAATAGGTGCAGTTTTAGGTATTATGCACGGAGGAGAAAGAAAAGATGGAACTTCTGGCTATTTATCGATTAGTATGCCTAATACTTTTAGTATGTCACCTGATTATGTTAGACGATTTGTTCAAACAAAAGAACTTAATCGAGTTTACCGAAACGTTTTTAATAATCTAAGAGATAAAATAAAAAGAGTTTTTAAAAAACATATTTCGCCTAAAAAAGAAGCGTTCATATTGGAATGTGATGCAAAAAAAATAAGTAAATCAAAAGAACTTAAAAAGTATCAAGGAAAAGTAGATTTACTTCTAACGTCACCACCATATTTAGGTATAGTCAATTACGCTAAACAAAACTGGATTCGTTCTTGGTTTTTAGAATCTGACCCAATTGAAATATCTGAAAAGTTAGACGATGATTTAAATATTAACGAATGGGTTAAGTTTTCTAAAACCACAGTTACAGAATTTAAAAAGATGCTAAAGCCAAATGGAACAGCAGTTTTTGTGATTGGAGATGTTGCAAAATCAACAAATAATGTAATTCCATTGGCAAGAGAATTTGCAATGATGATTAAAGAAAATAAACTATTTAAGAATATTTGGATTTTCTCTGACTATATTCAAGGAGTAGACAAAACCACAAGGATTTGGGGAGAAACAAAAGGAAAAGCAACAGCAACTGATAGAATAGTAATTTTATCTGACATAAATCCTTTTGAAAAAAATGAAAGACTAAATGGTCAATCAATTTTAACCTATGAACTTATAAAAGAAAGCACAAAACACTTTTTAGGATAATTATGACTAATAAACCATCAAATAACAAATTTCATTCTCAGATTGTAAATCTATTACAATCTGCAAAAAATAAAGTTGTTCGTTCTGTAAACCAAACTATGGTTGTTACCTACTTTGAAATTGGTAAAATGATAGTTGAAGAAGAACAAGATGGCAAAGAACGAGCTGATTATGGAAAGGAGATTTTAAAAGGACTTTCATCTGTTCTTAAAAAAGAGTTTGGGAAAGGATTTTCGGTAGACAATTTAGAGAATATGCGTAAGTTCTACTTGGCTTATGAGAAATCCGAGACAGCGTTTCGGATTTCTTCAAAAGCAATTTCCGAAACAACGTCTCGGAAATCAGAAAATGAAAATATTATATTAAGTTGGTCTCATTATTTAAAATTGATGCGAATTGAAGATAAAAACGAGCGTAGTTTTTACGAAATAGAATCTTTCAAAAATAATTGGAGTGTTAGAGAATTACAACGTCAATTCGATTCAGCATTATATACTAGATTAGTTTTAAGCAGAGATAAAGACAAGGTATGTTTTATGAAACGAAATAACCACACAAGGTAACACGCATTTGCAACCGATCATCAAACGGCCCCTCGAAAAGGTGCGATTAAAAACCTGTCGGAGATCCGCCAATTTTTATATAGGGG
>JAQRMW010000239.1 GCA_028599075.1 Urechidicola sp. | reverse complement strand
TTTAAAATTTGTCTAAATTTCTTCTCAGAAATTCGGGAACGGAAAATATACTTGTTCTTCATTGTTTCTCAATAATTTACAAAGATATAAATTTCCCTAAACTATCTTGAACCTATTTTTTTTATCGGTTGAAATATTTCGTTCATTTATCAATGTTAAGTCATGATTAGCATCAAAATATTTAGATAGATTATTATTATTAAAATCGCCATTGTAATTAGAATAGGACCCCTCAATATTTAAACTTGTATAGTCATTGAAATAATAATCTGCACCAAGCAAAGTCTCAAAAACAATATTTTTACGGTTGTATTTTCTACCCTCATCGAGATAGCTATCTGTTATACCATTAGAAAAATATTCATTTTTTACAGTCGTTTTAGCAGTAGGAGAACGATGATAAAAATTTGTGTTGGTATATACATTTAATTTATTTGTTCTATAATTCAATGAAGTAGCAGCTCCGTATATTTCATTTTCTCCTAAAGATGCTGTTCCAGTTACCGAACCGTTAAATCCGTTATCGAGCCCTTTTTTAAGGACGATGTTTATAATACCACTACTTTTATCTCCACTAAACTTAGCTGAAGGCGTTGTAATTACTTCAATTTTTTGGATACTGCTAGCCGGTAGGTTTCTTAAAGCGTCAATTTTACTTCTAGAAGATATTCGTCCATTAATCATAATTGTTGCGGTATTTCCTCTGATTAATGGAATACCTTCTGATGAAATTGAAACCGATGGTGCATTGGCTAAAACGTCTATAGATGTACCACCATTAGCTACAATATCCTTTTCTACATTATAGGTTTTTTTATCTAATTCTAAAGTTGTTTTGTTTTTGTTGGCACTAATTGCGATAACATCCAAAGCTTCAACATCTACCCATAATTCTATAGTACCGATATCTGTATCTTCAATAACATTGTCTAAGGTAAGAGAGTTGGGTTTGTAAGATAGATGCTCAACATCCACTTTATAAGCTCCTTTAGAAATTTTAATTTTAAAATTCCCCTTTTTATCTGTTAGGCTACCAATAGTTTTATTGTTTTCAGAAGAAGTAAAAATAATTGTGGCATATTCTAGCGGCTGATTGTTTGCACCATCAACTACTTTCCCTGAAATGACAAAATCTTGTGATTGAGCATTAATTATGCAAAAAAGTAATGCAATAATAAATAATAAATACTCTTTCATTAAATAGATTAGTAGGTTGATTTACAATGATATATTTTATGTTATAAAAAACATGTTGCAATATAAATAAAAAATACAAAAATTAACTATTTATTAACAAAAATAAACCGTTTACTATAGTAAACAGACTACCTATTGTTTTAAGTGAAAATGTTGAATTCAGAAATTTGACCTGCTAGTAGTTCATTTCCAGTAAATTGAATTGCATTGAGTTTGTTTCTTTTTGCAGCATTTACATTCTCTAAATTATCATCAATAAAGAGTGCATTTTTAGGGTTTATATGAAACCTGTATAAAATTAGTTGATAAATAGCATCAAATGGTTTTCTTGTTTTTTCAATTCCTGATACTATAACTCCGTCAAAATCCTTAAAAAATGGAAACAATTCTAAAGCTATGTCCCACTTTTCTGCACTCCAATTGGTAAGGGCATAAACCTTGTAATTTGGATTATTGATTAACTGTTGCTGTAAATCTATATTTGTTTGAATAACACCTGTAAACATTTCTTTCCATCGTTGGTAAAAAAGTTCAATTTCTTTTTTGTATTCAGGATATTCAGAAACTTTTAATTCAACAGCATCTGCTATTAACCTACCTCCATCTTGCTCAATATTCCATTCGGGAGTACAAACCGTATTCAAAAACCACCTTGCTTTTTCTTCAGAGCTAAATACTTTTTTATACAAATTCATTGGATCCCAATCAACTAAGACTCCACCTAAATCAAAAATAATCGTATCGATCTTATAGCTCATCACTTGTTTGTTTTTGGCCATTTAACATTAAAAAAGCTTTTAGAAACTCATCAATATTGCCATTCATCACTGCATCTACATTTCCCGTTTCGTGTCCAGTTCTAACATCTTTTACTAACTTATAAGGGTGCATCACATAGTTTCTAATTTGACTTCCCCATTCAATTTTCATCTTCCCTTCTTCAATATCACTGCGCGCTTCTAATTGTTTATTCAATTCAATTTCATACAATTGCGAGCGTAACATTTGCATTGCTCTATCTCTATTTTCGTGCTGCGATCTTGTTTCAGAACATGATATTTTAATGCCACTTGGCTTATGAGTTAACTGTACTTTAGTTTCTACCTTATTTACATTTTGCCCACCAGCACCTGAAGAACGTGAGGTAACGATTTCTACATCTGCAGGATTTATTTTTATCTCAATTGAATCATCAACTAGTGGATACACATACACCGAAGCAAAACTTGTATGGCGTTTGGCATTACTGTCAAAAGGTGAGATGCGCACCAATCTGTGTACGCCATTTTCTCCTTTTAAATAACCAAACGAAAACTCCCCATCAATTTCTAATGTGGCAGTTTTAATTCCAGCAACATCACCCGATTGGTAATTTAATTCACGCACTTTAAACCCTTGACTTTCGCTCCACATCATATACATTCTGAGCAACATTTCTGCCCAATCGCAACTCTCTGTACCACCAGCACCCGCTGTAATTTGTAAGACAGCACTTAAATTATCACCCTCATCAGATAGCATATTTCTAAACTCAATATCTTCTAATAATAAAATGGTTTTTGTGTGATGTTTATTCACCTCATCTTCTGTAGCTAACTCATCTTTAAAAAAATCTAGTAAAACTTCTAAATCATCATTCAAAGTTTTTACTGTATTGTAATCATCTACCCATTTTTTCTTTCCGCGCAATACTTTCATAAACGCTTCTGCTTCTTTTGGATTACTCCAAAAATCAGGATTTGCTGTTTGCTCTTCGTCATTGGCTATTTCAATCAACTTTTTATCAATATTTAAATAGTCTCTTAATTTGCTGATGCGTTCGGAAATATCTTTAATATGGTCACTTGTAATCATAAAACAAAAATAAACGAATATTTCGATTTGATATTGGAATATGAAATGAATATGTCAGACTTATTGATTAATTTTATCCAGATTTAAAAAGTAAGAAAACCTATGCAGATAAACCTAATAAGTGATACAGTAACCAAGCCTTCAAAAGGAATGTTAGAAGCAATGATGAATGCACAAGTTGGTGATGATGTTTTTAAGCAAGACCCAACGGTAAATGCTTTAGAAGAACGAATTGCTAAAATGTTCGGTAAACAAAGGGCCTTGTTCTTCCCTTCTGGCAGTATGGCAAATCAAGTGGCAATCAAATTGCATACAAATCCGAGTGAGCAAGTTATTTGCGACAAGTTTGCACATATTTATAATTATGAAGCTGGTGGTGTGTCGTTTCATTCTGGCGTGTCGTGCAAACTTATTGATGGCGATAGGGGGATGTTTACTGCAGCACAAGTTAAGGAAGCTATCAACCCCAGTGATTTTTATTACAGCCAAACAAGTTTGGTAGCAATAGAGAATACTACTAATAAAGGAGGAGGAGCTTGTTGGAGTTTTGATGAATTAAAAAAAATTAAAGAAGTATGTAATGATAATAATTTTGGATATCATTTAGATGGTGCGCGTTTGTGGAATGCTATGGTAGAAACTAATGAGTTGCCCAAAGATTATGGTCAACTGTTTGACACTATTTCTGTCTGTTTTAGTAAAGGGTTGGGGTGCCCAATAGGTTCTGTTTTAGTTGGAGATGAAGTGATTATGGAGCATGCAATAAGAGTGCGAAAATTATTTGGCGGCAATATGCGACAAGTAGGGTATTTGGCTGCGGCAGCAGATTATGCTTTAGATCATCATCTTGATCGATTAGTTGATGACCATATCAAAGCAAAAAGACTAGGAGTTGCATTAGAAGATTCATCCTTAATAGAAAAGGTAGAGCCCATTGAAACCAACATCGTTATTTTTAATGTAAATCAAGGTGTAAATGAAAATGAGTTTGTTCAAAAACTAGCTGCAAAAAACATTTTATTGGTTAGTATGGGTGAAGGTAAACTAAGAATGGTTACCCATCTAGATGTTACCAATGCTATGATTGATAAAGTAGTTGATGAGATTGGGAAGTTAAACAGACCAATCTAAAACCATTAAAATATCATCGACGCCAAAAAAGATAAATGTTTCTCCATTTGGTTTAATAAACAAATGATTAATTTCAAAAATCGAATTTTCAAAAAATAAGTAATTCAATAAATCATCTTCATCAAGGTATAAATGACTCTTTATATTTTGTTCTATACCAGACTCTTTTGTGCCAATTAAAAATGATTGATATTTATTTGAGTGCTTTTTTATATAATTCCAATATTTTTTATACTTAACATCCTTATGAATATTTTTATTCGCACTATAAAGATGTATTAGAGTGTTTTTGTTTTTGTCAAATTCGGCACCAGTCACTTTTGTTAAAAAGCCTTTTATTTGATTTAAATAAATTGAATCAAGTTTTACAAAGTTTTTTCTTGAATATAGTTTTTTGATTATTACAGTGTCATTTTCTGTTTCTACATAAAACGTTGTTTTCTTATGTGCAGTTTTGTATTGTTTTTTTGTTATTTCAATATTATCCGTATTTAAATAAATAATTTTTTTGCTGCTTTGGGAAAGTAGGCTGTTTGATAAAGAGATAAAAAAGAGTGTGAAGAAGATATTTTTCATAGTAGATTTCTTTTGTTACTTAAACAACTTTTCAAAAGCATCATAAACAGCCAAATGCAACGCATCGGCATGGTTTTGTTTTTCAAAAAATTGATAATATACTTTTGAGTTTTTTGTGTTGAGTGGTTTTAGTTTGTCATATAAAGCTTTGGCTTCGCGCTCCATAATTTCACCTTCTTTACCCACTGCCACATAAATTGATTTCTCAGTTTTATAATTTGCTGGAGTATAATCTAACAACGATTCATTATCCCACCACAAACTTGGACTTACAATAATATAATTGTCAAACAAATCAGGTTTCTTAAATAAAATTTCTGTTGCTAAGAGTCCACCTAAAGATTGCCCTATTAGTGTTTTTATATTGTTTGTTTTGTAATTACTTTTAATAAAAGGCTGTAGTTCTTTTTCGATAAACTCAATAAAAGGAGCAGAGTGACCTGTAGTAGGAAACTCTTTTGTATAGCCTTTATCATTGGTATGAAAAGTAAAATCTCGTTTACGGTCTATATTCGATATTCCTACAACAATGGATTCTGGCAACATGTTAATCCATGAAAAAGAACCGAACTGTACTACACCTGCTATATGAATAAAGTCTTCGTCAATACTTCCGTCTAACAAAAAAATAACTGGATATTCTTTTAGAGAATCTTTAAAATAGCCATGAGGTAAATAAATATTTAAGACTCTATCTTCATTTAAAATTGTAGAATAAATCTCAACGGTTTTACCTATTGTTAGGGGGGTGCTACTTTTTGTTATAGGAATATTTTGAGCAAATAGTGAATTGCAAAACATGATAGTTAATAAAAGTAGTACACGCTTAATATTTTTCATAGTATATTTTTTAAAGGCATAAATATAAATAAAGAAAAGAAAATTGCGAGTAAATTATTTTTAGATTTGTAATCATAGAAGATTTATTTCGACCTAGCTTTGAAATAATAGGAAATGAAAAATTTAGGAATTATAGGTTTGTTATTTTTGTGTATTGCTTGTACAACTCAAGCACAAGATAAAACAACTCAAAAAAAAGAAGTATATAAAATGGAAACTACAGAAACTATAAATTATGCCACTTTTGGCGGCGGGTGCTTTTGGTGTGTCGAAGCAATTTTTGATCAGTTAGAAGGTGTGATTAAAGTAGAGTCAGGTTACGCAGGAGGGCACGTTAAAAACCCATCTTATAATGAAGTTGTAACAGGTAGAACAGGGCATGCTGAGGTAATCCATATTACCTACAATCCGACTATAATTGATTTTGAAACCTTACTAGATATTTTCTTTAATACGCACAACCCAACAACTTTGAATCAGCAAGGTGCAGATAGAGGTACACAATATAGGTCAGCTGTTTTTTATCATGATATTGCTCAAATGGAAGCTGCTAATAATATGATTACCGCTTTAGATGCTGCAAAGGTTTTTGATGATAGAATAGTGACAGAAGTAACAGCCTTTGATGTGTTTTATGTGGCTGAAAATTATCATCAAGATTATTATGAAAACAATAAAACTCAAGGTTATTGTCAAGCAGTCATCAATCCGAAATTAGAGAAATTTCAAAAGCAATACAAAGATAAGTTGAAGAAGAAGTAAATTGGTTGATGGTTGATGGTTGATGGTTGATGGGAGTCATTTCGAACGTAAGTGAGAAATCTCATCCAGCATATATAAGAATAGTTTCTTGTTTACCAGTTTCTTTTTGTTATTTGTTTTTTGATGTCATTCCGTACTTGATACGGAATTCAAAATAAAAATAGATTCCTGCTTTCGCAGGAATGACAATCAATATATATTTGTTTCATGTCTAAAAAATACAAAAAGCTTTTATTGAGTTTATTATACGATGCTATCGGAATGCTCTCTTTTGTAATTCCCGGTCTGGGAGAATTTATGGATATACTTTGGGCGCCTTTGTCAGCTTACCTTATTTTAAAAATGTACAAGGGAACATTTGGTAAAGTTGCGAGTTTAATTTCTTTTGGCGAAGAAGCTGGTTTTTTTGGAACGGATATCATTCCGACGTTTACCTTGGCTTGGTTGTACGAAAATTTTATTCAGAAAAAAGAAACTATTCCTCAGGAAAAAGATTCTTAAAACCCATTCTTTGCAACATTTTCTTTTCCATATTCCAGAAAAATTTGAATTGCCCAAAGACCCATCCAGAGAGCGGTAAGGTTATTTGATACATCACAAAAATTAGTGGAATTCTAATTATCCAATAAATCCAACCATGTACTTCTGCGCTAATTCCGATAAATTCAGTAATTGGTTTTGCTACCCATGCAGCAAAAGAACCATTAACAGAAAATGCTAAAATGATGGCAAGTATCTGCCAATTAGAAGTAATGCCCCAGCGTTCTTTTAGTTTATTCATTGGTTAAAATTTGACTGCGAAAATAAAGATTTTGATTTAATGGTTGCTAAAAAAAACACAAAAACCCATCCTTTAAAAAGAATGGGTTTTACTTATGTCAATTTGAGTATAAAATGTCGTATAAATAAATAGAATTGATTTTTGTTTGGATTAGACAAAAAATTCAAGTATAGCCTTAGGTACGGTTTTATTTTTTAACGACATACAAGCTAAAAACAAACGATTTATATGTGGCATTTTGTGGTCAATTTGGTATTACATGATTTTTAGAGATTTATTTACCAAATAATCCGCCAAGTAAACCTCCAATACCACTTTTATTGCCGCCACTATTCAATAACATTCCTGCTACATCATCAATAACACTACCATCTCCATTAGAGTCTAATAAATTGCCAACTAAGCTTTGTTGTTGCTTGCTTTGGTTTTCTCCTCCTAACATACCTTCCAGTAAACTGCCAATATCATTTTGGTTAGAAATACCTTGTTGGCGTGTTTGTTTGCCTAAATATCCCATAACAATAGGAGCTGCAACTTTTAAAATATCCATTGCAGCGCTCATATCCATTCCGCTAGATTTACTTACCGCCTGTGCAACATGCTGCTCTTTTCCATCAAACACATGCCCAATTATTCCAGCGCCGTCTTGTAAAACATTTTGATCAATGTTGCTACCTCCTAAAATACTACCTAAATTATCTAAAACATCTCCGCTATGACTTTGGTTTCCTAATGCACTTAATAGTCCAGAGGCGCCACTAGAAGTGTTTGTATTGTTTTTCATTCCTCCTAAAATTAAAGGAATGGCAGCACTTAGTGCAGATGCTGTTTTGTTTTTGTCTTGTCCTAATTGTTTACTTGTGCCGCTAATTAAAGTTTGACCAAGATCACTATTTAATAAATCTAAAATACTCCCCATTTTTTTTATTTTGATTAATAATTTGTGCTACAATTTACTATTTTATATTGATATTTGAAAGGGCAAATAAAAATTAGGCGTCTAGCTTAAAATGATATTTTTTATTAAGTAAGAATCTCGTTGATAATTGCTGTTTTTTCTTTCATAACTTTTTGGTTTACTGAAGAATATCCTAAAACCAATCCGTCCTTTTTTTCTTTACAAATGTAGTAGTTGCTTAAAGGAAATGCAATTACATCGTTTTGTTTTAGAAGTTTAAAAGCCTTAATGTCAGAAATTCCATTTTTAATTTTTCCAATTAAATGCAACCCTTCATTAGATTCATTTATTTCTAAAGATTGTTGCGTGAGGTTTTTAAATAGCATTCTACGCTCTTTAGATATTGTTATGACATTTCTTAAATGTTTGTTTAGATAATCTTTGCTGATAAACTGGTTCATAATAGCTTGGGTAGATGAGGGGATAAAACGACTAGACTGTTCATAAATAGCTTTAATTGGTTTGACAAGATAAGGTGGTACAATCATGTAGCCCAACCTTAATGAAGGGTGTAATAATTTATTAAATGTACCTTGATATATTACTCTCTGGCAGTTGTCTATACTGAAAATTGAGGGGATTGGTGTTCCCCAATTACTAAATTCATGGTCATAATCATCCTCAATAATTAAGGAATTCTGATTGTCTGCCCATGCTAATAATTCCATTCGCCTTTCTAAGCTCATTTTAACTCCTAATGGGTATTGGTTTGAGGGAGTTGTGTAAATTAACTTTGTCTTTTTTTTTGCAATTGTGTCAATATTGATTCCTTCAGCATCAACATCGCAAGGGGTTATTTTAGCTTGTAAACTCTTAAAAAGATTGTATGCCCTAGGGAAAGTAGGGTTTTCCATTACAACAGAATCTCCTTTATTTATAAGAGT
>JAQRMW010000238.1 GCA_028599075.1 Urechidicola sp. | reverse complement strand
GAGCTTTAAAATTTGTCTAAATTTCTTCTCAGAAATTCGGGAACGGAAAATATACTTGTTCTTCATTGTTTCTCAATAATTTACAAAGATATAAATTTCCCTAAACTATCTTGAACCCAAAAAAATATTTAAAAACAACTATTATGAAAAATACATTAAGAATAAGCGTACTTCTTTTTTTGGTTTCGTTTACAATGAACGCACAAGGAAGTTTTGAAATTACACCGCAATACGGGTATCAAATTAATTCAAAAATAAACTTTAATACAGGTGATATTAAAATACCAGGATCTGGTCAATTTGGAGTTACTGTTGGCTATAACATGAGACGTGGAATGGCTGCTGAATTTTCTTGGACACAACAAAATAGCGACATGAAAGTTAATGCTGTTAATCCTCCACAAAATGGTGGAAATTTTGGTGATATTACCATCAATCATTATCAGTTTGGTGCAGTACAGCATTTTGGAAACGACGAAGATTTAAGACCATTTTTTGGAGTATCAGCAGGTTGGTCAACGTTTAACCCAGATAATAATTTTCAAGATGATGTAGATTATTTAAGTTCTACATCTACATTTACGTTTGGTATTTCTGGTGGAATTAAATATATGTTTACAAACCATATCGGACTAAGAGTTCAATCGCAATTATTATTGCCGGTGTATTATGGTGGAACATATTTTGGATATTATGGGTATACAAGTTATTCAAAAGTATTTGCAATGCTTAACTTTAGTGGAGGGCTAATCTTTGCTTTTGGAGATAGTGATACAACTACAACATTTAATTAATAGTGTAATTTATTACACTATTTTACGACATAATTAGTATGTCAGCCAAACTTATTAAAAGTTAGTTTGATTTCTATATATAAAAAGCAGCAAAGGATTAAGACTCCCTTGCTGCTTTTCACTTTTAATGATTTGTCTCCCTCGCTTAAACGGAAACCTTGAATATTAGCTTATATGTTAAAAGCCTTCTTTACCTTCTCAACATAATCCAATTTCTCCCAAGTAAAAGTTTCAACTTCCAATTCAACTTCTCTGCCTTCTGTAGAAATAAATTTTATTTTTTTTACTTCAGGAGTGCGCCCCATATGTCCATAAGCTGCAGTTTCTAAATAAATAGGGTTACGTAATTTCAATCTTTTTTCTATTGCAGCAGGACGCATATCAAACAATCCTTCAACCACTTTAGAAATTTCACCGTCAGTTAAATCCACTTTTGATGTTCCGTAAGTATCTACATTGATAGAAGTTGGTTGCGCTACACCAATAGCATAAGAGACTTGTACTAATAGTTCATCAGCAACACCGGCAGCTACTAAATTTTTAGCAATATGACGTGCAGCATAAGCAGCAGATCGATCTACTTTACTTGGGTCTTTTCCAGAGAAAGCACCACCACCATGAGCGCCTTTTCCGCCATAGGTGTCAACTATAATTTTACGGCCTGTTAAACCTGTATCTCCATGTGGGCCACCAATTACAAATTTTCCTGTAGGGTTTATATGATAAGTGATTTCATCGTTAAATAATGCCTGTGTTTTTGCTGGTAACTTTGCAATCACTCTCGGAATTAAAATAGATACTAAATCAGATTTAATTTTTGCCAACATTGCTGTTTCTTCATCAAAATCGTCATGTTGTGTAGAAATCACAATCGTGTCAATTCTTTGAGGAATATTGTTGTCAGAATATTCTATTGTAACCTGGCTTTTTGCATCAGGTCTTAAATAAGGGATATCTTTGTTTTCTCTTCTTAAGGCTGCTAATTCAATCAATAAGCGATGGCTTAAATCCAATGCTAACGGCATGTAATTTTCAGTTTCTTTAGTTGCATAACCAAACATCATTCCTTGGTCACCAGCACCCTGTTCATCATAATCGCCACGGTCAACACCTTGATTAATATCTTGAGATTGTTCGTGAATTGCGTTTAATACACCACAAGAATTTCCATCAAACATATATTCACCTTTGGTGTATCCGATGTTGTTTATCACATCACGTGCAATTTTTTGAACATCTAAATATGCGGTAGATTTTACTTCTCCTGCCAATATCACTTGGCCTGTTGTTACTAATGTTTCACAAGCTACTTTTGAGTTTTTGTCGAATGCTAAAAAACGGTCGATTAGTGCATCTGAAATTTGATCTGCAATTTTATCAGGATGTCCTTCTGATACTGACTCTGATGTAAATAAATATGACATAGTCTTAATTTTAAAATTAAAAATATGAATCAATAAAAGAAAAATGTAAATGCTAAAAGGAGTGACTAAGTACTGCTTTAGCATTTTTTTGAAGAGGTTGCAATCAGTTCAAATTATTCCTCTGAGATTCGGGTACAAATTTAAAACAATAATTACTAATTAGAGAAAAAAAGATTTATTTTTTTTCGAATTTCAGAAATCTCAACAAAAATTTGTCGCCTAGAAAATTTATGCTTTATATTTGCATCTAAGTTCAATTACTTATTGATTATGTTATAAAGAAAGGCAGAGGGATTAGACCCAATGAAGCCTTAGCAACCCTTTTCTTGATTGTTGTCAGGATGAAGAAGGTGCTAAATTCTACCAAGAAACTGGATAGATAACAAAAATGAATTTCACACAAATTCACTTCTTTCTTATTAATATTTTCCATTCGTATAAAATAAAATTTAGTACGTTGAAAAATAATTTATACCATATTAGCATTAACGATTTTAAAACCGAAACAGGTTTTAAATCTGATTTTGATTTAACCTATCAAATCTACGGAAAACCTTTGCATTCTGCTCCAATTGTTTTAGTTAGTCATGCATTGACAGGAAATTCTGAAGTCGCTGGAGAAAATGGCTGGTGGAGTGGCATTATAGGGAAAGAGAAGTTAATCAACACAGACAAATACACCGTATTGTCTTTTGATATTCCAGGAAATGGTTATGATACCAACCCTGACAAACTTATCAGAAATTACAAAGATTTTAAGCCAAGAGATATTGCTAAGATTTTTGGATTGGGATTAGATTTTTTAGAAATTGATAAACTTCACGCAACCATCGGCCCATCTTTGGGAGGTGGGATTGCTTGGGAAATGGCTGTGTTGTTTCCAAATTTAATGACACATTTAATTCCCCTAGGTTCTGATTGGAAAACATCAGATTGGATTATTGCTCACAATTTAACCCAAGAGCAAATTTTAAATAATTCGTCACAACCAATGCACGATGCTCGTTTAATGGCAATGCTTTTTTACAGAACTCCGATTTCATTCAAATACAGATTTGGAAGAAGTATGAATGAAAAATTAGGGATTTTTAATGCTGAAAGCTGGTTGTTACATCACGGAAAAATAATTCAAGAGCGATTCGATTTAGAGTCTTATCAGTTAATGAATCACTTGCTAACCTATATTGATATAACAAGAGGTAGAGGAGGGTTTAATGAAGTTGCAAAATCCATCAAAGCAAAAATAACACAAGTAGTAATTGATACTGATATCTTTTTTGTAGCAGAAGAAAATGAAGAGACTACTAAAATTTTAGACGAATTAGGAATTGAAAATGAGTTAAAAGAAATAAAATCTATGTATGGTCATGACGGATTTTTAATTGAATTTGACCAATTAGAAGAGTTGCTAAAAGATATATTCGATGCATAGCATCGTTATGCTGAACTTGTTTCAGCATTTCATCATAAAAGTTAAATCATGAAAAAATACAATTTCGAAACAGAAGCCATTAGAACACAAAATGAACGAACTCAATTCGACGAACATTCAACACCATTATACCTAACTTCAAGTTTTGTGTTTGATGATGCTGAGGATATGCGCGCTTCGTTTGCTGAAGAAAAAGAGAAGAATTTATACAGCAGATTCAGCAATCCGAATACATCTGAGTTTGTAGATAAGGTAGTAAAGATGGAAGGTGCCGAAACCGGTTATGCTTTTGCAACGGGTATGGCAGCGATTTTTTCAACCTTTGCAGCATTATTAGAAAGTGGAGATCATATCGTTTCTTCTCGTTCCGTTTTTGGATCTTCTCATACCTTGTTTACAAAGTATCTACCAAAATGGCATATCGAAACTTCGTATTTTGATGTAAATAAAATTGAGCAGGTTGAAAGCTTGATTAAACCTAGTACAAAAATATTGTTCGCCGAGTCACCAACAAATCCAGCAGTTGATATTTTGGATTTAGAAGTGTTAGGTAAAATCGCGAAAAAATATAAGTTACTATTGGTCATTGATAATTGTTTTGCCACCCCATATTTACAGCAACCTATAAAATATGGAGCTGATATTGTTATTCATTCTGCAACCAAATTGATGGATGGTCAAGGGAGAGTGTTGGGTGGAATAGCAGTTGGAAAATCAGAATTGATTCGCGAAATATATTTATTCTCACGTAATACTGGGCCAGCAATGTCACCGTTCAACGCTTGGGTATTGTCAAAAAGTTTAGAGACTTTAGCTGTAAGAGTAGATAGACATTGCGAAAATGCATTGAAAGTCGCTGAAGTTTTGGAGGGGCACCCTAAAGTGAACTGGGTAAAATATCCCTTTTTAAAATCACATCCTCAATATGAAATTGCAAAAAAGCAAATGAAATTGGGGGGTAATATAATCGCTTTTGAAGTTAAAGGAGGTATTGATGCTGGTCGTAAATTTTTAGACGCAATTAAAATGTGTTCACTATCAGCGAATTTAGGAGATACACGTACCATTGTTACGCATCCCGCTTCGACCACACATAGTAAGTTGACAGTTGATGACCGATTAGAAGTTGGAATTACAGATGGGCTTGTGCGTATATCCATCGGTTTAGAAAACCCTGAAGATGTTATTGAAGATTTGTTGCAAGCACTTTAATAATAATTTAAAAAGTATTTAGTTGATTGTCAACTAATAAACCTGCAATTATTATTTTTATCATTACATTTTTTGTATCTTAGAAGGATAGAAACATTAAATATTTTAGTTATGGAAGTTTCAATTCTTATTTCAAAAATCTTTGGTACAATTTACTTGGCTTTGGGTATTGGTTTGATAGTAAGCAAAGATTATTATAAAAAAATGTTTGACAAGTTATTTGACAATTCACCTGTAATTTATCTCATTGGTTTTATTCTTGTCATCTTAGGGTGGCTAATGCTCTACAACCATAATACCTTTAATAGTGATTGGACTGATATTATTACGGTTATGAGTTGGTTGGTTCTTTTTAAAGGGATACTGCTATTAGTATTTCCGACCTATATTTATTCGTTCAGACCTTTATTAGGTTCAAAATTCATTATTGTTTTGGTGTTGATTATCGGGCTTGTTTTTGCCAATTTTGGATTTTTGATGGATATTTAATAGAAATAGTTATTTGATTTTATCAGCTATTTTTGTGAGCTTTATTCAATAATTTTAAAGTTAGTATTGATTTTTACATTTCCCTATTTATTCTAGAAATTATATAGGGTTTAGTATTTTTTAGTATTTTTACTCAACTTATACGAACCTACTTTAATTTATGCTTTCTAAAAAAACTAAATACGGATTAAAAGCGCTAACCTTTTTAGCAAGACAAGATTCTAAGGAACCTATTCAAATTGCTGAAATTTCTAGAAACGAAAATATCTCACAAAAATTTTTAGAAAGTATTTTATTATCACTTCGTAAAACAGGTATCCTTGGCTCTAAAAAAGGAAAGGGAGGTGGTTACTACCTTATCAAAGAACCCGCTGATATTGTCATGACAGATGTAATTAGAGTACTCGAAGGACCTATTGCAATGGTGTCATGTGTGAGTTTAAATTTTTATGAAAAGTGTGATGACTGCCCAGATGAAGCCACATGTTGTGTTAATAAATTAATGATACAGGTGCGTGATGCAACCCTCCAAATATTTAAAAATACGACTTTAGAAGATTTGTGTAATTAGCATATTCACAATTATTCCCCAAATATTTACTGATATTTTTCTTGCTCAATACTATTTTTCTTTTAGATTTGCACTATAATCTAGTAAGCCGATAGGGTAAAAGGTTAAATAATTATTGGAAAATAACTAGTCTAAGAAAAAGAAGAAGTATCAAAAGTATCATTCCCGCGAAAGCGGGAATCCAATACTAAAAATGAAAACAATAAATTCAGAAATTATGTTAAGCTTTAGATCAGAAATTGAAAACCCTGTAGTTCAAAAAGACATCATTGAGTTGGCAAACAAAATCGAACTTTTTAAAGAAGGGAAAATTGCAGAAGAAAAATTTAGGAGTTTGAGACTAGCACGTGGGGTGTATGGGCAGCGACAGTTTGGTGTACAAATGATTCGGATTAAATTGCCTTATGGTAAAGTTACGAGTGAACAATTACGCCGAATTTGCGATGTCTCTGACGAGTATTCTCGAGGACGATTGCACATTACTACAAGGCAAGATATTCAAATTCATCATGTAAGTTTAGATAGAACTCCAGAGTTATGGGCAGAATTAGAAAAGAGTGATATCACTTTACGAGAGGCTTGTGGAAATGCGGTCAGAAATGTTACGGCATCCGAAACTGCTGGTGTTGATGTAAATGAGCCTTTTGATGTTTCGCCTTATGCAGATGCAGTATTTAAGTTCTTTTTAAGAAATCCTATTTGTCAAGAAATGGGACGGAAATTCAAGATATCATTTTCTGGAACGGATGAAGATACTGGATTGAGTTATTTAAACGACCTTGGATTTATTGCCAAAATTAAAAATGGGAAATTTGGTTTCAAAGTAATGATTGGAGGAGGATTAGGTTCACAGCCACGACAAGCAATTGAGTTGTATGATTTTTTAGAAGCTGATAAAATAATTCCTTTGACCGAAAGTGTATTGCGTGTTTTTGATCGTTATGGTGAGCGTACAAAACGTGTTAAGGCAAGACTTAAATTTTTGTTAGAAGAAATGGGGATAGAGGCATTTGTTAATTTGATTGAAAAAGAACAATTAGCGCTATCGTTTCAAAAAGTTATAATAGATACATCTAATTTTGATTTACCTGTAACTGTTTCAGAAGTTAGAATCCCTATTGTTAAAATTAAAGATGAAATTGCTTATGAAAACTGGAAAACATCAAATGTAATCCGCCAACGTCAAGAAAGATTATTTGCAATAGGGATCAAAGTTTTGTTAGGAGATTTTTATACAGATAAAGCTCGAAAATTAGCCAATTTAATCAAGAAATTTGCTGGTGATGAAATACGATTGAGCCTTCGTCAAAATATATTGATAAGACATGTGAAAAGAGAATTGCTTCCTTTTTTTTATGTGGAATTACAAAAATTAGGATTCACTGAATTGGGTTATAATAGTATCCAAGATATTACTTCTTGCCCAGGGACGGATACTTGTAATTTAGGAATAGCGAGCAGTACCGGAATTACAAAAGAGTTAGAGCAAGTTTTAAAAAATGAATACCCTCAGTTTTTTAACAAGAAAGATATCGCCATAAAAATTAGTGGATGTATGAATGCTTGTGGTCAACATAATATGGCTTATATTGGTTTTCAAGGTATGTCTATTAAAATAAAAGATAAGAGAGCACCTGGATTACAAGTGTTATTGGGTGGAAGCGCTTTAGGAAATGGGCAAGGTAGATTTGCAGATAAAGTAATTAAGGTTCCTAGTAAAAGAGGGCCAAAGGCTTTACGATTGTTATTAAATGATTTTGCTCAAAATGCTAAAAAAGAAGAAACATTCTTGTGCTATTACGATAGAAAGGGAACATTGTATTTTTACAAATTACTAAAACCATTAGCGTCGATTGATAATTTAGAAACATCAGATTTTATAGATTGGGGCAGCGAAAAAAAATATCAAAAATCGATAGGAGTTGGTGAATGTGCAGGAGTTGTTATAGATTTAGTTGCAACATTATTATTAGATGCTAAAGAGAAGCTAGATTTAGCTGAAGAAGCGTATGCTAATGAAAAATGGTCAGATGCTATTTATCAAGGGTATACTGCTTTTGTGAATGGTGCAAAAGCAGTATTAATAGCAGAAGATGAAAAGGCAAATACGCAAGCTTCTATCATTGCTTTATTTGACAAAATTTTTATTGAAACTCAAAAAATAACCCTTCAAACATCTTTTAAAGACTTAGTGTATCAAATAAACAAAAACGAACCAAATTCGGATTTTGCAAAAAGATATATAAAACAAGCTAAAAACTTTTTTGAAATCATTGAGGCCTATAGGTCAAAAGAATTGATATATGAAACATAGAACAACTCCAAAGTTAACAATTGTTGGTGCTGGTCCAGGAGATCCAGATTTAATTACGCTTAAGGCAATAAAAGCGTTAGAATCTGCAAAAGTGATTTTATATGATGCACTTATAAATGAAGACTTGTTGAATTATGTGTCTTATGAAGCAGAAACCATTTTTGTAGGTAAACGAAAAGGATGTTATGCATACCAACAAGATCAAATAAATGAACTTATAGTAAGTAGGGCAAAAAGCGATGGACATGTAGTGCGCTTAAAAGGTGGAGATCCATTTATTTTTGGCCGTGGTGCCGAAGAGATAGATTATGCGCGTCAATTTGGAATTGAAACTTATATGGTTCCAGGGATCTCTTCAGCAATGGCAGTGCCAGCAAATCAAGGAATTCCGTTAACCAAAAGAGGAGTGTCAGAAAGTTTTTGGGTAATTACAGGAACAACCAAATCTCATAAACTATCAATTGATATTGCATTAGCGGCAAAATCTACTGCAACTGTTGTTATTTTAATGGGAATGGCAAAATTAGATGAAATAGTAAAAGTGTTTTCAGCAGAGAATAAACAAACGACTCCTGTGGCTATTATTCAAAATGGCACAATGGAAAACGAGAAATCTGGATTTGGAACTATAAAAACAATCAGTCAGGTTGTTGCTGAAAAAGAATTAACTTCTCCAGCTATTATCATTATAGGGGAGGTTGTGAATAAACGTGTTAAATTGAATTCAATTTTTCAAGAACTTAAAGAAGAAGTAACAACTGCTTAATAATGGAAAGAAATAATTTATATCCTATTTTTTTAAAAGTATCTCAATTAAATATGATGCTGATTGGTGGTGGAAATGTAGGTTTTGAGAAATTGTCGTTTTTATTAAAATCGAGCCCTAATGCAAATGTTGTTGTGGCTGCTGAAGATTTTTCTAAAGAAATTATTGACTTGGCAAAAGCACATGACATTCCGTTAATGTGGCGCTCATACACAAAAAACTTATTGCACAAACAACATATGGTAATTGCAGCGACCAACAATGTAGAAGTAAATAAAGAAATTCACCGAGATGCAAAAGCAAAACAATTGTTGGTGAATGTTGCTGACACTCCGGCCTTATGTGATTTTTATTTAGGAGGTATCGTAACCAAAGGCAATGTAAAAATTGCGATTTCTACCAATGGTAAATCACCAACCATAGCAAAGAGGTTACGCCAGTTTTTTGAAGAAGTGATTCCTGAAAATGTTGATGATTTGGTATTGAATTTAAATCGATATAGAAAATCAATCAAAGGTAATTTTACCGATAAAGTTTCTAGATTAAATAAATTGACTGAAGGGTTTGTGATTAAGGGGTAATGTATTATTAGATAAGCACAGCCTTTGTTGTGTTGTCTCTTTCAAATTTAACTGATAAATCAACATTCAAAGTTTTTGCCTAACTTAATTAGTAAGATTGATGAAGGCAAGAAGAAACTAAATCACTTTCATCTGTTTCAGTAATGTGTCTAAACTATCGGCCACATCAAAGCAAGAGCTTACTTTTTCAACCTCAGAGCAATAGCGAGAATCTATTTTTGCTGCTTTGCAATTAATTACACTCATGTCAATTTTGTTAAACTTAGGGTCTAAAGCTCTACATCTATTAAGTAATCCTTCCAAATGTTCTTCATCATGTGTTACAAATCCACGGTGGTTTAAATAGCCTTTTAAGAATCCTTCAATTGCAAATTGAGAGTTTTTACAAACCGAATAACTAACCACATCTTCATTGGGTTTAAACAATTCTTGATTAGCATCATTTAGTTTTTCTTTGGCTTTATTAAAGTTGATTTCTTTGCTTTTATCCATAATGGTTTATTTAAAAAGGTGTTGCAGAGGTGGGTAATGACATCTAAATGCCAAACAGAATATGACATACTGCTACGATTTCTCATGCAACACCTTAACTTTGTTTTACATATCTCTAAATAATTCTAGGCGTTCCCATTTAATTTCAACTTGTTCTTGGGCTTGCTCTAACAACTCTTTTCCTAGTTTTGCATTTTCTTTTACAACTCTAGTAAAGCGTGTTTCGTTGTACATAAATTCTTCTAACGGAGCCGCAGGAGCTTTAGAATCTAATCTAAATTTCTTTCCTTTTGGTTTCGTTGGGTCGAATCTAAACAATGGCCAATAACCAGTTTCAACTGCTTTTCGTTGTTGTGTTACACCATGTTTTAAATCATAACCATGCTCACCACAATGTGAGTATGCTACAATTAATGATGGCCCAGGATATGCTGCTGCCTCTTCAAATGCTTTTTGAGTTTGCACATCTTTAGCACCCATTGCAATTTGAGCTACATACACATTGCCATAAGAAACTGCTTGTAAAGCCAAACTTTTCTTAGGAGTTTTCTTGCCAGCAATCGAGAATTTAGCACTTGCACCGAGTGGAGTCGCTTTTGATGTTTGTCCACCAGTATTAGAATATACCTCAGTATCCATAACTAATATATTGATGTCTTCTCCTGACGCCAATACGTGATCTACACCACCGTATCCAATATCATAAGCCCAACCATCACCACCTAAAATCCATACTTTTTTCTGACGGAGATATTGTGTTAATTGATTCAGTTTGTTGGCGTCTTCATTATTATCTATTACTGATAAAGTGACTTTTAATCTATCAATGTCATCAAATTTTTTCTCTTTTTCAGCTTCTGTTTTTTCAGGATTATTTAAGATTGATTCCATTAATTCAGTACCTACTAATAGTTCTAAATTTTTCAACAGCTTAACGGCGATTTCTTGCTTCTTGGTCAATGCTAATTGCATACCTAATCCAAACTCTGCATTATCTTCAAACAGTGAGTTTGCCCAAGCAGGACCATTACCTCTGTCATTTGTTTTATACGGAGTCGTTGGTAAATTACCACCATAGATAGATGAACACCCTGTTGCATTTGCAATTAAAATACTATCACCATACAATTGGGTTAGTAATTTTATATAAGGTGTTTCTCCACAACCAGAACAAGCTCCTGAAAACTCAAATAGAGGATCTAAGAATTGAGCACCTTTTACAGTGTTTACTTTTAATTCTTTTCTGTCGTAATTTGGAAGATCTACAAAATAATCCCAGTTTTTATTTTCTACAACATCATGCTCTAGTTTCTTGTGCATGTTGATGGATTTTAATCCAGGTATTTCTTTACTTTCAGCAGGACAAACAACTACACATAAATCACATCCTGTACAATCTTCTGGGGATACTTGTAAAATATATGATTCTGATTTATCAAACGGACGCCCAATTGGGTCAACCATTTTTAATGTTGATGGTGCATTTGATAATATATCTTTAGAAACTACTTTGGCTCTAATAGCAGCATGCGGACAAATGGCAACACACTTGTTACATTGCGTACATAAATCAGCATCATCCCAAATAGGAATAATATCAGCAATACCACTTTTTTCGTATTGTGTGGTTCCTGTTGGGAAAGTTCCGTCTACAGGGAAAGCACTAACTGGTAATTCATCTCCTCTACCAGATAAAATCACTTCTAATACTTCTTTTACAAATCCGTCAGGAGCATTTGTCATAGCAGATTGCAAACGTTTTTTACTAGTAATTTGCTTTGGATAATCTACTTGGAAAAGGTTTGCTAAAGATTTATCTACTGCATTAAAGTTCATTTCCACCACCTTTTCTCCTTTGTGAGAATAAGATTTTACAATAGCATCTTTAATTTTTTGGATGGCTTCATGTTTAGGTAAAATTCCTGAAATTGCAAAGAAGCAGGTTTGTAAAACGGTATTTGTTCTTTTACCAAGTTTTGCTTCTTGCGCTACTTTTGTTGCATCTACTACATAGAATTTAGCATTTTTTTCAATGATTTCAATTTGCATTTTCTTAGGAAGTAAATCCCAGATTTCATCTTTAGAAAATGGCGAATTTAATAAGAATGTACCACCATGTTTTAAATCTTCAATCATATTGTATTTTTCAATAAAATTGAATTGATGACTTGCAATAAAATCTGCTTTATCAATTAAATAAGAAGAGTATATAGGTGTAGGTCCAAATCGCAGATGCGAGATGGTTTGTGCACCTGCTTTCTTAGAATCATACACAAAATAACCCTGTACATAATTGTCAGTTGTTTGCCCAATAATCTTGATTGAATTTTTATTTGCTCCAACGGTACCATCAGACCCTAAACCATAGAACATACAATTGATAGTATCTCTTTTCACTTTAAAGTCTTCATCAATATCTAAGCTGGTATGGGTTAAATCATCTTTTATACCCACCGTAAAATGATTTTTAGGCTTGTCTTTTAAAAGCTCATCATACACTCCTTTTACCATTTTTGGAGTAAACTCTTTTGATGATAATCCGTAGCGTCCACCAACAATAGTTGGTAGTTGTCTATCACATTCAACAAATGCACTAAGCACATCTTGATACAATGGTTCACCAACACTACCTGGTTCTTTAGTTCTATCTAGAACAGCGATTTTTTTAACAGTATTTGGTATTTTTTCTAGAAGATGTTTTGACGAGAACGGACGGTATAAGCGTACAAATAGAGCACCTACTTTTTCGCCATCAGCAACCATTTGGTCAATAGTTTCTCTAACAGGTCCTTCTCCAGAACCCATAATAATACTTACTCTTTCTGCTTCTGGGTGACCTATATAATAGAACATGGTATATTTACGACCTGTTAAATCGTAAAACTCATCCATTACATCCTGAACAATATCAGGAGTGTTTGAATAGAATTCATTAGCAGCCTCACGAGCTTGGAAAAACACATCGGGGTTTTGAGATGTCCCTCTTATTACAGGATTGTCTGGATCTAAAGATCTGTTTTTATGATCCATGATGTTTCCTTCTGGCATCATTTTTTTGATAACATCATCTGGAATAGCATCAATTTTAGAAATCTCGTGAGAGGTTCTAAATCCATCGAAAATATTTAAAAAAGGAACGCGACTTCTAAGAGTTGCCACCTGTGTAATTAAGGCAAAATCATGTGCTTCTTGTACACTGCCAGCAAATAACATAGCATATCCTGTTTGGCGCGTTGCCATAACATCACTATGGTCACCAAAAATTGATAAGGCGTGTGTTGCGATAGTTCTTGCTGCTACATGAATTACATTTGGTAATAATTCACCAGCAATCTTGTACATATTCGGAATCATTAACAGCAAACCTTGCGATGCTGTAAATGTTGTGGTTAAAGCACCTGCTTGCAAAGATCCATGAACAGCACCTGCAGCACCACCCTCACTTTGCATTTCAACAATTCTAGGAATGTTATCCCAAATGTTATGTTCGTTATTTGCACTATATTCGTCTACATGCTCACCCATTGGTGAAGCTGGGGTAATAGGGTAAATTGCGCAGACCTCATTTGTTTTGTGTGCTATACGAGCCACGGCTTCGTTTGCATCACAGATTAATTTTGAAATATTTTTTTTCATAATATGAAATTATTGATAAGAGACTGTTTAAATATTATATTTTTTGAAATGACTATTATTTTATAGTCAGCCACATAATCAGTTAAGCGTGGGTAAAGGTAGAATGGATGGAGGTTTTAAATTATGACTTATATCAGTTCTAGAAAAAAATAAATTTGATTGGTGTTTTTCTTTTTTTGAGCAAGTGAAAAAGGATGAGAAAAGAACTGTTTTAGAAAGGAGTTTTTTACACTAAACTATATATGGAAAACAAAAAAGCATTTAGATATTTTTTAAAATCTCTAAATGCTTTTTGAAAAGATAAACAATTGATTGCTTACTCAGCGTGTAACCATGCTTTTTTAGCTAGCAATTCGTCTTCTGATTCTTCATTGTCTTCATCAAGAATACAACAATCTACAGGACAAACAGAGGCACATTGTGGCTCATCATGAAAACCTTTACATTCCGTACACTTGTCAGCTACAATAAAATAAAATTCATCAGAAACTGCTTCGTTTTCTTCATCGGCATCTACTTCTTTACCTCCTGGGGTTGTAACCATTCCACTTAATGCTGTTTCATCAGAATAAGACCATTCTTGATCTGGTTCATAAATAGCATTGTTTGGGCATTCTGCGAGACATGCGTCGCAATTAATACATTCGTCTGTTATGATAATCGCCATAATTTAATTTTTGAGTTATAAATTGGTTTCAAAACTAAAGAGTAAAAATAATAAAAATAGTGATAAAAGTCATCTTTTAAAAAATTAATCATTTCTACATTTGAAACTTATTTAAAAAATAATTTTATAAATTTAAAGAATATTTCAATTCAAGCTTATGATATCAGATAAAACAGTAATGAAATCTATTGGTACTGAAGATTTACATTCAGTTGTAATTAGATTTGTAGGGGATTCTGGTGACGGAATGCAACTTACAGGTACACAATTTACAGATACATCTGCAATGTTTGGAAACGACATTGCAACTTTTCCAAATTATCCTTCAGAAATTAGAGCTCCTCAAGGTAGTTTATACGGAGTTTCAGGATTTCAAGTTCACATTGGTAGTGTAGAGATTAGTACACCTGGTGATGATTTAGATTTATTGGTGGCTATGAATCCTGCGGGATTAAAAACAAATCTGGCTGCAGTAAAGGCAGGACATACTATTATAGTAGATACAGATTCGTTTTCTAAAAAGAATTTACAGAAAGCCGAATACGAAACAAACCCTTTAGAAGATGGATCACTAGATAATTTTAGAGTGATTGAAGTTTCAATGACTTCACTAACTAAAGAATCGTTAAAGGATTTAGGATTAGATAATAAATCTGTTGTTAGGTCAAAAAATATGTTTGCCTTAGGGATGGTGTATTGGATGTATGATCGTGATATGGATCATACCTTAAACTTTTTCGCAAAGAAATTTAAATACAAGCCGGTTATAGCTGAAGCAAATGCTAAGGTGTTAAAAGCAGGTTACTTTTTTGCCGAAACTTTAGAGTTGATTCCTAATTCTTATACGGTTGCACCTTCAACAATGCCAAAAGGGACTTATAGAATTGTAAACGGAAATACGAATACAGCATGGGGGTTTTTAGCAGCAGCTGAAAAATCAGGATTAGAATTATTTTTAGGTTCGTATCCTATTACTCCAGCAACTGATATTTTACACGAGTTGGTTAAACACAAACATTTTGGTGTAAAAGCATTTCAAGCAGAGGATGAAATTGCAGGAGTAACATCGGCAATAGGAGCTTCTTTTGCGGGTGATTTAGCAATTACTACAACATCTGGTCCAGGCTTAGCATTAAAAGGTGAAGCCATTGGTTTAGCAATGATGACTGAACTGCCGTTGGTTATTGTAAACGTGCAACGTGGTGGGCCATCAACAGGATTGCCAACCAAAACTGAGCAATCAGATTTACTACAAGCTATGTATGGTAGAAATGGTGAGAGCCCAATAATTGTTATTGCGGCAAGTACACCAGCAAATTGTTTTGATTATGCTTATATGGCATCAAAATTAGCTTTAGAACATATGACTCCAGTTATTTTATTAACGGATGGATATATAGCTAATGGTTCAGAGCCTTGGAAAATTAAGTCGATATACGACATGCCAGAAATCAAAACTAGATTGGTAGATGGTAATTCAGAATCTACACATCCTTATGATAGAGATAATGATTCTTTGGCTAGAAACTGGGCAATTCCAGGAACACCAGGATTAGAACATAGAGTTGGTGGATTAGAAAAAGATCAAACAACAGGTAATGTTTCTTATGTTCCAGAAAACCATGAATACATGACCAAAATTAGATCAGAAAAAGTAGAGCGTGTTGCGAATTACATTCCTGATTTAAAGTCTGATTTTGTAGATGAGGGTGATTTATTAGTCATTGGTTGGGGTGGTACTTATGGTAGTTTACATTCGACTGTTGGTAAATTAAACCACCAAGGATATAAAGTAGGGCATGCACACTTTAATTATATCAACCCAATGCCAAAAAACACTGCAGAGGTATTTTCTAAATTTAAGAAAGTTATTGTATGTGAATTAAACACTGGTCAATTGGCATTTGTGTTAAAAGGAAAATATCAAGAAATTGATTTTATGCAATACAATCAAGTATCAGGATTACCATTTTCAGTAACAAAAATGGTAGCAAAATTTAAAGACATATTAAAAGAAGAATAAGATGGAAGCAACTATAGAAAAAAAATATACGTTCAAAGATTTTGCAAGCGACCAAGAAGTAAGATGGTGTCCGGGGTGTGATGATTATGTAATTCTTAGAGCAATGCAAAAAGCGCTTCCAGAAATGGGAGTTAAGAAAGAAGATGTTGTTTTTATATCGGGTATTGGGTGTTCTTCACGCTTTCCTTATTATATAGACTCATACGGAATGCATGGTATACACGGTCGTGCGGCAGCAATATCGAGTGGAGTTAAACTCGCAAATCCAGATTTAAGTGTTTGGATGATTACGGGTGATGGAGATAGTTTAGCTATTGGAGGGAATCACTTTATTCATGTTTTGAGAAGAAATTTAGACCTTAATATAGTCTTGTTTAATAATGAGATTTATGGATTGACGAAAGGGCAGTTTTCACCTACATCATTATTGGGTCAAAAAACGAAATCATCTCCTTTTGGAAATACACAACCTCCGTTTCAACCGGGTGAATTAGCCTTAGGTGCTCGCGCAAGATTTTTTGCGAGATTGGGTGGTAATACTCCAAAAGAAATGACACAATTATTTATTGAAGCTGAAAAGTTTAAAGGAACCTCATTGATAGAGATTCTTCAAAACTGTGTCATTTTTAATGATGGATGTTTTACACAATATACAGATAAAGCTGTTAGAGCAGACAAGCAAATTTTCTTAGAACATGGTAAACCAATGATTTTTGGTAAGGAAAATGATAAGGGAATTGTATTAAAAGAATTAAAATTAGAAGTAGTTACTATTGGCGAAGATGGTATTACTCAAGAAGATCTTTTAGTGCACGATGCAAAATGTGAAGACAATACGATGCATCAAATGTTGGTAAAATTAGAATATCCTTTAGCAACAGGAATTATTAGAAGTTTTGAAGAAGATACTTTTGAAGATAGAGAGCAACAATTGACAGACGAAGTTCAAAAAACATCTAAATTTTCTAAAGTTGATGACCTGTTTTTCTCAGGAGAAACTTATGAAGTTTAAATTTAAAGAAAACCTCGATGCATTGTATCGAGGTTTTTTTTATAGATTTTAATCATAAATTGGAGTAAGAAATATTTATTTAAAAAATATTTCCAAATATGATTTAAGTCATAAATAAACAATATGAATATCTTAATTTTGACATAAAATAACAGCAAATGGGTTACGAAGCAATTCTTGTTTTTTTTATTTCTGGCGTAGTATTAGTCGCTGGTGCAAATGCCTTATCTGGCTTAATTTCACACAAATCAGATAATCCTGCAAAGAGAGAACCTTACGAGTGTGGGATAGAAACAAAAGGACCAACTTGGGTACAATTTAAGGTAGGATATTACCTTTTTGCAATTTTATTTTTACTGTTTGATATTGAGGTAGCATTCTTAGTGCCTTGGGCAGTAGTTTTTAAAGAAATGGGAACCATAGCATTGGTAGAAATATTAATTTTCTTATTTATTTTAGGATTAGGATTGGCTTATGCATGGAAAAAAAGAGCATTAAAATGGGAATAGACGACAAACAAAGATATATATGCCAAACAAAACCTGATGGTTTTAATGAGGTGGTTCCAGATGATTTTCCAGGGAAAGTAATTCCAGGAGGTAATGGTGCAAATATTGTAATTTCTTCTTTAGACAATGTAATTAATTGGGGGCGCTCAAATTCTTTATGGCCGCTCTATTTTGGTACCAGTTGTTGTGCTATTGAAATGATGCAAACAGGTGCGCCAAAACACGATTTTTCTAGATTTGGATTTGAGGTTGCAAGACCATCCGCAAGACAAGCAGATTTAATTATTATAGCAGGTACCATTGTTAATAAAATGGCTCCAGTTCTAAGACGTTTATACGATCAAATGGCAGAGCCAAAATACGTAATTGCCATGGGTGCTTGCGCTATTTCTGGAGGCCCTTTTTATTACAATTCATATTCAGTTGTTAAAGGAGCAGATCACGTAATTCCAGTAGATGTTTATGTTCCGGGTTGTCCTCCGCGTCCAGAAGCATTGTTAGAAGGGATGATTATGTTACAAGATAAAATCAAGACCGAAAACATGAAAGAAAAAGTAAATCCGATTGATGGTTTTGATGAAGGTAAAATCTAAGAAAATGACAAACGAAGAAATACAACATATTGTAAGTAGTTGGAGTGATACACTCACTTTTTCTGAAGAAGACTCAGAGTTTTTAAACGTTGAGGTTCCTGTTGATGAATTACATAAAATTTGTAGTCAATTAAAATCAAATTCTGATTTAAAATTTGATTATCTTTTTTGTGTTACTGGTATCGATTGGGGAGAAGATTTAGGTGTTATTTATCATTTAGAATCTACAACTTTTAGACATGCTATTGTAGTAAAAGTAAAAACATCAGATAGAGAAAATCCAACTATGGATTCTGTTTCAGATATTTGGTATACTGCCGAATTACACGAAATGGAAGTGTATGATTTTTTCGGAATAAAATTTAATAATCATCCTAATTTAAAGCGATTGTTTTTGCCATTAGAATGGCAAGGGTGGCCGTTGCGAAAAGATTATGTAGATGAGGAAAATATGATTATCAAATAAAAGACCCCTATGGAGCCAACTGTAAAAAGTAATATCAAAACGGAAGAGTATTTTATAAATATGGGACCTCAACATCCAGCAACTCATGGGGTGTTAAGGATGATGTTGACCATAGATGGTGAAATTATTAAAAATGTAGAACCAGATTTAGGCTACATTCACAGGTCTATAGAAAAAATGTGCGAGCGCGATAGTTATCAGCAAATTGTGCATTTAACAGATAGGATGGATTACCTTTCATCACACATCAACAACGAAGCAGTTTGCTTGGTGGTTGAAAAAGCCTTAGAAATTGACGTTCCAGAACGTGTAAAAGTTATCAGAACTATTATTGGAGAATTGACCAGAATCGCATCACATTGTTTGTGGTGGGGTGTTATGGGAATGGATGTAGGTGCATTGACAACTTATTTTTACGCCTTTAGAGATCGTGAACTAATCAATGATATTTTTGAAGAAACATGTGGTGCACGTTTAACAATGAATTACAATATACCAGGTGGATTGATGTTCGATATTCATCCAAATTTTGTAAAACGCACCAAAGAATTTATAGCACATTTTAAAACAAAGATTCCTGAATATGATCGCTTACTTAAGGGTAATGTTATTTTTCAAAAGAGAACCAAAGGAATTGGAGTGTTAAGTCCAGAAGATGCCATTTCTTTTGGAGCATCGGGACCTGTTGCAAGAGGGTCTGGAGTAAATTGTGATATCAGAAAAATTCACCCATATAGTGCCTATGATTTAGTAAAGTTTGAAGAAGCACTTCAAACAGACGGAGATTGTTTAGCGCGTTATAAGGTGCGTATTCAAGAAATGTGGCAATCTTTATCTATCATAGAACAATTAATAGATAACATTCCAGAAGGAGATACTAAAGTAGCAACAAAAGCTGTGATTAAATTACCGAAAGGGGAGTATTATCAGCGAGTAGAAACTGCTCGTGGCGAGTTGGGTTGTTATGTAAATAGTACAGGAACAAAAAATCCGTATCGATTTAAATTTAGATCGCCCGGGCTTTCGAATTTAGGAGTTATCAATTCATTGGCAACAGGTTCTAAAATTGGAGATTTAGTAGCTATTATGGCTACAATTGATATCGTAGTTCCGGATATAGATAGATAAGGGAGTCAGAAGACGGAAGACATAGGATAGGTGAGGTTGTAGAAATCTAAAATTAGTAATTGAATAATAATATTTCCGAAGATAAAACTTCGGTCATCGGTCATCAAACAACAGACCAATAATTAAACATATTATGATTGAAACAATACATAATTGGCTCTATTCAATAATGCCTGAAGGTGCTGCAAGCATCACCGAAATGGTCTTGATAGCAACAGCATACTTGGCATTATTTGCCATAGCAGGACTGTACTTGGTATATTTAGAGCGTAAAGTAGCAGCGTGGTTTCAATTGCGTTTAGGTCCAAATCGTGTAGGTCCTTTCGGAATGTTTCAAACTATGGCAGATGCCTTAAAGTTGGTTTCTAAAGAATTAACAAGTAATGATAGAATAGACAAGTTGCTGTATAATTTGGCTCCTTATTTTGTGATTGTTACAGCTTTAATAGCTTTGGCGGTACTTCCTTTTTCTGAGCAATTACAAGCATTTGATATTAATATTGGAGTCTTCTTTTTATTGGCAGTTTCTTCAATGGGAGTTATCGGAATCCTTTTAGGAGGATGGGCAAGTAATAATAAATATGCATTGATTGGTGCAATGAGATCTGGTATCCAAACTATCAGTTATGAGCTTTCTGTAGGATTGTCTTTATTAACGATGGTCTTATTAACAGGTTCATTACAATTGTCAGAAATTATAGAAGTTCAACGCACAGGAGGGTGGTTGATTTTACAAGGGCATATTCCTGCTGTTATTGCTTTTATGATTTTTATGATTGCAGGAACAGCAGAAACAAATAGAGCACCTTTTGATTTAGTTGAAGCCGAATCGGAATTAGGAGCAGGTTTCCATACCGAATATTCAGGGATGAAATTCGCCTATTTTTTCTTAGCAGAATTTATTAATATGTTCATCATAGCATCCATAGCAGTTGTAGTGTTTTTCGGCGGGTGGTTATCACCATTCGGAATTACTGACGACATTACTTGGTTTCCGCAAATGTTGTGGTTTTTAATTAAAGTGCTGGGAATCATCTTTTTGATGATGTGGTTTAGATGGACATTCCCAAGATTGAGAGTAGATCAATTATTAACATTAGAATGGAAATATTTGTTGCCAATAAACTTGGTGAATATTGTAATTATGGCAATAGTAATCTGGTTGAATTTGACCCTATAATAATAAGTAAAAGATGAGTTATTTTTCAGATATATATAACGGAATAAAAACCTTACTCACAGGGATGAGTGTTACAGGAGGTTATTTTATTCGTGCTAGAAAAGGTGCCCTCACACAACAATATCCTGATAACAGAGAGACATTAAAAATGTTCGATCGTTTTCGTGGTGAAGTTATCATGCCTCACGATGATGTTAATGAGCACAGATGTACAGGTTGTCAAAAATGTGAAATTGCTTGTCCGAATGGTACTATTGAAATTATTTGGGATCGTGGGATTGATGAAGAAACAGGCAAAAAGAAGAAAAAAATTGATCAGCATATTTACCATTTAGGCATGTGTACGATGTGCGGATTATGTATAGAGGCATGTCCTACAGATGCAATTGTTTGGGCGCAGAATTATGAAAACTCTGTGTATGATAGAACCTCTTTGACAAAAGTATTGAATCAACCAGGATCAAAAGTAAAAGCAGGAATAGAAGACTAAGTTATGGAAAGAATCATATTTTACATACTCGCATTCATCATGATATTTTTCGCTATTAAAGCGGTATCGAGCAGAAAAATGTTACGTTCAGTAATTTATTTATTGTTTGTACTAATCGGAATTTCAGGAATTTATTTCATGGTAGATTATTCCTTTTTAGCAGCAGTGCAATTAGCAGTGTATGCCGGTGGAGTTATCGTACTGATTATTTTTTCAGTAATGTTGGTGCATCACATCGAATTAAAATTGGATGCAACAAGTTTAAAGCAACGGATTATAGCGGCAACTTTAAGTGTTGTTGGAATCCTATTAACATTGTATGCAATTTTCACCTATCAATTTAGTCCCGCAGAAAACTCAATTATTATTGAAGTGGAAGATATAGGTAGAGGTTTATTGAGTGTTGATGATGGTGGTTATATTTTGCCATTTGAGGTGATAAGTGTGATACTAGTAGCGGTAATGATTGGAGCAATTGTAATTGCAAAAGGAAAAAAATTAGAACAGTAATTGACAAGTTCAAAATAAAAACAGAATGATACAAGGAATCAGCATATACGAAATTTTAACCATCACCACCACCCTCTTTTTTATTGGTGTATATGGTTTCTTGACTCGTAAAAATTTAATAACAATGTTGTTGTCAATAGAATTGATATTAAACGCATCGGCTGTAAATTTTGTGGTAATTAATACCTATTTATTTCCTGAAAATTTACAAGGTGTTTTCTTTTCAATTTTTATCATCGCAATTGCTGCAGCAGAAACAGCATTGGCAGTCGCAATAATTATCAACTTGTATAAATTGGTTACCTCTGTTGAGGTAGAAGATACAGAAACAATGAAATATTAATTATGGATTTCACTTATACAATTCTCATCCCGTTAATTCCATTAGCAATATTTTTGCTCTTAGGAATTAATTACAATAAAATTAAGCCAGTAGTTTCTGGAGTGATTGGTTCATTGGGCTTATTTACATCCTTAAGTTTGTCGTATTACACGGCTTATCAATACTATTTTGTTGTTGGTAAAGTTGATGGAGTTTATCAAACTTTTGTTCAGAAATGGAGATGGATGAGTTTTACAGATACCCTCGTTATAGATATGGGTGTGTTGATAGATCAGATTTCTGTAATGATGTTAATAGTCGTTACAACAATTTCATTTGTGGTACATTTGTACAGTAGAGGTTATATGAAAGGCGATCCTGGGTACACAAAATTCTTTGCATTCCTTTCACTATTTACCTTTTCTATGTTGGGCTTGGTAATGGCAACAAACTTATTTCAGATTTATATCTTCTGGGAATTGGTTGGGGTGTCATCATTTTTATTAATAGGATATTACTACACAAAACCATCTGCAGTTGCAGCAGCAAAAAAAGCTTTTATCGTAACTCGATTTGCTGATTTAGGTTTCCTTATCGGAATCTTAATCATAGGATATTATACAGGAACTTTTGATTTCATGGAATTGACAAATCCTGAAGGAGCTGCCATCACAAATTGGGCTTCGACTTCATTTATGGGATTGTCGGTGATTACTTGGGCATTGATTTTAATGTTTATGGGAGGTGCAGGTAAATCTGCAATGTTTCCGTTGCATATTTGGTTGCCCGATGCGATGGAAGGACCAACACCGGTTTCGGCATTAATTCATGCTGCAACCATGGTAGTTGCTGGGGTGTATTTGGTAGCGCGTTTGTTTAACATGTATTATTTTGTTGAAGATGGATACGCGTTAAATATAGTTGCTTGGGTCGGAGCAATATCAGCCTTAATTGCGGCAATCATTGCCTTAACACAAACTGATATTAAACGTGTCTTAGCATTTTCTACCATGTCACAAATTGGTTATATGATGTTGGCATTGGGTGTGTCTAGTTACGAAGGTCATGACGGATTAGGATATATGGCATCTATGTTTCATTTGTTTACACATGCCATGTTTAAAGCACTGTTATTCTTAGCTGCAGGTTCAATTATACATGCGATTCATAGTAACTATTTACAAGATATGGGAGGCTTGAGAAAGTATATGCCAATTACACATATTACATTTTTAATTGCTGCTTTATCTATTTCTGGAGTTCCAGGATTTGCAGGGTTCTTTAGTAAGGATGAAATACTAGTAGCAGCTTATGAGCATAATAAAATCATATATTTTATAAGCCTTTTTGTGGCAGGATTGACAGCCTTTTATATGTTTAGATTGTATTTCGGGATTTTCTGGGGCAAGGATAAAACCTATGAACATCTACCTCACGAGTCTCCAAAATCAATGACTATCCCATTACTATTTTTAGCATTTATGAGTATTGCCGCAGGATATATTCACTTTGGCGAATATGTAACTGCCGATCATCAAAGTTTTGAAGTGCATTTAAATTATCCTTTAGCAGCAATTGCTGTAGGAGTTGGGTTTGTTGGAATTATAATTGCTTATATTTTCTATAAAAAACCAAATGAGTTACCCAATAAAGTGTCAAAAGCATTTGGTAATTTATATACTTGGGCATATCATAAATTTTATATTGATGAAGTGTATTTGTTCATCACTAAGCAAATCATTTTTAAAAGAATATCAGCACCTTTTGCATGGTTTGATAAAAAAGTAGTTGATGGAACAATGGATTTAGTTGGAAATTCGACCGTAGCAACTTCTAAAAAAATTAAAGGATTACAATCAGGAAAAGTTCAAGATTATGCATTTGCATTTGTTGCAGGAGCAGTGATTTTGGCAATGATTTTTATTTATAACTGGATTATTTAAAGCAGATGGATATATTAACTTTATTTGTAACAGTACCGGCAATCACTATATTAATTTTGGTGTTTACGAAAAATTTAAAACAAGCAAGAATTGTTTCGCTTGTGGGTATGACAGTACAAGCCCTTATGTCTTTTCATTTGGTATATGCCTATTTTCAAGAGCGAAAAATAAATGACGATATCATGGTCTTTGTCAAAGACATGACCTGGTTCGAACATTTTAATATTCATTATATCGTTGGGGTAGATGGTATCTCAGTTGCAATGATTGTGCTTTCGTCTATTGTTGTATTAGCAGGAGTTTTAATCTCTTGGAAAATGGAAGACTTACCAAAAGAATTCTTTATTTCCTTAATAGTATTAGCTACAGGTGTCTTCGGATTTTTTATATCAACCGATCTATTTACCATGTTCGTGTTCTACGAAATAGCTGTAATACCAATGTATCTTCTTATAGGGATTTGGGGCTCAGGGCCTAAAGAATATTCAGCAATGAAATTAACCCTAATGTTGATGGGAGCTTCGGCTTTATTGTTAGTTGGTATCTTAGGAATTTATTTCAATTCAGGTGCAGATGGTGGCGCATTGACATTTAATATCTTAGAAATTGCCAAAGTCAATATTCCAGTAGAAGCACAAAAATTATTTTTCCCAATCACCTTTATTGGCTTTGCAGTTTTGGGAGCAATGTTTCCTTTTCATACTTGGTCACCAGATGGTCATGCATCTGCGCCAACCGCAGTATCAATGTTACATGCAGGGGTATTGATGAAGTTAGGTGGATACGGAGTTTTTAGAATAGCTATGTATTTGTTGCCAGAAGGGGCACTTATTTGGTCAGACTTCTTTATTGTATTAGCAGTAATTGGAGTCTTTTACGGAGCCTTGGCAGCAGTGAAACAAACAGATTTAAAATACATCAATGCTTACTCATCGGTAAGCCACTTAGGAATGGTGCTCTTTGCTTTGTTGATGTTAAATAGAACATCATGGAACGGAGCTATATTACAATCGCTTTCTCACGGGTTTATGACAGCAATGTTTTTTGCCTTAATCGGTATGATTTATGGAAGAACACACACTAGAGATGTTACAAAATTAGGAGGCTTACTAAAAGTGATTCCATTTATTTCGGTGATGTATGTTATTGCAGGATTAGCTTCTTTAGGCTTACCTGGTTTCAGTGGATTTATGGCAGAGATGCAAATATTTGTAGGGGCGTTTCAACACGAAGATATGTTTCATAGAGTTGCTACAATTATCACAGTTTCGGCAATTGTTGTAACCGCAGTTTATATTTTAAGAGTAGTAGGAATGATGTTGATGGGGCCTGTAAAAAACGCAGAATTTGAAAACTTACCAAAAGCAACTTGGTTTGAAAGAGCAGGAGTTCTTTTATTGTTAATTCCGATTGTATTTATGGGGATGACACCAATTTGGTTGAGTGATATGATTCGTGAAAGTTTACAGCCATTTATTGAAAGGATGATGTAGGACGGAAGTTGGGCATTGAGCGGAGTCGAAATGCAGATAGAAAGAATTTAAAAATAATAAATCAGTAAAAATCATTTTAAATCGGCGTTATCAGCGTTCCAAAATGAGATTAAAATAAAAGAATATGAATATTGAAAATTTTTTATTAATGCGCCAAGAATTAGTGCTACTAGCAGTTATTTTACTGTTAATAATTGGCGAAATATTTTCGAATAATAAAAAGGGATTGCTCAATTTTGCAATAGGTATTTTCGTTGTTCACACCGTTATTGGATTTTTGCCAATGCAAGAAGGGGCACTTTTCGGAGGTATGTTTAAATCAACATCTTTAATTCACCTTTTTAAAAATGTATTGAATGTCGGAGTGTTAATAATTCTCTTACAATCAGCAGATTGGATTAAAGAAAAAGTAGTGCCTGAGCATAAATCTACCGAATTTTTTATTCTGATGTTCTCATCATTGTTAGGAATGTATTATATGATTTCTGCAGGTGATTTCTTAATGTTTTATTTAGGGTTAGAATTATCAGCATTACCAATTGCAGCATTAATTGCTTTTGAAACATATAAAAGAAAATCTGCCGAAGCAGGTATTAAATTTATTTTATCAGCCGCCTTGGCATCTGGAACTTCTTTGTTTGGAGTTTCTCTTTTGTATGCAACCACAGGGACTATACATTTTGAAGAAGTAGCAGCAATTATATCATATTCTAATTTAAGCCTTTTAGGATTCATCTTCTTTTTTACAGGATTGGCATTTAAAATATCATTGGTTCCTTTCCACTTTTGGACAGCTGATGTGTATGAAGGAGCACCAATAGGAATAGCTTCTTATCTATCTGTTATATCAAAAGGGGCAGCAGTTATGATTTTAATGATTGTATTATTTACGGTAATGAAACCTTTTGATTTGGTTACACATAATTTGCTTTATATAGTCGCATTGGCAACCATGTTCATTGGTAATTTATTTGCACTCCGTCAGCAGAATATGAAACGCTTTTTGGCATTTTCATCAATAGCACAAGCCGGATTTATATTATTAGGGATTATGTCTAACGATCAGTTAGGTGTAGCAACCGTAGTATATTTTGTAGGGATTTATGTATTTACAAATTTGGCTGCATTCGGTGTGGTACAATCCATTTCATTACAATCAGGAAAAGAAAATATGGATGATTATAACGGTCTCTATCGTACCAATCCAAAATTGAGTTTGGTAATGATGTTGGCGTTATTTTCGTTAGCAGGTATACCACCAGTAGCAGGTTTCTTTGGTAAGTTCTTTTTATTTACTGCAGCAGCAAGTCAAGGAATGTACTTGTTAGTTTTCTTAGCTGTAGTAAACGTGACCATTTCTCTTTATTACTATTTATTAGTGATAAGAGCCATGTTCTTAAGAAAAAGCGAAACAGCAATTCCTTATTTTGAGAATAAAATCTATATGAAGTTAGGATTGGTTTTAGCAGTAATAGGGATATTGTTTATTGGGCTGTATAGCCCTATTTATGATTATATTTTTGAAATCAGTAAGTTGTAAACAAATAAACTCCTCTTATTTTAAGAGATTAGAGTGGTTATTTCATTTTCTTTAGAACTTGAGAATTAAATATTGGAATTTGGATTTTGGTATTTGTAAATTGAAAATTTAGTATTATGGCATTAGCAGGTAAACATGCATTTGGAAGTATAGAAGACCAACGAGTAACTTTTGTTGAGAAAAAGATAGAAGCACCTCGCAAAGAGTTTTTGCAAAAACTGTTAGAGTTTAATGGCTTTGAAGTGGTAATTCAAGAAGAAAAAAGAAAGTCTGAAGAAGAACCACAATTGTATACTGTTGGTGTTACTGATATGACTTTTCACCCAACCGTTTGGGTGTTTGCACGTAGACTTAAGACTTTAGATGGAAATCACATAGTCAACCAAGATTATTGGAATCAACTATCTGAAGATGCAAATCCAGCCTATTGGAAGAATGATTAAAAATAAATTCTAATTTATTTCTTCTCCAATTTCATCAATATTGTATTGGTCTTTCTTTAAGTCATCGTAGAATTTGGCTAAACTTACATTTGCATAAGGTATAAACCATAAGAATCCTATTCCTAAAGTTAGGATGCACAATAGCGACCATCCAAAAAACCTAAGATACATAAAGAATAATTTTTCTTTATGACCATCCATCATTCTTTTACTTTCGTCTAGTGCCTCCATTGGCTTTATGTCAGGATCATCTGCAAGAATGAATAAAGCCATAGAATATGATAACGCAGCAATAATACCAGGAATTATTAATAAAAGTGTCCATAAAAAAATAAATAGAACCATTAATAAATAGGTGCCTATTGCATTTCCAAAATTTTTAAAACCATCAAAAATATTATCAGATTTCGCATTATTATCTCTTGATAAATTTAAAGAAAAGATGGCTACTCCTAAGGCTAAGGGTCCAGCAATAATTATGTTAACTATACTTGAAAAAGGAATGTAGTCTGCCATAAGTTGCAAAGCAAAATTAATTAAACCAATTACAAAAAAGGTCCCAACAGCTAAGCCCCATTTTCCAGATAGAGATCTTTCAGCATCTTTCATTAATTCAGAATTACTAGTATCCATAGTTTTTAGAAATAATTTAGTTAGTTTTTAGAAGCAACGAATATACAGATATATGTTGCAAGGAAAGAAACAATTCAAAAATTTATTATCGATAAAATTAGTTGCTAATTTTTAAAGAATTGATATAATATTATTTAAAATAAGAATGATTTATTATTGAATGCCTTTACAAACTTATTATTTTGTCGAATTGATAATCCTACAATGTCAATAGGGCTTTTTAATACGAAAACTTGTCAGTTAATTGTTAATTGACTTACTTTGCAACTCAGTTCATCAACGTATTGAAGTTATCAAGAAAGGCAGAGGGATAGACCCATTGAAGCCTTGGCAACCCTTTGCTCAATAAATATTGAAGTGAAGAAGGTGCTAAATTCTACTGGATATTATTTATTATAATATTTCAGACAGATAACACTAGACTTATTGTCTTCTGTAATTTCACAACTTTCTTGATATATTTTTAACACTATTTTTTGATAGCAAAAAACTAATTTGCTAATATATAAAGCAATAAATGAGTTTGATTAAAGACATATTAAAAGAAAGAATTCTCGTTCTCGATGGAGCGATGGGAACCATGATTCAACGCCATAATTTTACCGAAGAAGATTATCGAGGAGCACAGTTTAAAGACTTTCATACTTCGGTAAAAGGCAACAATGATATGTTGTCCATTACCCAACCAGAGGCGATTAAAGAAATCCATAGAAAATATTTTAATGCAGGCGCTGATATTATCGAAACCAATACATTTTCTGCTACTACTATAGGGATGGCAGATTATGATATGGAAGATTGGGTGTATGAGTTGAATTATCAATCAGCAAAAATTGCTAAAGGAGTTGCCGATGAATATAAAATTTCTGAGCCTAATAAACCACGTTTTGTTGCAGGTTCAATCGGTCCTACAAACAGAACAGCATCTATGTCTCCAGATGTTAATGACCCAGGTTTTAGAGCAGTAACTTTTAATGATTTAAGAATTGCATATAAACAACAAGTAGAAGCCTTGGTAGATGGTGGAGTTGATATGTTATTGGTAGAAACAGTTTTTGACACACTCAATGCAAAAGCAGCATTGTTCGCTATCGAAGAGGTAAATGAGGAAAAAGGAATAGAAATTCCGATAATGGTGAGTGGTACAATTACAGATGCATCGGGTAGAACATTATCTGGGCAAACTGCTGAAGCATTTTTAATTTCAGTTTCGCATATCGATTTGATGACTGTAGGGTTTAATTGTGCACTCGGAGCAAATCAATTGACACCTTATTTGCAAATCATTTCAGATAAGGCACCTTTCGGTATTTCTGCACATCCAAATGCAGGATTGCCAAATGCTTTTGGCGAGTATGATGAAACTCCAAAGCAAATGGCAAGCCAAATAAAAGAATATTTAGAGAAAGGATTAATTAATATTATTGGTGGTTGTTGCGGAACAACACCAGAGCATATAAAAGCAATTGCTGAAGCAGCAAAAGGTTATAAACCGAGGTTGGTTGATAGTGATAGTTGATAGTTAAATGTCACACTGAGCTTGTCGAAGTGTCTCAAAACAAATAAGTTGAATAAACAAGAAATACATAAAATTAAAAGGAAACCAATGATGCTTTCGGGTTTAGAACCGTTAATCATCGATGAAAATAGTAATTTTATCAATGTGGGTGAGCGTACCAATGTTGCAGGTTCTCGTAAGTTTTTACGTT
>JAQRMW010000237.1 GCA_028599075.1 Urechidicola sp. | reverse complement strand
GCATTGCAATATCACAAGGAACTTCCCAAGGTTTTTTACCCGCTATAAATTTAGCTTCAGGAAACACCTCTACATACGGAGAAACGATATCATTATTCGAAGCTCTTAATTCTAATAAAAAGTCAATTTTTTCAGCATCTAACCCTTTTTCATCATATACATAGCCGTCAGGACCAGAGATAGTAACAACTTTTCCGCCTAATTCAGTAACTTTTAGAGCAACCCCCCAAGTTACATTTCCAAAACCTGAAAGGGTTACTGTTTTTCCTTCAAAAGAGTCACCTTTGGTTTCTAACATTTCTTTTGTAAAATAAGTTCCGCCAAAACCAGTAGCTTCTGGCCTTATTAAACTTCCACCCCAATTTAATCCTTTACCAGTAAAAACCCCAGAATTTTCTTGTTGTAGTTTTTTATACATTCCATACATAAAACCAATTTCTCTACCACCGGTTCCTATATCTCCTGCAGGGACATCAGTACTTGGGCCAATTACTCTCCAAAGCTCTAACATAAAAGCTTGACAAAAACGCATAATTTCAGCATCAGATTTTCCTTTTGGATTAAAATCGGAACCTCCTTTACCTCCACCCATAGGAAGTGTAGTTAACGCATTTTTAAATATTTGTTCGAAACCTAAAAATTTAAGGATGCTTAGGTTTACACTCGGGTGTAAACGAATACCGCCTTTATATGGACCAATAGCATTATTAAATTGAACTCTATGTCCTAAATTAACATGAACTTCGCCCTCATCATCAACCCAAGAAACTTTAAAAGTTAAAATACGATCTGGCTCTACTAATCTTTCAATAATTTTGGCTGCTTCGTATTGTGGGTTTTCATTATAAATTGGTTGAATAGACTCTAAAACCTCATGAACCGCTTGTAAATATTCCTTTTCTCCAGGGTGCTTTGTTTCAAGGTTATTTAATATTTCTTTTACATTCATACTATTATAATTTTATGGGTTTAAACCTTTAAAAATTCGACTACAAATTTACTGATATTAAACTCATTTTTAATTTAAAAAACTCTTTATTTTTATCTTTTTGTAATTTTTATTCCTAAAAATTATTGAATGCTTTCAAAATGCATTTTATAAGCATTACAAATTATCAAATTCGTAATTTTCACTTTTATTACATAAACCCATCAGGAGGTAAATCTTCTATAGCGCTTTCTAATATATCTTGTGGTTTTATGGGCTTATATTCTTCTTTAAAAATGATGGCTTTATTGCTTTTTCCTTCAATAATTACTTTTAATGGCTCTTTAAAACAAAGATGTCTTAGATACTTATTTTCACAAACGGCTTCTTGCTTATTTAGGTATTCTAAATCAAAAAAGCCATCGTTTATAAAAGGGTTAATTGTTAAATACCCAACTTTAAATGATGTTAAATTTTGAAAAAAATGTGTTCCTTGACTTGGATCAATTCTAAAGTTATTTAAACCCGCCTCAACAATAACTTTTGCTGCAGATATTTGAGGCCAAATTACGGGTATCCCCAACCAAGGATCACTAGAGCCCCATCTTCCAGGGCCAACTAAAATATATTGTTTATCAAGCTCTATAAAACGCTTATTCATTTCTTCAACTGCTGTAGCGATTTCTCTTGTATTGGCAGAATTGAAAGTTTCTGGTTTTACATATACAAAATCGTAGATATGCTCATATTTTCCATTTCCTAATGCAGACTCAGAATAAATTATAGTGTCTGTAACCTTAAAATCTTTGGGTAATTTACTTACTGTTTCATTACTTTCAACTATGGGCCTTATTTGTAAAAAACTAAATTCTTTATTTTTTCCTTCTGGCACATCAAGATTTATTGCAAACTCCATTTCAATGGGGCTTCGCATTTCACGTTGACCAATTCTTAATAAGTCTTGTAAAATTTCAGGTAGTGGAAATGTTTTGTACTTAAGTATATTGTCAAATGATATTACACGAATACCTTCGTGTAATATTCCTGGTTTAATAATATTGTTTTGTAAATCGTATGTAGAAGCAACAAATTTTAAAGAACTATGATTTTTTGCGCTTCTAATAGTTATTTTCTTTTTGTTTACAGCTTCACTTGTTGAAGTCTTATAACTTTCTGGGTTTAAATCTAATCCGTAAAAATATTGTTGCGTATCACGTTGGGTTGATCCTGGAGATGATAGTTGAAGAATTTTTTTTGGATGATATGGCGAAAACCTAAGTGTGCGTCCACCGCCAACAATAATTTCTCCTAACCCTAATGCAATATTTGCAATACCTTCGTTTGGTTTTTCATTTCCAATTGGATAAAAATTAATAGAACGTGCAACACCAGAAATATTTGGGTAGTAAACATCCTCGTATTTTTTGCCAGTTACTTCTTGTAAAATAACAGCCATTCTACTTTCTTCTAACGCATGAGATGTTGCTTTTAAATATGATTTACTACTTGTAAAAAAAGCAGATGCCATTACAGACTTTACCGCATTAGAAACCATTGTTAAAAGCTTTTCCTTTTCTGTATTTGGTATCATAAATGTTGCAAAAATTCCTGCGAATGGTTGATAATGAGAATCTTCAAGCACACTTGATGAACGTATAGCAATAGGTGTAGTCGTAACATTTAAAAAGACCCTAATATCATCCAAAACCCAATGTGGCAATGACTTTGAAACAAATTCTTTTAAAATTTCATCATCATTTTTAGTTTTTGCAACAAACCTAATTAACTGATGTGTTTCCATAAACTCATCAAAAACCGCTGTACTTAAAACTACGGTTCTTGGAATGGTGATATTTACATCTTTATATTTTCTGCATAGCCTGTGTCGTTTTAGAAAGGAATCAATAAAAGCTAAACCTCTTCCTTTTCCTCCTAGAGCTCCGTCACCAATTCTTGAAAACCCAAGATATTCATCATATTTATTTTTGTCGAATTTAGATATTACACCCCTTGATCTATAAACGCGGTAAGATTTAATAGCATTTATTAAAAACTCTCTTGTTTGTTCTGCGTCATCAAAATCTTCATATTCTGTAGCGCTAAATAGGTTTGCTAGTGGAAATAAGGCTCTAGATTTTAACCATTTAGAATACTCACTTCTTTGGGCATGGTATGTTATAGCTTCAGTTGTAACTGTACTTAGGGCATTTTGAAATCCTGTTAAATCCTTAACCGTAGCGAGTACTTTCATTTGTGCTGGATCCCAAAATTCAAAATCTCCAAACGCGAAATATTTAGTAATGTAATTTTTAATTTCCTCTTCTAGAGTTTCTGAATGTTTGTATAGAAATTTTCCTTTGAGCTCTAATGCTCGTTTTTCATTATCATTGTTTGATGACTGTATTAAGAAAGGAAAATACCTCTTAAAACCTCTTACAAATTTTAAGAAAAGGAATCCGGCTTCAGAGTTTCTCTTGCCATCTTTAAAGTAATTTACATCTGATATTACTCCTAATAAATTATGTTTGTATTGTTCAAAAAGACTTAACCCATCTTCAAAATTTGTTGCTAATAAAATTTTAGGGCGCCCCCTCATCAGCATCATTCTACGGTGTTCATTTAGACCTTCAGACATAAATGAACGTGTTTGTTTTAATAGAATTTTGTATATAATTGGTAGGTATCTGGAATAAAACTTTAAAGAATCTTCTACTAATAAAATAGCTTTAACACCTATTTGATTAATATCTTTTTCTGCATTCATTCTATCCTCAGTAAGTTTTATAATTGCTAAGAAAATATCTGCATTTCCATTCCAATGAAAAACAAAATCTATAACACCTGCATTCTCTTCGTTAATTTTTTTTCTTAGCTCTGATGAATAGTGACTAATTGCTGCCAAATGAACTTCAGGAAATGCTTCTTTTATTTTTTTTGAGGTTTCAAATGCTTTGTAATTTCCAATATCTAACCAAGTAATTACTAGGTCTATTTTATCTGACTCAAGTAATTTTATTGCTTTTTTAGCTGAATTAGCGTGTATAAAACTTGGGGGGTACCTTAGGTTTAATGCTGTATATTCATTAAAAATACGCTCATCTATTCTACCATCTTCTTCTAGCATGTAAAAATCATAATTAGAACAAACAATTAAAACTTTGTTTATTCTATTTTGCATTAGTTTATTAAATGCAACTTCTTCAAATTCATATGATTTTAAATCAGGTAACAGTTTTTTTGTCATTTTAAAGACTTTTTTTTACGAATGCAAGATATAACTATACCAATAAATTTACAGCCTTAATTCATTTTAATACATAAAAAATGGGGCGCTATATTTAGCACCCATTTTTATTTAATATAAAAAAGAATATGTTAAACAACCCCTTGTGCAAGCATTGCATCAGCAACCTTAACAAAACCAGCAATATTTGCTCCTCTTACATAATCTATATAGCCATTTTCCTCTTTCCCGAATTTAATACAAGAATCATGAATATCAGACATAATTTTTTTAAGTCTCGTATCTACTTCCTCTCTTGTCCAATTAATACGTAAAGAATTTTGACTCATTTCTAATCCTGAAGTAGCTACACCACCTGCATTTGATGCTTTTCCTGGTGCGTATAATATTTTAGCAGCTTGAAAAGCCATAATAGCTTCAGGTTCAGAAGGCATATTTGCCCCTTCACTTATAACGAAACAACCGTTGTTAAGTAATGTTTTTGCTTCGTCTCCATTTATTTCATTTTGAGTAGCACATGGCATTGCTATATCACATTTAACATCCCAAGGTCTATTTCCTGAAATAAATTTAGCATTAGGATACATTTCAACGTATTCGCTAATTCTACCACGTCTGTTATTTTTAAGGTCCATTACAAATGCTAATTTATCAGCATCAATTCCTTCTTTATCATAAATATATCCAGATGAATCAGACATTGTTACAACTTTAGCCCCTAATTGAGTTGCTTTTTCACAAGCATATTGTGCAACATTACCCGAACCTGAAACGGTTGCTATTTTATCTTTAAGTGAGTCTCCTCTTTTTTCTAACATGTTTTGTGCAAAATATACTGTTCCATAACCAGTTGCTTCAGGACGAATTAGAGATCCTCCCCATGTTGTTCCTTTACCAGTTAGTACACCAGTAAATTCATTTCTCATTTTTTTATACATTCCAAATAAGAAACCTATTTCTCTACCACCAACTCCTATATCTCCAGCAGGAACATCTGTATTAGACCCAATATGACGACTCAACTCAGACATAAAGCTATGGCAAAAACGCATTATTTCATCATCAGATTTTCCTTTAGGATCAAAATCAGAACCTCCTTTACCACCACCCATAGGTAAGGTAGTTAAGGCATTTTTAAATACTTGTTCAAAAGCTAAAAATTTAAGAATACTTAAATTTACTGTCGGATGAAAACGTAAACCGCCTTTATATGGTCCAATAGCTGAATTCATTTGAATTCTATATCCACGATTTACAATAATTTCTCCCTTATCATCAACCCAAGGGACACGAAACATTATTACTCTTTCAGGCTCAACCATTCTTAATAAAATGTTTTTGCCTTTATAAATCTCATGATTAACAATGTATGGGATAACAGTTTCTGCTACTTCCTCTACAGCTTGTAAAAATTCTGGCTCATGTTGATTTCGGACTTTTACTAAGTCCATAAAATCTGAAATTACTTTTTCCATAATTTTGAATTACTTTTTTTGAGTTATTATTAGTTTACAACACAAATATAATTAATTTGGCATTTAGTCATTCTTTTTTTACTTAATAAATTCATGAAATTTTAGTAAAATAATTCTATAGGTTTCTTTGCTAAACTATCTCAACAAAAAAATGTAAATTTGCCGTCTAATTTCAAGAAAGAATATGTTAGACAAGGTTTCGAAATTAATTGATGATGTTCAGGCATT
>JAQRMW010000236.1 GCA_028599075.1 Urechidicola sp. | reverse complement strand
TTAAAATTTGTCTAAATTTCTTCTCAGAAATTCGGGAACGGAAAATATACTTGTTCTTCATTGTTTCTCAATAATTTACAAAGATATAAATTTCCCTAAACTATCTTGAACCTAATTTATTTATCGATTTAGAATTGTCAGGTTCAAAATCTGGAAATTTTGATATTGATTTTTTAAAAGATTCTAAAGTTATTACAACACAATCATATCAATTAAAACAACGCGAAGAAAATTCAGCAAACAGAAATAGTTTCGATAGTTCGGATGTGATGTATTTAATTATGCCAGATCGATTTGCAAATGGCAATCCTGAAAATGACAGTACAGATGATACTGTAGAAAAAGTAAATAGAAGTCACAAAGGAGGACGTCATGGAGGCGATCTAAAAGGAATAATTGACAACTTAGATTATATTAATAATTTGGGAGCTACAGCTATTTGGAACACCCCATTGCTAGAAGATAACGAACCTACTTATTCGTATCATGGCTATGCGCAAAGCAATTTTTATAAGATTGATCCACGTTACGGAACTAATGAAGATTACAAATTATTAGCTGATGAAATGCACAAACGCGACATGAAATTAGTCATGGATTATGTAACCAATCATTGGGGCTCTAAACACCCAATGGTATTAGATTTACCTTCTAAAGATTTTATCCATTATTGGGGAAATGGCGAAAAAGGTTTTCAACCAAGCAATTATAGAATGACCACTCAATTCGACAACAATGCATCAGAAATCGATTCAAAAGGCTGCATGAATGGATGGTTTGATACTACGATGCCAGATATGAATCAGCAAAATTCATTCTATTTAAATTATATCATTCAAAATGCAATTTGGTGGATTGAATATGCAGGCTTAGATGGTTTGCGTGTTGATACATATTCATATAACGACAAAGACGGAATTGCAACATGGACCAAAGCTATAACCGATGAATATCCAAATTTTAATTTTGTTTGTGAAGTATGGATGCACGACCAAGCTCAAATGGCTTTTTGGCAAAAAGACAGTAAAATTGCAGAAATCATAGGTTACAATTCTAACTTACCAAGTGTAATGGATTTCACCTTGTATGATGAAATCACCAATGTTTTTAATCAAGATCACAGCTCTTGGAATGATGGTATGATAAAAGTATATATGAATTTTGCAAATGATTTTTTATATCCAAATATTGATAATATTTTAATCTTTGCTGGTAATCATGATACTAATAGAATCAACCAGATTTATCAAAATGATATTGCAAAATATAAGTTAGCAATGACCTTGATTCTAACTGCTCGCGGAATTCCACAATTGTATTATGGTGATGAAATTGGGATGATGGGTGATAAACACAAACATGGCGATGGAGATATTAGACGCGACTTTCCTGGAGGTTGGAGTGGAGATACACAAAATGCATTTACACAATCAGGAAGAACTGATTCTCAAGAGGCATACCACTCATTCACTAAAAAATTGTTGAATTGGCGAAAAGATAAATCTGTAATTCATACCGGAAAAACCTTACAGTTCGTACCTGAAAATAATGTGTATGTTTATTTTAGAATGAATGAAAACGAAACTGTGATGGTCGTTATAAATAACCATTCAGAAACCCAAACGTTGGATTTATCAAGGTTTACTGAGGGGATTAAGAAGAACAAATCAGGAAAAGATATTATTTCAGAAAAAGAATTAGATCTAACAAATACGCTAAGTATTAAAGGGAAGTCTTCAATGATTATTGAGTTAAAGTAAGCCAACTATCCTAAAAATATTATGACTTTACAGGAGAATAAACTTTTAAAATGACAAAAAAACTTCCTCTTTTAATATGTTTCTTCTTAATTCAAATTTCATTTGGACAAGTAACTTTTGTTATTGATTCAATTCCAGAAAACACCCCTAAAAATAGTGATATTTATATTACAGGAGATTTTGAAGGATGGACTGGAGGTCAGGAGAAATTCAAACTTGAAAAGCGTTCTGGAAAACATTCAATTACAATTCCAAAACAAGTTAAAAGCATCCATTTTAAATTTACACAAGGCTCATGGGATTCAGTAGAAGTTGATAAAAACGGAAAATCTATAGCTAATAGAACACATACTTTTGTTGCTGTACCTGACGATGTAGAGCCTGTAATAATAAAAATACAGAATTGGTCACAAGCAAAAGAGTTACCCTCGACAGCTTCAAAAAATGTTTCTATTTTATCAGAAGATTTTTTTATTCCGCAGTTAAATAGAACGCGTAAAATTTGGTTGTATTTGCCGCCGGATTACAAAACAAGTAATAAAGATTATCCTGTAATATATATGCATGATGGCCAGAATTTATTTGATGATACTAGCTCGTTTTCTGGTGAATGGCAAGTCGATGAAACCTTAGATAAGTTGTATGAAGAAAATGGTTTTAGCGCGATTGTTATCGGAATTGAAAATGGGGGTGTGAAAAGGTTGGATGAATATTCTCCTTGGGAGAATGAAAAATATGGAGGTGGAGAAGGTGAAAAATATATTCAATTTATCGCAGAAACTTTAAAACCATTTGTAGACGAAAATTACAGAACTAAATCAGATAAAGAAAATACAGCAATTATAGGCTCATCAATGGGTGGCTTAATCTCCTTTTATGCGGTATTAAAATATAACACCACCTTTGGATTAGGTGGTATTTATTCTCCATCCTTTTGGTTTTCAGAGAAGAGTTTTGAATTTGCAAAAATCAATGGAAATTTAGACACAACTAAATTCTATTTTTTAGCAGGGGCAGCTGAAGATGATAATGAAACTTTTGAAGGAATTAGTAAAACTTCACAAGATTTATATAAAATGGATACCATTATAAAAGCTCAAGGATTCAACAAGAAAAATAGCATTATTAAAGTTGTGCCTGGAGGAAAACACAACGAGAAATTGTGGAGAGAAAATTTTGAAGAAGCCATTAGGTGGTTGTTTACAGTTAAATAAATTAAAAAAATAGTGTCATCCCCGTGTAAACGGGAATCCAAAACATAGAGTTAAATGAAACAATTAAAATTAATTTTCCTTTTTATAGCATTCAGCACTTCTATTTTTGCACAAAACAAAGACAGAATATTTATAAGTGCTGAGATGAGTTCTCATGGAGATGTTACTGTTGTTGTTAGTGATGGTGTTTATACCATAACACCTTATAATGATAAAATTGTTAAAACTACTTTCGTGCCTAATGGTGAAGTTTATAACCCAAAATCACATGCAGTTGTATTGACTCCAAATGCTGCCCCACAATTTATTAGTAGTCAAGAAAAAGATGTAATAAAAACTTCAATACCTGA
>JAQRMW010000235.1 GCA_028599075.1 Urechidicola sp. | reverse complement strand
ATCGGAATCATCCTCATATATTAAAATCGTAAAATTTGCCATATTATTTTTTGTTTATTGTGATTATAAATTTTGCACCAATTCTATTGTTTTTTTCTTCTAATTCTATTTTGCCACCAATTTTTTCGATAAGTTCTTTTATATGAGTTAAACCAAGACCAGAACCATCTGTAGTTGTAAAACCATAGTCAAATATTTTCTTTCTATTCTCATCTGAAATACCAATTCCATTATCTTGAAATGTAATTTCAAGTTGGTTTTCATTGAGTTGATTGAAATTAATTTCAATTTTTGGATCAAAGGATGTTTCTAAAGAGTTTTCACGAGAAGTTATTGCTTTCTTTGAATTATTAATCAAATTATCAAGAACTATTATTAATTCTAAAGGTTTAAATGTTGTAATGAAATTTTCAATATTATACTCATATACAACTAAAGAAATCTTCTTTGGAAGAAAAGGTTTGATAATATTCATTAAATATTGCTCAATGAAGGAAACCATATCTAACTCGGAATCTTTCGTTTCAACTTTAAAATTTGCTTTTGTAGCAAACTTAGAGATTGAGTGAATTTTATTTAATTCATAATTTAGTTTACTAAAGACAGTTTTTAGTTCTTCTTTTTCAAAATCGATATTATTTTCTAATTTAAAAACAGCACCTTTAATATAATTCTGTATTGTGCTTGTTGAAATACCAATATGATGCATCAGGTTAAGAACATCATTAAACTCCTGAGATTTAATTGATTTTAAAAACAGATTTTGTTTTTTAGTCTCAGTTAGTTCTTTCTTTACTTCTTCAACTTCATCTTTTGCTTCTTCAATCTTTTTGTCTGCTTTTGCTTTTTCGTCTGCTAATACCTTAAGTTGTTTTTGTAATTGGTCAATTAATTGTGTTTGTTTCTCTATAGTTTTTTTATAGTTCTGTAACTCTAAAATTGCTTTTGATGTAGCCTCATTTGTTGTATATTTAGAAAACTCTTTTATTTGCTTTTCTAAGTCCGCATTTTGTTCTGCTTTACGCTGTAAAATCCTATTTAAGGTTTCAGAATCAATTTTTTTATTGTCAAAATCTTTAATTAATTGTTCAAATTCTCTTTCAGATTTTTCTCGTTCATCTTCAATTTTCTGTAAGATTAATTTTTCATTTATATACAACTCCTCTACATCACTTATTTTTGCAGAAATTATAGAATGAATAGCACTATAAGTTCTCCTTTGTTTAGTTTCATCATCCTCTCTAAACATAAGTTCTTCTGAACTTGCACTACCAGAAATTATCTTTTGTTCTATTTCTTTAAATAAAGGGTCTTTATTATCATAAATTGAACTATCCCAATTCAGACCTTCAACAACATACCTTTCAAGTCTTCTATGTGCTTTATAATAAAAACTATTATTCCTCTCGGAATTTGTTAAATTCTTATAATAATCATTTCTAACAATACCTTCTCGACTTGAAATAATTTGAAAGTGATTCTCCTCATCAAGTAATTCAATTTGACCAATAATATCCCTTAACCCTAAAAAACTTCTTGTTTTTTGTGCTTTTCTTTGATCTAAACCTAACCAATCATTGCCAACTTCACCGTAAGGTGAAATTCTAAAACCATTAATAAACAGAAAAATAGAACCATAATTAACTGATTGAATACCTGTTTGTTTTGTAAAAAATGCTTTTGCATATGGATTTAAATAGTAAATGGATATTTTAACATCTTTAATATATGGATAGAATGGATTTTTTTCTTTTAGCCAAAAAATAGTATTTCCTTTATCTTTTAGTTCTGTGTAAATGATTTCTCCATTTTCTATCGTACGAGTTTCAATACTTGTAGATTTAAAATTTAATTTATCAAAAATTCTATTCTCAACAAGACCAATAAATTTTTCGTGTTTATTTCTTATGTTATTTTCATCAACAAATTCTGGTGCATCAATATATACTCCAAAATCATCATTTTCAAATTGCTGATTAGGATTAATTAGTTTTTCAAGATACTTTTTTA
>JAQRMW010000234.1 GCA_028599075.1 Urechidicola sp. | reverse complement strand
GCATTCTGCTTTTTAGTAGCACATTTCTCACAGTCTTTATCTGTACAGTCTTTGCTGCATTTAGCATCAGCACATTTTTTGCCATCTTTAGAAGCACATTTTGCTTTGCATTCTGCTTTTTTAGCAGCACATTTCTCACAGTCTTTATCTGTACAGTCTTTACTGCATTTAGCATCAGCACATTTTTTAGAAACTTTTGCATCAGCTCCGTCTACAACTTCTACCTTTTCTTTAGTTGCATCAGCTTCTTTTTTTTCTCCTGTACAAGAAACAGCAATCATACTAATTAATACAATCGCAAATAATCCTTTTAATAATTTCATAATAATTGGGTGTTAGATTTAGTTAATAATCTGACAAATATAACAGAATAAACTATTTATTCTAGGAGATTCTTAAAAAACTGGAAGAGAAATATTATTCAACTGTCTTTGTGCTCGTGACTTTATATAAATCACCACCTGCAATACCATTAATGTTTTTTACAATTTCTTCTCGAGATATTTTATTGCTATCAAAAGAGAACTGACCAATTTTTTCTTCAAAGTTGACTTTTGAAGCCGTAACACTTTCTAGTTTATAAACTTTAGACTCGATAAGTTTTGCGCAACCTATTTCGCAGGTCATTCCTTCGATACCTACTTCTATAGTTTCAATTTTTTCTTCTAACACAACACTTTTTTCAGGTGTAGGATTGTTGTTGCAGCTAACAATAAATATTAAGACAGTTAATGCAAAGAAGGGATTTAAGGATTTCATAATGAAAAGATTTAGTAGGCAAAATTACGGACTATATTAGTAACATCCGAATTATTTATACGACTTTTGCAGCTGTAATTTTTTTAAAACGAAATGAACAATTATCAAAAGAAATGGGTGTACTTATTAGTGCTTTCTCTTATTTGGGGAAGCTCATTTATTTTGATAAAAAAAGGCTTAATAGGATTAACTGCTCTGCAAATGGGAGCATTGAGAATTATCATTACAGGACTTATTTTGATTGGTGTTGGCTTTAAAAGTTTAAAAACTATTGAAAAGAAAAATTACAAGTGGATAGTTGCAACAGGTATCTTAGGGACTTTTTTTCCTGCATTTCTATTTGCTTTTGCCGAAACTGAAGTTGACAGCGCTATAGCTTCTATTTTAAATTCATTAGTACCTTTAAATACAGTCCTTTTCGGATTGGCAATTTTTAAAATAACAACTACAAAAAGACAGGTTACAGGAGTTATTGTTGGGCTTATTGGGACTATGATATTAATTGCAAGTGGTGCGCATTTAAACCCTCATCAAAACTACTTATATGCGGGTCTTGTAATAATAGCAACCATTATGTATGCCATGAGTGTTAATATTATAAAAAAGCATTTGCACAATGAAACTCCATTAGCAATTGCATCTGGAAATTTTGTTTCTATCATTTTTCCTGCATTTGTTATTTTATTTTTCTCAGATTTTTTCTCAAAATCTACTTTTAATGGGGATGGCTTTTATATATCTATATACTATATTGTTTTACTTTCTATATTCGGTACGGCAATAGCTAAAGTATTATTTAATAAATTAGTGCATATTTCATCTCCTGTTTTTGCCTCATCTGTTGCCTATGTAATGCCTTTAGTTGCAGTTTTGTGGGGCGTTTTAGATGGCGAAAGAATTAGTTTTATCCAAGCAATGGGGGGTGTAATTATTTTGATAGGAGTTTACTTAGTTAATAAAAAAAGTAAAGCTTGATTTACTGATTGTTAACCCTCTTATTTTAAGACTGTAAATTCTTTGCTGTTTTACAAAAAAGAAATATATTTGCACCCGCTTATCTAATAGGTAAGTATTAATATTAACAAGCGAAATTTAAATTTAATCGTATGTACGCAATTGTAGAGATAGCAGGGCAACAATTTAAAGTAGCAAAAGATCAAAAGGTATTCGTTCATCGTTTACAAGGAGAAGAAGGGTCAAACGTAAGTTTTGACAATGTTCTTTTATTGGATGATGGAAAAGTAACTATTGGCGCCCCAGCTATAGAAGGAGCAGCAGTGACTGCCAAAATCTTAAGTCATCTTAAAGGTGACAAAGTCATCGTTTTCAAAAAGAAACGTAGAAAAGGATATCGAGTAAAGAATGGTCATAGACAGTCTTTAACCGAAATCCAAATTGAAAGTATTTCAGCATCTGGTGCTAAAAAAGCAACAGCAAAAAAAGTTGAAGCTAAGAAAGCAGCTCCAAAAAAGGAAGCAGTTAAAAAAGAAGAAACTAAAGTTGAAGCTGTAGCTCAAGATTTTAGTAAAATGACGGTAGCTGAATTAAAAGAGTTAGCGAAAGCAAAAGGAGTAAAAGGAATTTCTTCTATGAAGAAGGCTGATTTAATTGCAGCATTAAGTTAAACCACTAAACGTAAAATAAGATGGCACATAAAAAAGGAGTCGGAAGTTCGAAAAATGGTAGAGAATCAGAATCGAAACGATTAGGAGTTAAAATATTTGGTGGGCAAGCTGCAATCGCAGGAAATATCATCATACGTCAAAGGGGAACTACACACAATCCAGGAGAAAATGTATATATGGGAAAAGACCATACTTTACATGCTAAGGTTGATGGTTTAGTTAAATTCCAAAAGAAAAGAGATAATAAATCATATGTTTCTATTGTTCCTTTCGAGGCGTAATAAATTATATTGATAGAATAATAAAAACTCCCTTACGAAAGTTTGGGAGTTTTTTTGTGCAGTTTCGTTACCTTTGTGCCCATGTACACACTTTATAATTTTGTACTTATTGTTGCCGATTTTTTTCTTCGGATAATTGCCTTGTTCAATAAAAAAATAAGCCTGTTTGTTGATGGAAGAAAAGAAGTGTTTGCAAAACTTAAAAATGAAATTCCTTCTGGCAGTAAAGTTATTTGGATGCACTGTGCATCTCTAGGTGAATTTGAACAAGGGAGACCCATCATTGAGAAACTCAAAATTAAACACCCATCCTACAAAATTGTATTAACTTTTTTTTCGCCTTCGGGATATGAGGTCAGAAAGAATTATGAAGGTGCTGATGTTATTTGTTATCTACCCCTAGACACTAAGAAAAAAGCTAAAAAGTTTATTCAGCTTACAAATCCTGCATTGGCAATTTTTGTAAAATATGAGTTTTGGCCAAATATATTGAGGGAATTAAAAAACCAGCAAATTGAAACCATTTTGGTTTCTGGAATCTTTAGAGAAAATCAAGCCTTCTTTAAAGGGTATGGAGCGTGGATGCGTAAATCACTAAAAGGGTTTTCACACTTTTTTGTTCAAGATGACAATTCAAAAAACTTGTTGAATTCCGTTGGATTCACAAATGTTGAAAAAAGTGGAGACACGCGTTTTGATCGCGTTTTTGAAATTACTCAGCAAAACAATGAGCTCAATTTTGTGTTAGAATTTAAAGTAGACAGCATACTCTTAGTTTGTGGAAGTACTTGGAAAGAGGATGAAGATTTATTGATTGATTATATCAACAATTCAACTGCAAAGAACCAAAAATATATTTTTGCTCCGCATAATATTAAACAAAAAGGGATTGATGAGTTGCAAAAGAGAATTACAAAGAAGACTGTTTTGTATTCCGAAAAAGAGAATCACAATTTAGTAGATGCTGAAGTATTAATTATTGATGCTATTGGCTTTTTAACCAAAGTATATTACTATGCAGACATTGCTTATATAGGAGGTGCATTTGCTACAGGATTGCACAATGTGTTGGAGCCAGCAACTTTTGGAATGCCAATAATTATTGGCCCTGATTATCAAAAGTTTAAGGAAGCAATTGATTTGGTAAATTTAGGAGGAGTAGTATCAATAAAGAGTCAAAAGGAGTTGAAATCTGAGCTAAATGAAGTATTTTTGCATACTGAAATCAGAACTTCAAAAGGGAAAATTTCAAAAGATTTTATTACGAATAATGTGGGTGCTACAAAAATGATTTTGACCTATATTGATAAAACATTACAACAATGAATCAGCAATTAGTTGACAATTTTGGGAGACAGATTTCATATCTACGATTGGCAATTACCGATCGTTGTAATCTGCGTTGTCAATACTGCATGCCTGCACATGGAATTGATATTGTTGATAGAGAAGAGTTGCTCACTTACAAAGAAATGTACAGGATTACACGCGTATTGAGTGAGTTGGGAGTGAATAAAGTAAGACTTACAGGTGGAGAGCCTTTTGTTAGAAAAGGATTTATGAGTTTTCTAGAAATGCTCGATTTTAATGATTTGTTAGACGAAATTAATATCACTACAAACGGGGTTTTAATTTCAAAACATTTAGAACAAATTGAAAAGCTAAAAGTGAAATCTATTAATTTGAGTTTAGATAGCTTGAATCGAGAGAAGTTTAAAACGATTACAAGACGCGATCAATTTGAGAAAACCTATAAAGCTCTAGGCTTACTAGAAAAGTCAAAATTGAATTTAAAATTAAATGTTGTAGTGCAATCAGGAATCAATACAAATGAAATTATTGATTTTGTTGAATTGACAAAAACTCGAAATATTGCAGTTCGTTTTATTGAAGAAATGCCTTTTAATGGAGTAGGACAAAAGCAAACAAATGAAGTTTGGAATTACAACAAAATATTGTCCGAAATTAATAGAGAGTTTCCAAACACAGAAAAATTAAAGGATAAAAAATCATCGACCTCAATGAATTTTAAGGTTGAAAATTACAAAGGCACATTCGGAATTATTCCTGCATTTACAAGAACTATTTGCAGTGATTGTAATAGAATTAGAATTACCGCAACAGGGATGTTTAAAAATTGTTTGTTTGATGATGGTGTTTTTAATATCAGACAATTTATGAGAAATGGAGCAAGTAATGATGAGTTAAAAGAGTTGTTTTTAAAGCTTGTTGCAAAGAAACCTAAAGACGGATTTTTAGCTGAAGCAAATCGAGATTCTGATGTTACAGAAAGCATGTCTACTATTGGTGGTTAGTTAAATTAATTAGTATGGAAGAAAAATTCAACAATGTTTGTTCGAGCCCATTCGATAGCTCAATAAAAAATAAAGTTACCAAGCTAACATCTTCAAATACTGCTCTCGAAATTATTTTAAACGAATGCTTAAACTTTGGAATAGAAGAAGTAGATTTTATCAATTCTTTAGGACGTGTATTAAAAGAAAATATTGTTGCTGATAGAGACTTCCCTCCATTCAATAGAGTCAGTATGGACGGTATCGGTATCTGTTTTGATTCATTTAATAAAGGCCAGCGAAAATTTACAATTGAAGGAATTCAGCCCGCAGGGAGCCCACAATTAACATTGAAAAATTCTGAGAATTGTATTGAAGTAATGACAGGCGCTGTTCTTCCCAAAAATATAGATGTTGTGATTCCATATGAGCAAGTTGAGGTTGAAAACTCGATAGCGACTGTCCAAATAGAAGAAGTACAGCAATTTAAAAACATACATAAAAAAGGAACAGATAAGCAACAAGGAGATTTAATAATTCCAGAGAATACTTTGATCTCATCTGCAGAAATAGGAGTGTTAGCCACTGTAGGAAAGTCAAAAGTAAAAGTTATAAAGCAACCCAAAGTGATGATTATCTCTACAGGTGATGAATTGGTTGATGTTGCTGAGACTCCTAAAGATTATCAAATTAGAAGAAGTAATGTTTACACCTTGGTTTCTTTATTAGAGCGATTGAAAATTAATGCCAAAACTGCACATATTACAGATAATAAGGAAGCTCTAAAATCAAAAATAAAAGGCTATTTAAAAGAGTATGATGTATTGCTTTTTAGTGGAGCTGTTAGTAAAGGAAAATTTGACTTTATTCCTGAAGTGCTAGATGAATTAGGGGTAGAAAAGCTATTTCATAAAGTTGCTCAACGTCCAGGGAAACCTTTTTGGTTCGGGCGCAATGTGCCTGATGTTATGAGCGGACGCGGCGTAGACAATGTTGTTGAAAGTAATCAAAGTCAAAATACAGCAGTTTTTGCTTTCCCTGGGAATCCTATTTCTACATTTGTTGGGTGCATGAAATATTTTTATCCTTGGTATCAAAAATCTTTGGGATTAGAGGAGCAACAAAATTTTGCTATTCTTGCGAATGATTTTACCTTTAAACCTAGTTTGACTTATTTTTTACAAGTAAAATTAGAAAATAAAAACGGGCAATTAATTGCCACTCCAATTGCCGGCAAAGGCTCAGGTGATTTAGCAAATATTGTCCTAACAGATGGGTTTTTAGAACTACCTGCTGATAGAACTGAATTTAAAAAAGGAGAAGTTTTCACGATAATGAAGTATCGAATTTTTTAGTTTTGTTGACTAAAATAAATGGAGAGGAATGACAGTATTAAAACAATTTAGTAGATGAGCGAGTTTTCACATATCAATAAGCAGAACAACCCAAAAATGGTAAATGTTGGTGATAAGAATATCACTAAACGAAAAGCTATTGCAGTAGCTCAAATGTTTTTGGGAACTGAGGTTATTTCTCATTTTAAAAATGATGAATTAACCACTAAAAAAGGCCCTGTTTTTCAAACAGCAATTGTTGCCGGAGTTCAGGCAGTGAAGAAGACATCAGAATTAATTCCGATGTGCCACCCTTTATTAATAAATGGTGTTGATATTGATATTCAAATTTTGAATACCGAAGAAATCGAAATAGTATGTTCGGTAGAAATTGAAGGAAAAACCGGAGTCGAAATGGAAGCACTTACAGGTGCAACTATTACAGCTTTAACGGTTTATGATATGTGTAAATCCATTTCGCAAAAAATGACAATCAAAGAGGTTAAGTTGGTAGAAAAGACTGGAGGAAAATCAGATATAAATAATGGCTAAACATCAAAAACATAGCAAACTTTCAAAAAGGAATAATGGAAATTACGCTCCAAACGAAATTTCTGTTTTAGGCGTAAAATGCTCGATTATTTCTGATTTAGTTCAAAAAATTGCAAAAAATAATCAAAAAGTCGCAAAAACTGCTTATTTGGATGCAAGTCATAATAAGGAGATTCAAGCTCCTTTTTTAGATACGTATACATTTCATCATTCCGGTAATTTAGATGTAAATGCCAAAAATGAATTAAACAAGTTCAATGCTCGAATTCAATTTTCTAACTATGATTTATTATTGATTAATGGAAATCATTATCAAGGTCAAAAACAGATATTAGTATTAGATAATGAAAAAGAAGCGTCGATTTTAAAAAGACTAGATCATTTGACTGATGTGCAGTTTGTTATTAAGGCGCATAAGGAAGCCATTTATTTTGATTTTTTAGAAGATAAAATTCCTAATATCAAAGAACTACCTTGCTATGATTTGAGCGATATAGATTCAATTTCAAAGCATATAAGTAAAATAATTCAAAAGAATGTTGCTGCAATTAAAAGTTTAATTTTAGTTGGAGGTAAAAGTACTAGAATGGGAATTGATAAGAGCTCGTTGTCATACCATGGTAAATCTCAAAAAGATTTTCTGATTGATTTACTTTCTAAAAAATTTACAAATCAAAAAGGAGTTTACCTATCAACAAGACAAGAACAAGATGTAGATGGCAACACTATTGCTGATACTTTTAAAGACCTTGGTCCTTTTGGAGGGATATGTTCTGCTTTTCAAAAAGACCCTAATTCAGCGTGGTTTGTCATAGCCACAGATTTACCATTTATAGATAAATCAGTAATTGATTTATTGCTAAAAAACAGGAACCCATCAAAAGTTGCAACCGCCTTAAAAGGAAAAGGAAAAGAATTTCTAGAGCCACTAATTACGATATGGGAGCCAAAAGCATATCCTATTATGCTGAGTTATTTGGCGCAGGGGTATTCTTGCCCGAGAAAAGTCTTAATTAACTCTGATGTTGAAATTATTGAGGTTGACGATACAATTATCAGAAATATAAATACGCCAGAAGAATATGAATTGGCAAAAAAAGAATTAAAATAAAAAGCACATGTTATCAATAGGAGTAATATTTTTTGCAATCGGATTTATGTTGGTCATTTTTAATACCATCGATTTTAAGTTTGTAAAAGATCAAGAAAAAAATAAACAACAGGCTATGGGAGGCTTTGTTATCGGAATCATCGGATTGATTTTAAGCATTTGGGCTATCATGGGAATGATGGCAGAATAACAGGTAAATGACAGATATTTCATCAAAGCAACTATTTCAGCGTCAAACCACTTTAAGTGAGTTGGGTAAAAGCGGCCAGCAGAAATTGCAACAAGCAAAAGTAACTGTTGTAGGTTGTGGAGGCTTGGGTTCTGTAGCAGCAATTTATTTGGCTGGTAGCGGAATTGGAAATATCCACTTGGTAGATTTTGATGTGGTTGATGTAAGTAATTTACACCGTCAGGTTTTTTATAAAATTGAAGATATTGGTAAGTTAAAGGCAGAGGTGTTGGCAAAATATATTCAATCTATTTCACCCTTTGTAAAAGTTACTTTTTCTGCGGATGCCATTTCTAAAAGCAATGTTGTTGATGCTATTGCAACTTCTGAAATTGTGTTGGATTGCACAGATAATTTACCGATAAAATATTTGCTGAATGATGTTTGCGTGTTGCATGATAAGGTGTTGGTTTATGGATCCCTATATAAGTTTGATGGTTATGTATCCACATTTAATATGGTACAAGAAAATGGAAAAATAAGTGCTAATTTACGTGATACTTTTCCAGAAATTCCGACAGAACATATTCCTAATTGTTCAGAATTAGGAACCCTAAACACCATTGTAGGTATTATCGGATTGATGCAAGCAAATGAAGTTTTAAAGCTTGTTGCTGGAATTGGAAAACCATTGATAAATCAGTTGTTGATTTATAATAGTTTGGAGAACTCTCAATTTGTGATGCAATTAAAACCGAAGGTTGATAAAGAAAAGATTAAAGCTATTTTTGAGATTGAACCTTATGAAGCTGAAATATGTGAGATAGATGAATCTTTAGAAATTTCGCAATCTGATTTTAAAAAGGCGTTAGAAAATAACATTTCAAAATTGAAAATTATTTTGGTAACTGAAGATGTGAATCAAGAAATCCCTTTTCAGGTTTCAGAGAAAATCCCTTTGTCAATTTTTCAAAACTGGATAAACAAACAAGAGACTTTAAATAACGAAATAGTTATAATTTGTCAACGTGGAGTGATGAGTTTAACAGCAGTAAAAATGCTCAAAGAAAAATTTTCACAAGCAAATGTTAAGAGTTTAAAAGAAGGAATTATTGCTTTTTAGCTACAGGCTTCTCTCCCTTCTTAGGCATCGGCCCACGCAAATGAATAATCAACCCATTTAAAAAATTTCGAAGAATTTGATCTCCACATTCCATATATTTTGGATGGTCTTCATTTCTAAAAAAGGCATTCAATTCACTTTTCGAGACTTTGAAATCTACCAAAGCTAAAATCTTCACCATATCATCATCACGCAATTTATGTGCAACTCTCAATTTTTTAAAAATGTCATTATTTGTTAATCCCATAGTTGTGTTTTTTAGTCCATTGTTTTAGAAGATTCTTCGACCAATCTATTAATTTCTTTCAATTCATTTGATGTTAAATCACGCCATTTTCCGACAGGAATATCCAATGAGATATTCATAATTCGTATTCTTTTTAGCTTAACAACTCGATAATCAAAATGCTCACACATTCTTCTAATTTGCCGATTTAAACCTTGGGTTAAAACAATTTTAAATTGTTTTTCATCGAGTTGTTCTACCAAACATTTTTTGGTATATGTGTTTAAAACAGGAACACCATTCCCCATCCTTTTTATAAAATCTTCTGTAATCGGTTTATCTACCGAAACGATATATTCTTTCTGGTGATTGTTACGTGCTCGTAATATTTTATTGACAATATCGCCATCATTGGTTAAAAAAATCAAGCCTTCACTTGGTCTGTCTAAACGCCCAATAGGAAAAATCCGAGTAGGGTAATTTATATAATCAATAATATTATTACGCTCTCGTTTGGTGTCGGTAGTGCAGACAATTCCCTTAGGTTTATTAAAAGCAATATATACAGGTTTATCTGTAGATTCTGAAATCAGCTTTCCATCAACACGAACTTCATCTAACTCTGTAATTTTTGTTCCCATTTCTGGAATCTTACCATTGATAGTTATACGAGCTTGTTCAATTAATTTATCAGCAGCACGTCTAGAACAATAACCAACTTCACTTAAATATTTATTAATACGTGTTTCTTTCATAGTAATTTAAGGGGTCGAATTTACCCAAACTTCACCATCAGCAAAATGCTCTTTTTTCCAAATAGGAACGGTTTCTTTTAGGGTGTCAATAGCAAATTGGCAAGCATCAAAAGAGGCTTTTCTATGCGGAGAAGAAACTGAAATAATTACCGGAATTTGCCCAATCTCTAAGATTCCTTTTGCATGATGAATCGCAATTTTTAAAATATCAAATTGCTCTAAGGCGCTTTCAGCAATTTTTTTAATCTCCTTAATTGCCATTTCTTCGTAGGTAGAAAAATCTAATAATGTTACTTCTTTGTCTTTAGTTTTGTTACGAACGGTCCCAACAAATAAAGCGATGCCACCACAAGAGGCATCGTGTACAAAATCGTAACAATCTTGTAGGTTTAATTTTTCAGCTGTGATTTTTACAGAAATTGATTCAGACATTTTTAGCAAAAAAAGATGTTTGCAAAATTAAAGAAATAAACAATGCAAACGTATATTTGCATCCGAATTAAAAACAGACTCATGGAGAAACTATTTAGAATTATTGCCCTTTTAGAAGGCGTGTCATATATATTACTATTGTTTATTGCAACACCTATAAAATATTTAGCAAACGACCCACAATATGTAAAAATGTTAGGGATGCCTCACGGTCTCTTATTTATAGCTTATGTAATATTAGCATTTTTATTAAGACCAGAATACAAATGGAATTCAAGACAGTTTTTTGTAATCCTGATTGCCTCAGTTATTCCTTTCGGAACTTTTTATGTAGATAAAAAGTATTTGAAGAGTGGTAAGTAAACCGTCTTTACGAGGAACGTAGTGACGAAGTAATCTGTATATACATTTTGCTAATTTTAATGAGATTGCTTCTTCGTTTTTAACGAATCGCAAAGACGAACTAGTTTTCCCCTTTTGGGTTCCGATAGCTATCGGATAAAGAGGATTTTAACCACCACTAACGGGCGGTATCAACGCAACAGCATCTCCAGTTTTTAGTACAACATCATCAGATGCATATTCCATATTAACTGCTACAGAATAGTTCTTGTAGTTCGATAAATTTGGATATTTTATTTGTAGAAATATTCTCAATTTTTCTACAGAAAGCCCTTCTTCAATTTCTAATTGAATGGATTTTTCTGTGGCAATATCAGCAGTAATTCCGAAAAAAAGGACTTCGAGTTGCATATTTAAACTTTTCTACAAAAATAAGTGATTTTAAGTATCTTTGAAACATCTATTTTGAATCTCAAAAACAAATATTCACAACTCATTAAATCCGAAGCAAAACGCCTTGGATTTACTTCTTGTGGAATTGCAAAAGCCGATTTTTTAGAAGAGGAGGCTCCTCGTTTAGAGCAGTGGTTAAAAAATAGTTACCATGGAGAAATGGGTTATATGGCAAATCATTTTGATAAAAGATTAGACCCTAGATTATTAGTTGATGGTGCCAAATCAGTCATTTCATTGACTTATAATTACTATCCTGAAAATCAACAAAAATCGGATTCATATAAACTAGCAAAATATGCTTATGGCGAGGATTATCATTTTGTAATCAAGTCAAAATTAAAAGACTTATATCGTTTTATTCAAAAAGAAATAGGTGAAATTGACGGACGTGTTTTTGTTGATTCTGCACCAGTTATGGAGCGTGCTTGGGCAGAAAAATCCGGATTGGGTTGGAATGGCAAACACTCATTGCTCATTCAAAAAGAAGCGGGGTCTTTCTTCTTTTTGTCCGAATTAATTGTTGATTTAGATTTAGAATACGACCATCCTTTTAAAACAGATCATTGCGGTACATGCACAAAATGTATTGATGCATGCCCAACAGATGCTATATTGCCCAACAGCACCATAGATGGTTCGAAATGTATCTCGTATTTTACTATCGAATTAAAAAATGAAATTCCGAATTCAGTGAAAGGTAATTTTGAAGATTGGATGTTTGGTTGTGATATTTGTCAAGATGTTTGCCCATGGAATCGTTTTTCAAAACCACATAACGAACCGCTTTTTAATCCGCCTTCAAAGTTGTTAGAAATGTCGAAAAGAGATTGGGAAGAAATTACAGATGATGTATTTAAAAAAGTTTTCAAAAAATCTGCAGTTAAAAGGACTAAATACAATGGCTTACAACGTAATATTCAATTTTTGAAGAATTAAAAATTAGCATCTTAAATACCTTATAAAAAGGCAGGTTTTACCAATGGTTATTTTTGTTAAAAGTTGTTAATTATTATGGAGTCATTCAGTAATTTAAACCCTATATTTGTTGGTTAAAATGATTGTCTACTATGTCGAATCCTAGATTAAGAAGAGATGCGCTTTTGTACCATGCAAAGCCAAAGCCAGGAAAAATTGAAGTTATACCTACCAAGAAATACGCAACACAAAGAGATTTAGCATTGGCATACTCACCAGGAGTTGCTGAGCCTTGTTTGGAAATTGAAAAAGACAAAAGGAATGCATATAAATACACATCAAAAGGAAATTTAGTTGCAGTAATTTCTAACGGAACTGCTGTTTTAGGTTTGGGAGATATTGGCCCAGAAGCTTCGAAACCAGTGATGGAAGGTAAGGGCTTACTCTTTAAAATATTTGCTGATATTGATGTGTTTGATATAGAAGTAGATGCCACAGATGTAGATAAGTTTGTAGAAACAGTAAAGGCGATTGCACCAACTTTTGGAGGGATTAATCTAGAAGATATTAAAGCACCAGAAGCCTTTGAAATAGAGTGCAGATTGAAAGATGAATTGGATATTCCTGTTATGCACGATGACCAACATGGTACTGCTATTATTTCAGCTGCAGCATTAAAAAATGCATTAGAGATTGCAGAGAAGGATATTGCTAAAGTAAAGATTGTGGTAAATGGTGCAGGAGCAGCAGCAATTTCTTGTACCCGATTGTATATAGCAATTGGTGCAAGAAAAGAGAATATTGTAATGTGCGACAGTAAAGGAGTTATAAGAGCAGATAGAGAAAATTTGACTCCTGAAAAAGAAGAATTTGCTACGGATAGAGATCTAAACACTTTAGAAGAAGCTGCCAAAAACTCTGACGTAATGATTGGCTTGTCAATTGCAAATGTATTTACTCCAGAGATGTTGAAATCGATGACTGGCAACCCAATTGTATTTGCTATGGCAAATCCAGATCCTGAAATTGAGTATGATTTGGCAATAAAAACCCGTAAAGATATTATTATGGCAACGGGACGTTCTGACCATCCAAATCAGGTGAATAACGTTCTTGGTTTTCCATTTATTTTTAGAGGAGCCTTAGATGTTAGAGCTACAAAAATTAATGAAGCAATGAAAATTGCAGCAGTTCATGCAATTGCAGAATTAGCTAAATCTCCCGTTCCAGAACAGGTTAATTTGGTATATGAAGAAGTTAACCTTTCTTTCGGAAACGATTATATTATTCCAAAACCCTTTGACCCAAGGTTGATTTATACAATTCCCCTAGCTATTGCTAAAGCAGCAATGGATTCTGGCGTGGCAACTGAGCCAATTGAAAATTGGGATAAATATAGAGAAGAGTTAGAAGAACGTTTAGGGGGCGCAGGAAACAAAACAATTAGGCTGTTACACAACAAGGCAAAATCAGGTCCTAAAAGTGTTGTGTTTGCTGAGGCTGATCATTTAGATGTTTTAAAAGCTGCTCAAATTGTACATGATATTGGAATAGGAAAACCAATATTATTGGGTAATAAAGAAATCATTTTAGAGTTAAAAAAAGAAATTGATTTTACAGATGAAGTCCCTATTATTGATCCAAAATTAGATGAGCAAAAAGGGAAACGTTATGATTATGCTGCCCGCTATTGGAAAACAAGACAGCGTAAGGGAATTAAATTGTTAGATGCCCAAAAATTGATGAGAGAGCGCAATTATTTTGCTGCGATGATGGTAAATAGTGGCGATGCAGATGCTTTGATAACTGGTTATACTCGTAATTATGCAAGTGTTGTAAAGCCGATGCTAGAGTTGATAGGTATGGATAGAGGTGTTACTAGGGTAGCTGCTACAAATTTGATGTTAACAAAAAGAGGACCAATGTTTTTGGCTGATACAACAATCAATATAAACCCAACATCAAAAGATTTAGCAAAAATTTGCCAATTAACAGGAATGTTAGCAAAGAAGTTTGGAGTTAAACCAAATATTGCATTGTTATCTTTTTCAAATTTTGGAGCTTCTAAAAACGAAGAAGCTAAGAAAATAAGAGATGCTATTAAATTGATTCATAAATCATATCCGGAGGTAAGTGTTGATGGAGAGTTACAAGCCGATTTTGCTTTGAATCCAGAAATGTTGAAAAAAGAATTTCCTTTTTCAAAACTGGTAGATAAAAAAGTAAATGTCTTAATTTTTCCTAATTTAGACGCGGCGAATATTAGTTATAAAATGATGAAGGAATTGTATGGTGCAGAGTCTATTGGACCAATAATGATGGGCATGAAAAAACCTGCGCACGTTTTACAGCTTGGGTCTAGTGTAGATGAAATGGTTAATATGGCTGCTATTGCTGTGATTGATGCTCAAAACAAAGCAAAAAGAAAAAAATAAAACGAAAAAATGATTACACATTTAAGAGGTAAATTAGTAGAAAAAAATCCAACTTATGTAATTGTTGAGTGTAATGGTGTAGGGTATTACGCTCATATTTCATTAAATACTTTTTCTAAGTTACCCGATGATGAAACCATTTTTTTACACACCTATTTGTCAGTAAAAGAAGATTCAAACACCTTATTTGGATTTATTGAAAAAATAGAACGCGAAATTTTTAAATTATTAATATCTGTTTCAGGAGTTGGTCCCAGCACTGCGAGAACCATGTTGTCTTCAATGACAACTGAAGAAATTCAACAAGCAATTGCATCTGGCGATGCTGCTAAAATTCAATCTGTAAAAGGGATTGGAGTCAAAACATCACAACGGGTTATTATCGATTTAAAAGACAAGATTATAAAAACATACGGAATGGATGAAGTTTCGGGTGTTCAAAGCAATACAAGCAAAGAAGAAGCGTTAACAGCCTTAGAGGTTTTAGGCTTTACCAGAAAGCAGTCAGAAAAGGTAATTGATAGGATTTTGAGAACAGATATTTCTATGAGTGTAGAAGGTCTTATCAAGCAAGCGCTTAAAAATTTGTAACGAGTTGAGGGAAAATACTTTTATATATAAACTAGCCATTTTATTTTTCTTGAGTCTTTGTACTCATTTTTCTGGGTTTTCCCAAACGCCACCCCCTACAATTCCGATTCCTCAAAATGCAGATTCTATTGCTCCTGCAACTTTAGATTCAATACCAGATTTACCCTACGAGTTTAACAATACTCAAAGTGGTAATTTGATGTTGAATACTCCCTCAGAAATTGAAGTTACATACGACCCTATTTTAAAACGATATATCATCAGAGAAAAAATTGGTGACTATTATATTTCTCAACCAAAATACATGACTACCGATGAATATGTTCAGTATCGATTGAAAGAGGATATGCTAGAGCATTACAAAGAAAAGCTAAAAGCAGTTGGAGGCAGAACAGCAGGTGCAGAAGAAGCTCAAAGAGACTTATTGCCAACCTATTATGTGAATTCAGATTTTTTCTCAACTATTTTTGGGGGTAATACTATTGATGTAAATCCGCAAGGAAACATTCAAATTAAATTGGGAGTATTACATCAAAATATAGAGAACCCACAAATTTCTGAACGAAATAGAAAAAGCACAACCTTTGATTTTGATCAGCAAATTACAGCAAGTATAAACGCAAAAATTGGAACTCGTTTAGCAGTAACAGCAAATTATGATACACAATCTACGTTCGATTTTCAAAATCAGATAAAGTTAGAATACACACCAACGGAGGATGATATCATTCAGAAGATTGAAGTAGGTAACGTTAGTATGCCGATAAAAAACTCGTTAGTAACTGGAGCGCAAAATTTATTTGGCTTTAAAACAGAATTACAATTTGGAAAGACAACGGTAACTGGAGTTTTTGCAGAACAAAAATCACAAACTAAAACTGTTTCGGCTGAAGGAGGATCTACCATTAATGAATTTGAATTAAAGGCTACAGATTATGACGCCAACCGCCACTTTTTTTTAGCACATACTTTTAGAGATGATTATGACGGTGCGTTACAATCATTTCCACTAATTAGTAGCCAAATAAATATTGTTCGGATGGAAGTTTGGGTAACCAACCGACAAGCATCTACCGATGATTTTAGAAATATTGTTGCTTTAGCAGATATAGCAGAAAACGATCTAACGAATATTGGAGGAGGAAATGTGAATCCAATTGGAGGTATTCAAGATCCATCGAATGGAGCAAATGACTTGGTAAATTTAATGACCGAGAATGGCCCTATTCGAGAAATTGCAACAATTAATAGTGCCTTGGCTCCTTATGTTTTAACTCAAGGTAAAGACTACTCAGTTTTAGAAAATGCTAAAAAGCTACAACCCAATGAATATGAATATCATCCGCAATTAGGATATATTTCTTTAAATCGTCGTTTGGGTGATGCCGATGTTTTGGCAGTAGCTTATGAATATACAATAAGTGGTAGCGATCAAGTTTATAAAGTTGGAGAGCTTTCTACTGATGGTGTTTTGGCACCAAAAAATTTAGTTGTTAAATTATTGCGAAGTGAAATCATCAATACTACTACTCCGGTTTGGGATTTGATGATGAAGAATATTTATGCGCTTGGAGCTTATCAAATGTCTAGAGATGGTTTCCGTTTTGAGTTGTTATATCGCGATGACGACACTGGAGTTCCTATTAATGTTTTGCAAAATGCAGTATCACCTGGTGTTGCTGATAGAACCTTATTAAATTTATTTAAGGTTGACCGTTTAGATCAAAATGAGTTTGAGGTGCCAGAAGGAGATGGTTACTTTGATTATGTAGAAGGACAAACAGTAAATTCATTAAATGGATATGTAATTTTTCCGACAGTAGAACCATTTGGTGAAAGTATAGATAATGATTTGACAGATCCTGCAGATGATATTTATGTGTTTAATGAGTTGTATGAAAATACACAATCAGAAGCAAGAAATAATTATCAAAACAAAGACAAATATTTCTTAAAGGGATATACTAAATCCGAAGGGTCTTCCGGAATTGCTTTAGGTGCTTTCAACGTTCCGCAAGGTTCTGTAACTGTTACTACTGGTGGTAGAGAGTTAATCGAAGGAGTTGATTATGTAGTTGATTATCAAATAGGGCGTGTGCAAATTATAAATCCATCTTTAGAAGCATCAAATGCGCCTATTGAAGTATCTGTAGAAAACAATTCTGTTTTCAATTTACAGGCAAAACGATTTATGGGAGTTGATGTTGAGCATAAATTTTCTGATAAATTTGTAGCAGGTGCTACCATTTTAAATTTACGTGAAAAACCATTAACTCAAAAAGCTCTTATAGGTTCAGAACCTATCAATAATACTATTTTTGGCCTTAGAGCTGATTATGGAACTGAGGTAAAAAAGTTTACCAAGTGGGTAAATAAACTCCCAAATATCGATACTGATGTAGCGTCTAATTTTTCTGTTAGAGGAGATTTTGCCTACCTATTACCGGGTGCTCCTAATAAGATTGAGTTAAACGGAGAGCCAACTTCTTATATAGATGACTTTGAAGGAGCTCAGATTCCCTTAGAATTAAAAACACCACAGCAATGGTTTATGGCAAGTACACCACAGGGGCAAACAAGTCTTGATTTTGGAGGTGATGACGACACTATAGATTTTGGTAAAAAGCGTGCTAAAATGGCTTGGTATATTATTGACCAAATATTTTATGGTGGCTCTTCTTTACAGCCAAGTAATATTGATGACACAGAATTATCTAGAGCAGAGGTGAGATCGGTACGTTTCGAAGAATTATTCCCAGAACAAGATCGTGATATTACACAAACATCTTTGGTAAGAACATTAGATTTATCGTATTACCCATCAGAGAGAGGGTCGAATAATTACGATACAAACAATGTTGGTGGCGATGGTAAATTTACAGATCCTGAAGATAGATGGGGTGGTATAACGAGACCTTTAACTGTTACCAATTTTGAGCAAGCAAATATAGAATACATCCAATTTTGGATGCAAGACCCATATCCACAATATTCAATTACCAATGAAGAAGGATTACCTTTAGGGGTTGATCCACAAAATCCAATCAACCAAGTAGGTGAATTGTATTTTAACTTGGGTAATATCTCTGAGGATGTTTTAAAAGACGGAAGAAAAATTTATGAAAATGGTCTACCTGCCGAAGGAGGAACAACAAATACAGATGCAACAATTTGGGGTAAAGTACCAACAGGACAATCCTTATTATATACTTTTGATATTGATGATGCTTCTAGGTTAAATCAAGATATTGGCTTAGACGGTTTAAATGATGAAGAAGAGGCTGCTATGTTTGGTACTAGCTTTGGACCTGACCCATCATCAGATAACTACCGTTATTTTAGAGGCAGCGAATACGATGCAGCTGATGCCGGAATTTTAACGCGATATAAAGACTTTAACAATACACAAGGTAACTCACCAACAGCTTCGTTGTCACCAGAATCGTTTCCTACATCAGCAACTAACAATCCAGATGTTGAGGATATTGATAAAGACCAAACGATGAGTTCTGTTGAGAGTTATTATCAATATAGAGTTTCGATGAATTCAAATCAACTGGTTGTAGGTCAAAACAATATTGTTGATGAAAAAAATGTTTCAGTTTTACTAGATGATGGTAGTACTAAAGATTTTAGATGGATACAATTTAGAATTCCGATAAACACCCCAGATGAGGTCATTAATGGGATGGAAGGATTTAATTCTATCCGTTTTATGAGAATGTTTATGACCAAATTTAAAATGCCCGTTGTATTGCGTTTTGCAGAATTGCAATTGGTGCGTGGAGAGTGGAGGCGTTATGTAAAAGAAATTGACGAATCTGATAACCCTACCCCTCCAGATTTAGATCCAGTTGAATTAGAAAACTTTACAGTGGGTGTTGTAAATGTAGAGCAAAACGAATCTCGTGATCCAATTCCGTATGTCGTACCACCAGGAATTGAAAGAGAACGTTTACAAGGTAGTACAAGAGTGCAATTGCAAAACGAGCAATCACTTTCTATGAAAGTAGAAGATTTATTACCAGGCGAAACAAGAGCAGTTTATAAAAATGTAAGTACAGATTTAAGAATGTATAACAAACTTAAAATGTTTGTACATTTAGAGGCACTCAGTAAATTGGCCGTGAACGATGATGATTTTCAAGCTATATTAAGAGTTGGTAGTGATTTAAATGACAACTATTATCAAATAGAAGTGCCTTTAAAAGTAACTGATTTTGGTGCAGTGTCTGCAGAAGAAATTTGGCCGAATGATTTTAACGTATTGTTAGAGCATTTAGGGAAATTGAAATTATTGCGTTTTACAGACGGTGTGCCACCAAGTAATATTTATCCTGCTTATGGGACCCCATCACCAATCGAAGGATTAGAGGGTTACGAAATTAGAGTAAAAGGAAATCCGAACTTAGGAAATGTTAGAACTATAATGTTGGGGGTTAAAAATAATTCAGCGATAACTAACGGAGCTGAATTGTGGTTTAATGAATTGCGAACTGCTGGTTTTGATAATGAAGGTGGTTGGGCTGCTGTTGTAACCGCAGATGCTAATTTTGCTGATTTTGCTGATATATCATTAACAGGTAGAATGGAAACTATTGGTTTTGGTGGGATAGAACAAAGCTTACAAGAGCGAAATCAAGAAGAATCAAAATTATACGACATTGTTACCAATATTAATATGGGGCAATTACTACCAAAAGATTGGGGAGTTAAAGTACCGGTTAATTATAGTAAGTCAGAGGAGTTTCACGATCCAAAATACGACGCACAATACCAAGATGTTTTGTATGAAGATGCAGTTGATATTAATCCAAATAGTAGTGAATCTACAGATCATACTGAGCGAACGAGCTTTAGCTTAATCAATGTTAGAAAAGACAGAACCGACCCTAATAAGAAGCAACATTTTTATGACGTAGAAAACTTGTCGGTTTCGTATGCTTACAATGAAGTAAAACATCAAGACTACAATGTTAAGAAATTTGTAGATCAAAATGTGAGAGCATCTGCAAATTATAATTATGCATTTCCACAAAAAAGTATAGAGCCTTTTCAAAATTGGGGATTTTTAACCAAGAAAAAATATTTGCAGTTTATTAAAGACTTTAACTTTAGTTTATTACCCTCTAATATTTCTGTGAATTCTAATATTATTAGAAGTTATAACGAACAAACATCGCGTAGTTTGGTAGAAGGTTTACCAGAATTACCAACCTTAAAACAACGCAATTTTATGTTTGATTGGGATTACAGCATCGGCTATAATTTAACGAAATCACTTCAATTTACATTTAGAGCTTTGAACAATTATGTGTATGATGATTTTAGTGCAAGTGATGATATATCACTCTATGATAATTTCTTTACAATAGGTCGCCCAGAGCATTACCATCAAACTTTAAGCGCTACTTATCAAATACCAATTGATAAATTACCTTTCTTAGATTTTATCCGTTCTGATTATGCTTACGCAGCAGATTATGATTGGCAGTCGGCATCTTTATCTTATGTAGATAGAATTGGTAATACCATTCAAAATTCTAATACACATAATTTATCTGTCGATGCAGATTTTGAAAGATTGTATAGAAATTCTGGATTGACCAAATTATTTACAAAAAGAACAGTTCCGGGAAAAGTTGTAAAAACAGGAGAAAAAGATGAAGATGGTAACGCAATTACAAAACAATTACCAGCTACTAAGAAAAAAGGAAATAAGATTGGTAAAGCATCTTTAGATGTTTTAATGATGATTAAAAAAACACGTGTTACCTATAGCGAGCGAAATGGTATTTTTGTAGGTGGATTTATTCCACAAACAGGATTTTTAGGATTAGATAATTACTCAGGAAGTTCAGCACCAAGCTTCGGATTTGTTTTTGGAAGTCAGATAGATATTAGAAATAGAGCTTTGGAAAACGGATGGTTGGTTTCTAGAAACATTAATAATCCAAATGGTGACCCTGATGAGGACTATTACAACCGTACCTATTCTCAAACGCACTTTAATAAGTTCGATATTTTTGTAAATATAAGTCCGGTTAGAGATTTAGATATCGAAGTATCTGCAACAAAAACCTATACTAAAAACGTAGTTCAACAAATTGATGTTGTAAATGATCTTGCTGAAGTTAACGGTGTTAGAATAAACCCCGATCCTATACTATTAGACAACCCAGTTTCTGAAATGGGTAACTTTAGTATGAGCTTTAATATGATTAGAACTGCTTTTGGTGGCGATGCTGATAAATTGTTTCAAGAATTTAAAGACAATCGTACTGTTATTTCACAACGATTGTTTGAAGATGCAGAAGCTGATGGAGCTTTGATTGGAGGATTTGGAGTAAACAGCCAACAAGTTATGTTACCTGCCTTTGTAGCTGCTTATTCAGGCAAGAGTGTAAACTCAGTAAGAACAAGCGCTTTTAGAGATATGCCATTACCTAATTGGACATTGACCTATAAAGGGCTAATGCGAATGAAATGGTTTAAGAAAAATTTCCAGAGTTTTACGGTTTCTCATGGCTACCGTTCGTTGTATTCTATAAATAATTACACCAATAACTTGTTGTACGATGTAGATGATCCTTATGCAACAACCGATATTGCTGGTAACTATTATAACGATAGATTGTTTTCGGCAGTGAATGTTATTGAGGAATTTTCGCCTCTTGCCAAAGTAGATTTTAAAATGAGAAATTCACTTTCATTAAAAGCTGAGGTTAGAAAAGATAGAATGCTTAACCTAAATTTCAATAACAATACATTGACAGAAATTGCAGGTACAGAATATATAGTAGGTGCAGGCTATCGTATTAAAAATGTAAAATTCAAGTTTAAATTCAACGATAAAAACCAAACCGTTAATGGTGATTTAACTATTAGGGCTGACTTAAGTTTGAGAGATAACACTACTTTAATTAGAGATATAGACGAAGACAATGATCAAGTTACCGGTGGTCAAAAATTATTTTCTCTTAAATTTTTAGCAGACTATGCTTTAAGTAGAAGTTTAACAGCATCTTTTTATTACGATCAAAACTCATCGCGTTATGCAGTTTCAACTTCATTCCCAAGAAACTCATTCAGTACAGGGATTATCATTCGATACAACTTAGGCAACTAAAATTACTCTGACAATAATTATCTTTTTAGTGAAAACTTTAATCCAATTTTATTTTTGTAAATGTTGGATAGCATCTATCTTTTTCATTAAATTTGTAAGAAATCTTAATTATATAAATTATGAGCATACCTGCTGAATTAAAATACACCAAAGACCACGAATGGATTCGTATTGATGGAGACATTGCAACTATTGGAATAACACATTTTGCTCAAAGTGAATTGGGAGATATAGTATATGTAGATGTTGATACTGTAGATGATGAATTAGATAAAGATGAAGTTTTTGGATCTGTAGAAGCAGTTAAAACAGTTTCTGATTTATTTATGCCGTTGGCCGGAGAAGTAGTAGAATTTAATGAAGAATTAGAAGACGAACCAGAAGTAGTAAATGCTGATCCATACGGAAAAGGATGGATGATTAAAATAAAAATTTCTGACATGTCTCAAGTAGAAGACCTTTTAAATGCTGATAGCTATAAAGAAATTATTGGAGCGTAATGCTTACTTTATTTCATTTGCTCTAACAGCAATTATTATATATTTAAGCTTATCATCTTTAAAACACTTACCTGTAAAAATTTCAGTTTCTGATAAATTTTTGCATAGCCTTGCATATGTTACTTTAACATTGAGTTGGTTTTTTGCAATTAAAAAATCTCATCAAGAGCTTAGGAGTAAATTGCTAATAGCAGTGGTTGTTTTTATATTTGGAGTAATATTAGAAATTTTACAAGAAACACTTACCCAAAATAGAGCAATGGATTATTATGATGTAATTGCAAATACAGTTGGCATTCTATTAGCCCTGAGTTCATTTAGCTATTTGTTAAAAGTGTATAAGAGGATTTAACAATATTTTTTTGCATAAGTCAGTTTATAATTATTAAATTAGCACACTATAATTTTTTTTAGAATGGAAATTAAAAAAAGCCCTAAGGCAGATTTAGAAGGATACACAAGAATATTTTTTCAATTAGGATTGGTATTGTCTTTATTGACGGTATATTTAGCTATTGAACATAAAACTTACGAAAGAGTAAGTCAAGGATTAGAAGTTGTATCATCTGAGCATGAATTAGAAGAAGAAGTAGAAGATTTTGAAATAGAGGTTATTACAACTCCACCACCACCACCACCACCAGCTCCAGAAGTAATTGAGATTGTTGAAGATGAAGAAGAAGTAGAAGAAACAATTATAGAATCTACAGAAACTGATGAAAACGAAAGTGTAGAGGTTGAGGAAATTATTGAGGTTGAAGAAGAAGAAGATTTTGACGAAGATGTGCCTTTCGCAATTATTGAGGATGTTCCAGTATATCCTGGTTGTGAAAAAGAAAAAGGTAAAAAAGCAAAAAAAGATTGTTTAAATAGATCTTTAAATAAATTCATAGGACGTAAATTCAATGCAGATTTAGCAAGTGATTTAGGTTTGCCACCAGGAAAACAAAAAATATATATCCAATTTAGAATTACAAAAACAGGAGGAATTGAAATTCTTGGTGCAAGAGCTCCACACAAAAGATTAGAAAAAGAAGCAAAAAGAGTTGTAAACATGTTGCCAAAAATGACTCCAGGTAAACAAAGAGGACGTCCAGTAAACGTAACTTATATGTTGCCAATTTCTTTCAATGTAGAGTAATTTCAAAAAAATATAATTATTAAAAAGACCGCATATTGCGGTCTTTTTTTATTTAAATTAATGAGTAGAATTACACAAATATTTTGAAATAAAAGAATAATCAACAAGACTGATTTTTATCATGTTAATTGTTAAATACTTATCATACCTTCATAGTGTAAATTCTTGGGTATGGAAATTAAAAAATCAAATACTGCAGATTTAGAAAAATACACAAAGTTATTTCGATTGTTTGGGCTTGTATTAACTATGTTGGTGGTTTATGTTGCCTTAGAGTATAAAGTTTACGAAACTACAAGTAAAGGCCTAGAAATTATTTCAAATACTGATTTTGAAGAAGAGAAGGAGGTGCTAGAAATTGAAATAGAACAAAATCTACCACCACCACCACCACAAAATGCTGCTCCAGAATTAATTGAGGTTGTAGAAGATGTTGTAGATGTTGAAGAAGCGATTCTAGAAACTACAGAAACAGACGAATCTGAAAGAATAGAAGTTGCTGAGATAGTTAACATTGTTGAGGTAGAGCAAGAAGAAGAATTTGTTGAAGATGTTCCATTTGCAATTATTGAAGATGTACCAGTATATCCTGGTTGCGAAAAAGAAAAAGGTAAAAAAGCAAAAAAAGATTGTTTAAGTTAAGGGATTCAAAAACTTGTGGCTAAAAATTTTGACACCAATTTAGCAAGTGATTTAGGATTGCCACCAGGAAAACAAAAAATCTATATCCAATTTAGGATTACAAAAAAAGGTACTATTGAAATTCTTGGCGCAAGAGCTCCGCATAAAAGATTAGAAAAAGAAGCAAAAAGGGTAGTAAGCTTATTGCCAAAAATGATTCCTGGCAAACAAAGAGGAAGACCTGCTAATGTTACTTATATGCTTCCAATTACTTTTGAAATTAGATAAGAATCCCAAATAAGATATCAAAGAGTCCGCCTAGGCGGACTCTTTTTTTGGTATGTTTCTTGAAGTTAACATGATTTTAACGTCTAAATTAATATAACATGAAAACAAAAAAACAGACCATCAAGTTACAAAAAAGTTCCGGATTGTTCATGCAATTAGGGCTTGTACTCACCTTAGCAATTGTCTATGCCTTTTTTGAGTATAAGACAGAAATTCAGAATTACATTCCAAATAAAGTAGTATCCTATACTTCTGACGATGTTGTGTATACCCCTTACGAAGTAATCGAAATTGAACGAGAAGTTGTAAAGCAAAAAGCACTTCCAAAACCTACTTCACTTGAAAATTTTAAGAAAAGTGAAGAGTCAGTTAAAGAAGAGAAAGAAACTCCTTTAATTCTTGAGCCAACTGATGATAAACCTATAATTGACAAAGAGCCAACCTTTGTGACTGTAGAGCCAGAAGAAGAAAAATTAGAATTCATTACTACTGTTCCAGAAGTCCCAATTTACCCAGGATGTGAAAAAGGGACTAGAGCCCAGAAGAAAGCTTGTTTTGAAAAGAAGATTGGAAAATTTATTAGTAGAAAATTCAATACTGATATAGCTTCAAAAATAGGTTTACCATCTGGTAAGCAAAGAATTCATGTACAATTTGTAATTACCAAATCTGGAGATATCGAAATAATAGGAGCAAGAGCTAATCATAAAAGCCTAGAAAAAGAAGGAAAACGCGTTGTGAATTTATTACCCAAAATGACACCTGGAAAGAAAAATGGTAAGCCTGTAAATGTATCTTATATGGTTCCAATATCATTTAATGTTCAATAGACAAGAAACATCGATTAATTTAAGAAGCATCTTAGTAAATAAGGTGCTTTTTGTTATTAACAAACAGCCCTCCTTATCAAACATAATTCTAGTGAATAACTTTTTGAGTTTCAATAATAACAAAGCATTGTAATAATTTGTACATTTGATTTTATAATAAAAATTGAATGTTACCAAATTTAAATAATTTACCAACTTACGATACTGTTGGGGTTAATGAACGCATTAGCAGATTTCAGTCTCGAAGTATAAAAAAATCAGCTAAAGTTGAGGGCTTAAAACTCGCTTTAAGTATGATTGACTTAACAACTTTAGAAGGAAAAGACACTAAAGGGAAGGTGCAACAGCTTTGCTATAAAGCCATGCACTCGCATGATACATTAAAAGATATTCCAACTGTTGCCGCTATCTGTGTATATCCAACTTATGTAGCAATTGCTAAAGAAGCTTTGAAAGGAAGCGGAATTCAAGCTGCATCTGTAGCAACAGCGTTTCCTAGCGGAAACTCAAAACTTCAAGTAAAGTTAGATGACACAAAATATGCTGTTGAACAAGGAGCTGATGAAATAGATATGGTCATTTCTAGAGGTGAGTTTCTCACCGGAAATTACCAATATGTTTATGACGAGATCGTTGCAGTAAAAAAAGCCTGTGGCAAAGCACATTTAAAAGTAATTTTAGAAACAGGTGAGTTAGATACCTTAGATAATGTTAGAAAAGCAAGTGAAATAGCCATGTATGCTGGTGCTGATTTTATAAAAACATCTACAGGTAAAATTCAACCTGCCGCTACCATGCAAGTTACTTATGTGATGTTCGACGCTATTAAAGATTTCTATTTAAAAACAGGAAAGATGATTGGGATGAAACCCGCAGGAGGCATTTCAACATCAAAAATAGCATTGCAATATTTGGTAATGCTGAATGAAATGTTGGGAGAAAAATGGATGAATAAAGAATATTTCAGATTTGGTGCTAGTAGTTTGGCCAACGATATTTTAATGCAATTGGTAAAAGCTGAAACAGGGATGTATCAGTCAGCAGATTATTTTTCAAAAGATTAATTATGAGTAAAGACAAAAATATATTCAAAGCAACTTGGGCGTATGCTGATGCTCCTGAGAGCACAGATCATATCAAAATTAAAAAGCAATACGAATTATTTATTGATGGTGAATTTGTAAAGCCATCAAAAAAGAAATACTTCGATACCATTGATCCATCTAACCAAAAAAAGATAGCAAGTATTGCCGAAGCTTCTTCTGATGATATTGACAAAGCAGTAGCTGCTGCTAACAAAGCATTTACTTCTTGGTCTAAATTACCAGGTAAAGAACGCGGAAAATACATTTTTAGAATCGCACGATTGATTCAAGAAAGAGCACGTGAATTTGCAGTGATTGAATCATTAGATGGCGGCAAACCAATTAGAGAATCTAGAGATATTGATATCCCGCTTGCGGCAAGTCATTTCTTTTATTATGCTGGATGGGCAGATAAATTAGAATATGCTTTCCCAAACAGAAAAGTAAAACCAGTTGGAGTAGCAGGTCAAATCATTCCATGGAACTTTCCATTATTGATGGCAGCTTGGAAAATTGCTCCAGCATTGGCAACAGGAAATACAGTGGTTTTAAAACCCGCAGAAACAACTTCGTTGACTGCCTTAAAATTGGCAGAAATCATTGAAGAAAGTGGTTTGCCTAAGGGTGTCGTGAATATTGTAACTGGGGCAGGAGAAACAGGAGCAGCAATTGTTAATCACCCAGATGTTGATAAAATTGCTTTTACAGGATCAACAGGTGTTGGGAAATATATCCAAAAAGCTACAGCAGGAACTGCTAAAAAGTTAACCTTAGAACTAGGAGGCAAAGGGGCAAATATCATTTTTGAAGATGCAGCAATCGACCAAGCAGTTGAAGGAATTGTAAATGCTATTTTCTTTAATCAAGGACATGTGTGTTGCGCAGGATCGAGATTGTTTGTACAAGAATCAGTTGCTGATGTGGTAATACAAAAACTAAAAAGCAGAATGGAAACTTTGATTGTAGGCAATCCTCTAGATAAAAATACAGATATCGGAGCAATCAATTCAGCAAAACAGTTAAAGACCATTAAAGATTATATCAAAATTGGATTGAATGAAGGCGGAGAGATTTATCAACCTAATTGTAAGTTTCCAAAAAATGGAAATTGGTGTGCACCAACGTTGTTTTTAAATGTTTCGCAATCACACAGAATTGTACAAGAAGAAATTTTTGGACCCGTATTAGCAGTTCAAACTTTTAGAACAATTGATGAAGTTGTTGAAAAAGCAAACAACACTCCGTTTGGTTTATCAGCCGGTGTATGGACACAAAAAGGGTCAAAAATATTTAATCTAACCCAACGCTTAAATGCGGGGGTAGTTTGGGGAAATACTTTTAATAAGTTTGATCCAACATCGCCATTTGGTGGTTATAAAGAAAGCGGATTTGGTCGCGAAGGTGGTTTACACGGTTTGCGAGGATATGTAAAATTTGATTAAAAAATTATGAGCAGAATAGACATACATAAAACGTATAAATTATATATAGGCGGAAAATTTCCTAGAACAGAATCTGGAAGATATTATGCTGTAAATGATAAAAAAGGAAATTTTGTAGCCAATATGTGTTTGGCATCTCGTAAGGATTTTAGGAATGCCGTGGTCATTGCACGTAAAGCTCAAAAGTCTTGGGCAAATGCAACAGCGATGAATAAAGGTCAAATTTTATATCGCATTGCCGAAATGCTAGAAGGAAGACGCGCACAGTTTGTTGCTGAATTAATAACTCAAGGGTCTACCGAAAAAAGCGCTCAATTAGAAGTTGATACTGCTATTGACCGTTTAGTTTATTATGCAGGATGGAGCGATAAGTACCAACAATTTTTTAGTACTGTAAACCCAGTTTCTAGTGCGCACTTTAACTTTTCTTGTTTAGAACCAATGGGTATTGTGGCAATGATAGCTCCAGAAAATCAAGGATTGTTAGGCTTGGTTTCTGTTGTTGCTCCAGCAATTGTTGGTGGAAATACAGTTATAGTTTTGGCATCTGAAATAAAACCATTATCGGCAATTTCTTTTGCAGAGGTATTAAACTCTTCTGATGTACCAGGAGGTGTCGTCAATATTTTAACAGGAAATGCGGATGAACTTGTAAGTCATATGGCATCGCATATGGATGTGAATGCAATTGTTTATTGCGGACAAGATCAAAAAGCAATAACCACTATAAATGAATTGGCGAGTAACAATTTAAAACGTACAATTTTTCACAAAAAAAATGATTGGTTAGATGCTGATTGTGAATCTCCATATATGATTGAGAAGTCACAAGAGGTAAAAACAACGTGGCACCCCACAAAAGTTTAGATACAATTACTTATGATTACAAACTCCTATTTTGCACACGAAACTTCAGTTATTGATGATAATTGCAAGATTGGTGACGGCACTAAAATTTGGCATTTTAGCCATATAATGTCTGATAGTATTATTGGCGAAAAATGTAACCTTGGTCAAAATGTGGTGATATCCCCAAAAGTTGTTTTGGGTAACAATGTAAAAATTCAAAATAATGTATCGATTTATACAGGTGTAATTTGTGAGGATGATGTTTTCTTAGGACCATCAATGGTGTTTACCAATATTGTAAACCCAAGATCTGCGATTATCCGTAAAGATGAATTCAAAACAACACTTGTTAAAAAAGGAGCTAGTATAGGTGCTAATGCTACCATTATTTGCGGGAATACAATAGGAGAATTTTCTTTGATTGGAGCAGGAGCAGTAGTTACTAAAGATATTGATGCATATGCTTTAGTGGTTGGTAATCCGTCAAAACGAATTGGGTGGGTGAGCGAATATGGACATCGATTAGAATTTGATTCTACCAGTTTTGCAACGTGTAAAGAGAGTAAAGAAAAGTATCAACTAAAAGACAATAAAGTCACAAAAATTACGTGATATTAAGAAGATTAACCTAACAGATGAAAAACATACTAACCCCACTTTTACTATTTATTACAATCTGTGCTTTTTCACAAACAGAAAAATATCCTGTCTATATAGGTTGCGAAGATATTGATAACGATTCTTTAAAAGTTTGTTTTAAGTCTAACGTAACCTCTGCAATTGTAGACGCAATTAATATTCCGAAAGTTTTAGAAGAAGATAATTTTACAGGCACCGCAAATGTTGTTTTTTATGTAACAAAAGAAGGTAACTTTAAAGCCTTATATGTCAACACACCATATAAAGAATTAGAGGCAGAGCTTGTAAGGGTTTTTGAAGAACTACCACAAATTACTCCGGCAAAATTCAACAATCACAATGTAGAAATGCAATTTGTGTTGCCTATTAAATTCCCATTAGGATTAAATAATCAAGCAGAACCTTTAGTTGAAGAGCGACTTACAAACACTTATTATGCAAAAGACAAAAATGAAGATTTAGGTTTGATAAAACCAGATTCATTAGAACTATTAGAGCACCATAGTGTGTTGAATATACCATATACACATCAGCAATATGCAGCTTTGGATTATTACTACAATCGAGCAGGAAATTCGCACACAGCATCGAAACCATATGTGTATAGTGAGGTGATGGAGTATGTAGATTTGGATGCGCAAAAAGCAAGTTTGATGAAAGATAAAACGGGTTGGTGGGGCAGAAAATTATTGAATGAGCACATGGTCCAAATTCAAGGAAAAGGATTTTGGTTTACAATAGACCCGATTGTTGATTTACAAATTGGTAAAGACAATTCTGATATAGATTACACCTACAATAACACACGAGCTCTTCAAATTCAAGGAGCTATTGGTAAGAAGCTAAGTTTTTATACCATGCTTTATGAGAGCCAAGGGCGTTTTGCCGAATATGTAAATCAGTATGCAGAATCTATTGCACCAGCAGGTGGTAATCCGGCAATTATACCTGGACGAGGTATTGCTAAGGAGTTTGGAGAAGGAGCTTATGACTACCCAGTTGCAGAGGCATATTTATCGTATTCGCCAAACAAGACATTCAATTTTCAGTTTGGTCATGGCAAAAATTTTATAGGTGATGGTTACCGTTCTATGTTTATGTCAGATGCCGCTTCTCCGTATCCATTCTTTAAAATCAACACAACATTTTGGAAAATTAAATATACAAATACGTGGTTGTGGTTAAGAGATGTTCGCCCAGAAGTTACAAATGATGGGGTGTTTAGAACCAAATATATGGCAACACATTATTTGAGTTGGAATGTTACAAAAAAATTAAATATAGGATTGTTCGAATCTGTTATTTGGGAAGATTCTAATGATAGAGGTTTTGATGTCAATTACCTAAATCCTATTATATTTTATAGAGCTATAGAATTCTCAACAGGCTCTAGAGGAGGGAATGCTATTATTGGTTTGAGTGGAAAATACAAGTTTAACGATCATTTTTCGATGTACACACAATTAATGATTGATGAGTTTTCTACCGATGAAATTTTTTCTGGTAATGGTTATTGGGGAAATAAAAACGGTTTCCAAATTGGAGCAAAATACCACCATGCTTTTGGGGTAGATAATTTGCATTTACAGGCAGAGTTTAATGCTGTGCGCCCTTATACCTATTCGCATAATGAGATTATTTTAAACTACGGACATAATAATCAATCAATGGCGCATCTATGGGGGTCTAACTTTAGAGAGTTTATATTGATTGGGCATTATACCAAAGACCGTTGGTTTGCCAACGCTAAAATTGTTGCAGGTAAAAAAGGCTTTGATATAGCTGGCGACCCTGTAAGTTATGGAGGCGATATTTATCAAAATTATGATGATCGCGGAAGTGATTATGGTAATGAAATAGGGCAGGGAAATACCACCAATATTTTTATAGGCGATTTACAAGTTGGTTATCTAGTAAATCCTGCAGTAAACTTAAAAATCTTTGGAGGATTTACTTACCGCAACTTTAATCCAGAAAACCCAACCTCAACTTTTGATAAAACAAATACTACTTGGGTAAATATTGGTTTACGAACAGATGTGTTTGATTGGAAGTTTGATTTTTAGGTCAATCGCAAGGTGATTGCTGTTAAAAATTTGAAGTTGCTGCGTTATTGTTTCGCATTCTCATTTTTATTAATATATATTTATTTTTGGTTCAAGATAGTTTAGGGAAATTTATATCTTTGTAAATTATTGAGAAACAATGAAGAACAAGTATATTTTCCGTTCCCGAATTTCTGAGAAGAAATTTAGACAAATTTTAAAGC